>CANFPU010000055.1 GCA_947448955.1 Burkholderiales bacterium
ACCTGCACGACCCGGTGGTGCAAAAAATCGACGCCGCCAATGCCAGCTTCTGGGCCGCGCGTCACCAAGTCGGCAAAGACGGTCCCGGCCTAGGTTTGATGGAGCGTCAGCGGCTGAAAATGTGGCTGGTGCATGCGATGGGCGAGATTGACCGGGTCGCGGTTTGAAGGCTTGAGGCCCGCTGTCGCAGCGGCCCCTGTCTACCGATCTGCTGGCGTCAACATTGCGGCCTGGACAGGTCGGATGACGACTGGTCCGATGGCTTTTCGCGGGTCGCAAGCCAAGACCCGTCTTCAGCCTCGGCCGACCTGCCGATCAAGGTGCAATGCTCGGCATAGCTGCCCAGCAATTGCCAATACCTTGGGCTGAGTTCAACCTGCACTGACCGCGTGTCGCTGCCGGTCTTGGCGACAGTGATCCAGCCCGTCATCTCGAGCCGACGCAAATGCAGGCGGACCCCTTTTTCGCTGTACGGCAGCATCAGGTAAAGCTGCTTCAGCAGGCCTGTGCGGTCTCGCAAGCCGGCCGTGAACAACTGCGGCAGCGCCATGAACAACTCGAACCCAAGCTGCGAGGCGTCGATCGGCAAGTGCTCGCGCTCCCATTGACGGATTGCGACGCAGCGCCGCGCCAGCGCCATCAGGTTCGCCAATCCTGGTGACGCTCGGATCTGGGGAGCCTCCTCAGGTTCAGCGCCTGATGTCGCCAGTGGCCTCATGTGGCTCGCCTGGCGAATGCTCGCCCCACGACCTTCCGTGTCAGGCATGTCCGTGTCACGAATTTCCGTCTCACGAATTTCGGCTCACGACGATCCATCTAACGAATTCCCGCCCCGTGCGCACTCGCCCACCTGTCGCGGTACGCTCTCCAACACGCGCACGATGGCCTGCAGCAGATCACGCCGAACGATCGGCTTGGTCAAGAAGTCGCTCATACCGGCGGCCAGACATCGCGCCCGCTCAGCACAGGCCTGATGGGCGGTCACGGCAATGATGGGCGGCGCCAAAAAGTCCGCAGTCGCGCCACCCGATGCCCTGGAGGTCCCGTCGAGGATGGCGCGGGTGGCTTGATAGCCGTCCATGACCGGCATCGACAAGTCCATCAACACCAGGTCGAAGGCCTCGGACTCGACGCGCCGAACAGCCTGTAGCCCGTCGCTGGCCAACTCAACCACCATGCCTTCAGCGCGCAACAGCGATTGCAGCAAATGCCGATTGACCGCGACGTCGTCAACGACCAGCACTTTGCGACCCCGCAAGTCAGGCATTGGGGACGCGCTCATCACGCCGGCCTTGGCGCAACACCGGCTTGCATCAGACTGACCGCCAAAGCGCTTGAAATGATAAAAACCTCTGACCTCATGTTTCCACTGATCTAAACTGTTTTGATGTGCGACACACCAGAGACGCCGTCTGCCGAAAAAAGTCAGGGCCGCGACCGACTTTGCCGTGCCATTTCGGGAATACCCTCGTGGCCGAGTCGTCTTGAGATCACGCTGACCGCCTTCACCGTCTTGGTGCTGTGGTTCGGCATCGCCAGCGCCCAGACGCCTGCGGCGTTCAGCCTGCCCGAGATGCTTCGGGAGGGCCGGGTCTCTTTGGACGGCGGCGATTGGCCACGGGCCCGAGCTCTGGGGCAGAACGCGTTGGCATTGGCCGAGCGCGAGCAGGGTGCAAGTGGATCGTCGACCGCCCAGGCGCTGCTGCTGCTGGCCCAAGCCCAAGCCCAGCTGGGCCAGCACGATCTGGCTGTAACCTTGTTGGATCGCGCGCTGACGATCCGCGAAAACTCGATCCGGGAAAACTCGTCAACGTCGAACCCTGCGGATCTGGTGGCGTGCCTGCAACAGCTCGGGCTCAGTCATGCCGCGCTGGCCCGTTACGGGCTGGCCTTGCAACATCTGCAACGGGCGCGGGACATCGACCAAGCGGTGCCCGGCAGCCACCGCCCGGTCACCGCAGTCCTGCTCGGACAGCTCGGCGCGGTCCGGGTCAAACTGGGCCAATACGATCAGGCGCTGGCGCTGAGCCGGCTGGCGCTGGCTTCGGCAGAGACGTCGTTCGGCCCCGAACATCCCGGGACAGCAACAGCATTGGAGGGCCTGGTGTCGGCCCAGCTCGAACTGGCGCAATACCGCCCCGCATTGGAGAATTCTCAGCGCGCCGTGGCGATCCGTGAAGCGAGCCAAAGGCCGTCGCATGCCGATCTGGCCCTCAGCCTGAACCAGCTGGGCGTGGTCCACAACCTGATGGGCCAGTATGCGCAGGCGCTGGCGCTGCAGCTCCGGGCGCTGCCGATGGCCGAGCAACATATCGGACCCCACCATCCCGACACCGCCACCGTGTTGTCGGATCTGGGACAGACCCACAAGGCGATGGGCCAGCTCGACAAGGCTTTGCCGCTGCAACAGCGAGCGCTGGCGATCCGCAGCAAGGCCCAGGGTCCGGACCATCCCAACACCGCCAGCACGATGATCGACGTCGCGATGATCTACACCCGGATCGGACAGTACGAGACCGCGCTGCCGCTGCAGTTGCGGGCGCTGGCAATCGACGAGAAGGTACTCGGCCCGGAGCACCCCGTCACGTCGCAGGCGCTGAACAACCTGGGCTTCATCTACACCAGGCTGGGCCAGCACGATCTGGCCGTTCAGGCCCGAGAAAAAGCGCTGGTGATCAACGAAAAGGTCTACGGCCCCGAACACCCCGAAACAGCCTACAGCCTGGCCAACCTGGCCACCAACTACGAGGGGCTGGGCCAGCACGACAAGACGCTGGCGCTGCGCCTGCGTGCCCTGGCTATCCGCGAGAAAGCACTGGGCCCCGAGCACTCGTTGACGGCGGGCGTCCTGAACAACGTGGCCAATAGCCATTTAAACCTGGCGCAGTTCGATCAGGCCTTGCCCTACCTGATCAGGGCCCTGGCCATCCGAGAAAAAGCGCTGGGTCCAGAACACCCGGACACCTACGCGGTCGTGAACAATCTGGGCTCGACCTACCGCCTGTTGGGTCGGTATGAGGAAGCCCGACCCTTGCAGCAGCGGGCTTTCATGGCCTACCTGAGGGCGTTCGGCCCCGATCACCCGACCACGGCCAAGATCCTGTGCGGCCTCGCTTATCTGCACCAAGGTCTGGGCGATTCAGCCCTGGCGATCGCGATGCTCAAGCAGGCCATCAATGCTTACCAGTCGATGCGCGAGCAGACGGCCCGCATGGGCAACGCCGAGTTGCAAAGCTACACCGCTTCGGTCTCTTATGCCTACCAGGATCTGGCCGCTGCACTGACCGAACAAGGCCGTTTGCCCGAGGCTCAGCGGGTGCTCGACATGCTCAAGGAGGATGAGCAGTTTGACTTCATCCGACGCAGCCCGAGCACCGACCCGGGACGTACCCGCATCGGCTACACCCCGGCCGAACAGGCTTGGACCGCGCGCTACCGCCAAATCGCCGGCCAACTGGCCGCGCTGGGCGTCGAAAAACTGACATTGAAAAAGCAAGCCGCCAAAGGCCTGAACGCTGAGCAAAAGCAGCGCCAGCAGGCCCTGGCTGCCGACTTGGCGGTGGCGCAATCGGCCTTTGCTGACTTTTTGAGCCAGATGCGCGAGGACTTCAGCCGCAAAGGCCTGGCGCGTGAGGTGGAGTTGGCCGAGTCGAGCGTCAAAGCCTTGGGCGAGCTCCGCACACTGCTGCAAAGCCTGGGCGACGGCGCAGTGCTGCTGCAGATCTACCTCACCGACGACAAGGTCAACCTGCTGCTGACCACCCCGGGCGTGCAACTCGCCCGCAGCAGCCCAGTGGGCGCCAAGGCGCTGAACCGCCAGATTGCCGAGTACCGCCGATTGCTGCGCGACCCAAAATCCGACCCGTTACCCGCCGCGCAAGCGCTCTACCAACTGCTGATCGCCCCGGTGGCGCAAGACCTCGAGCAAGCAGGCGCGAAGGCGGTGATGCTGTCGCTGGATGGTGCACTGCGCTACCTGCCTTTCGGCGCACTGCACGACGGCCAGCGCTACCTGGCGCAGCGCTGGGCGCTGCCGCTCTATACCAGCGTGACGCGAGATCGGCTGCGCGACGCCGTTGCGGCGCAATGGCAGGCGGCCGGTCTGGGACTGACCCGCAAACTCGGGGAGTTCGACCCGCTGCCCGGCGTTCAGGCCGAGATGGACGGCATCATCCGCAGCGCCCGCTCGGCATCGGCATCGGCCGCACTGCCAGGCGAGGTGCACCTGGACGAAGCCTTCACCGCGCTTCGCCTGAAGGACGTCAGCCAGCGACGTTTTCCGGTGCTGCACATTGCCAGCCATTTCCGCTTCAGCCCCGGCACCGAGGCCAACTCCTTCCTGCTGCTCGGCGATGGCCAACAGCTCACATTGGGTGACCTGCGCACGCAGAACTACCGCTTTGACCAGGTCGACCTGCTGACACTGTCGGCCTGCGACACCGGGCTGGGCGGCGGCCGCGACGAACGCGGCCGCGAGATCGAGGGCTTCGGCGTGATCGCCCAGCAGCAAGGCGCCAAGGCGGTACTCGCGACGCTGTGGCCGGTGGCCGACCAGAGCACTGCGCAGCTGATGGCCGACCTGTACCGCCGGCGCCAGGACCAGCGCTTGAGCAAAGTCGAGGCACTGCGGCAGGCGCAACTTGCACTGCAGTCCCAGCCCCGCACCAGCCATCCGTTCTACTGGGCGCCGTTCATCCTGATGGGCAATTGGAAGTAGCCCGAGCGGCACCGGCCGGTGCGGAAATCAGCCGGCGCGCAAATCAGGGCTTGACCGCCGAGGGCACCAGCGTCAGCAAGACCACACCGTCAACCAGCGCAGGCGCTATGCGCTGGGTGCCGAGGTAGTCCAGCACTGCGGGGCTGGCCGTCACTTGCAACCGGATGCGGCCTGCACTTTGACGATCGACCTGTGGCTGGGCACCCGCCGCGCGCAGCCCGGCGAGCAACTCGACCAAGCGGGCCTCGGGATCGGCCACCAGCAACTGCGTCGATGTCCCACCGCCGCGCAGCGTGGCATGGCCGCCGTCTTCGCGCTTGAAGAGCCCGTCGACATGGGTCAACCAAACCACCCCGAGCAGCACCGAGGCTGCCAGGCCCCAGACCCGCCACTGCGGCCAGCGCGCAGGCGGCCCCAGCAAACCCTCGCGGCGCAAACGAAACTGCAACTGCTCGAACAGCGCTGCGTCGGCTCGTGGTGTGTCTTGCGAAAGCCGAGCACTGCGCGCCTGCAAGGCCTGACGCAACGCCAGGGCTTGCCGATTGGCCGAGGCGTCGGCCTGGGGATCGGGCTGGCCCGCAAGCGCAGCCAGCCACTGCGCGTCGGTCGGATCGTCAGAGGTCGTGGGCATCGGGCTTTTTCAGCTCGCCAACAGCTCTAAGCAGTGGGCAATGAAGGGTTGAATCTTCTTCCGGCATTGGGAAAGATACTCCTTGGTTGCAGCGACACTGCGTCCGAGGCGATGGCCAATGGCTTCAATCGCCAGGCCGTCCATCTGCAGGGTCAGCGCATGGGCGCGGTCAGGCATCGCTGTGCCGAAGGCTTCTAGACCGGCGGCAACGCAGGCATCGACACCCAAGCCAAGGTTGCAGACCGGCGCCGCAACACTCTGCTCAAGCGCATGCCATTGCGCGACGCCAACGGCCACCTCACGGCCGGCCAGGCGAGTACGCTTGTCCAGGCAGTCGAGCAAGCAGTTGCGCGCGATCTGCCAGATCCAGGCGTTGGCCGAGCCGCTGGCGTTGAAACTGGCCGCGCTGCGAATGACCTTCACAAAACTTTCTTGCAGCACATCCTGGGCTTCGTCGGCCGACAAGCCCTGGTGCACGAAGAAGCTCAGCATCGGCTGCGCGTGGCCCTGGTACAGCGCCTTGACGGCCGCATCCCTGAGCTTGCCGCCCAGGCAGATGTGCTTGAGGATGTCTTCTTCGTGCATGGTTACCGGATCGAGCCACGGCCGAATTATCGGCCACGGCCCTGAACCCTGACACGGCGCCGAAGCGACCAGCGCAAACGCCCGCTCAGCCTCTCGCGATGCCCAGCCCGACCCGGTTGAGCACCAGACCGGCTGCGGCGGTGCGGGTCTCGACGCCCAGCTTTTGCAAGATGTGCTCCATGTGCTTGGTCACGGTACGCGGGCTCGCGCCCAAGATGTCGCCGACATCGCGGTTGGTCTTGCCACGCGCCACCCAATGCAACACCTCGGCCTCGCGCGCGGTCAGACGCCAAGCCAACATCATCGATTCAATCACTGCGGCATCGTTGGCCTCGGTCGCGACGATCAGCCATTCGTCGTCCTCAGCGGATTCATCGTCGTGGGTCGTACCGGCTTGCGGACCGTCATTCATCGTGTGCAGTTCCAGCGTCAGCCGACGCCCACTGCGCGCGCTGAGCAGAGCTTGCGGCGCAGCACCCGAACGGCGGGCGGCCGCTTCACGCCGCACCCAGTCGATCAAGGGCACCGGCGCGAAAGGGCCCTCGGCGCCAAAATAGTCGCGTAGCAATGTGCGCGCCAAAGCGGTCTGCCACAGCAACCGACCATCGCCAGGACGCACCACCAGCGTGGCATGACCGAAAGCATCGAGCGCGTTGCGCGCTTGGCGCTGCACGCGTGCAGTGCGGGTATGGGCGGCGATACGCACCAATACCTCACGCGGCTGGATCGGCTTGGTGACGTAGTCGACGCCGCCAGCCGCAAAAGCGGCCACCACGTGCTCAGTCTCGGTCAATGCGGTCATGAAGACAATCGGTATCGCTGTCGTCTGCAGGTTGGCCTTGAGTTGGCGCGCAACCTCGAAGCCGTCCATGCCCGGAATCATCGCGTCGAGCAGCACGATGTCGGGCCGTGCTTGGCAGGCGCGGGCGATCGCGCTCGGCCCATCGGTGGCCACCAGCACCGTGTAGCCGGCTTCGTCTAGCGCATCGTGCAACAACGCAAGGTTGTCAGGCATGTCGTCGACGATCAGCACCACATCGCCCGACCCTCGGGCCAGCGGGCCATCAGGTGAGTTCAGCGAGTTCGGCGAGCTCGAAGATTCAGGTTGCATCAGGGGCTTCTTTCGGGGATTCGGACACAGCATCGGCCAGCGCTGCCGCGATCAGATGGGCCAGCGTGTCGAGTTGGAAGCCACGCGCCAGCGTGCGCAGGTTCGCAACGAACGCCATGCTGGCAGGATGGTCGGCATCGATCGCGTCGAGCTTTTTCTGAATACCGCGCAAGTAGCCCAGGCGCACCAGTTCGTCGAGCGCACGCAAGGCCTCGGCGGGCGGTGGCAGCGGGCTCGACGCAGCGGCAGGCGCCGGCGCTTCGTCGGGCTCGGCATGGACCCATTGCAGCACCAGGCGCTCCTGCAGCCAAGCCAGCAGTTCGCCCATGCGAACCGGCTTGACCAGGAAGTCCTGCGGCCGGATGCCCAGCTGATTTTCCAGTGTCTTGTCAAAGGCATTGGCCGAGACGATGGCCGCGGGCAACGCGTCCAGACCCTGCTCACGAAGCCGACGCAGCGTGGTCCAGCCATCGATGCCAGGCATCGCCAGATCCAGGAAAACCGCATCGACACGCTCATACGCCAACAGCGCCAAAGCGGCCTCGCCGGACTCGGCCTGCAGCAACTCGAAACCCAGCGGCGCCAAGCGCTCGACCAGCAGTCTGCGGTCGTTCTCCTCGTTGTCGACCACCAGCAAACGCTGGCGTGGACCCAGGTAGCCGGTGCGGCGCAACAGCTCGGGCCGAGCACGCTGGCTGGCACGGGCGCGCAATTCAGGCAGGTAGAGCTTGACCGCAAAACAGCTGCCAACGCCGGGTTGGCTGCGCACCGTGAGCTCACCGCCCATCAGCCCTGTGAGCATGCGAGAGATCGTCAGCCCCAAGCCGGTGCCACTGCTGGCATTGCCACCGGCCGCCGTGCCGCGCACGAAGGGTTCGAACACCTGGGCCAGCTCGGCCTCAGACAGCCCGGGTCCGGTGTCCTCGATCTCGAAGCGGGCCATCTCGCGCGAGTAATCGACCTTGAAACTCACCTGCCCTTCGCGGGTGAACTTCACCGCGTTGCCCAGCAGGTTGATCAAAATCTGGCGCAGCCGCTTCTCATCAGCCCGCACCAGCTCGGGCAGGTTGCCGGTTCGGCTGTGTACGAAGCGCAGGCCACGCGCCGCGGCCTGCTGTTCAAACAAGCCAGCGAGCTCGCCCATCGCGTCGGCAAAGTGCATCGCTGCGGGTTCCAGCGCAAGCCGGCCACTCTCGATGCGAGCGATGTCCATCGTGCCCTCGATCAGGCTGAGCAAGTGGTCGCCGCCGCGCCGGATCACCTGCACCGCGCCGCGCCGATGTTCGGGAATCGCCGGGTCGTCCTCCAGCAGCTGGGCATACCCAAGGATGCTGTTGAGCGGGGTTCGCAGTTCATGGCTGATCGCGGTGATGTAGCGACTCTTGGCCTGGTTGGCGGCGTCCGCGCTGGCCATGGCTTGCTGGAGCTGGGCGTCGGTGCGCCGGTGCGATGCGATCTCGCGCCCCAGCGCCTCGGCTTGCTGGTTCAGCGCCTGGGTCTGACGACGCGACTCCTGCTGCGCCAGTTGGCGGCTGCGCTGGGCCAACACCGCCCACCAGGCCACCATGCCAGCGATCAACAGCAGCACCGCGAAAGCTTGGCCGAAACCTGCGCGCAACAATGGCGCGACCGCCGCGGCACTGATCGAGTCCAGGCTGGCCAGCGAGCGCAACCCCACCGCATAGAGTGCGCCGAACAGCAGCGCCAGCCCGGGGACCACCGCGACCATCAGCAGCAGGTAAGCACCCAGACCGCGCTCAAGGTGCGGCGCCATGCGCCGGGGCATCAGGCGCTGCAGCAGTCCAAGCCACTGCGCCGAGAGCCTGGCCTGGGGTTTGCACAAATCATCGCAGCGCGCGTCCAAGGTGCAGCACAAGGAGCAAATCAGACCGCCATAGGCCGGGCAGGCCGCCATGTCCTCGGGCTCGTAGCCGTTCTCGCAAATCACGCAACGGCGCAGGCTGCCGAGGTAGACGCCGGACGCCTCGCGGCCGCTGTCGCTGCTCAACGCGTCAGCCTCGACCTTGCCCGCAGCAGCGGTGCGCCGCGCCAGGTAGAAGCGCCCGCCAGTGGCCCAGGCGATCAGCGGCGAGACCACCAGCGCGGTGACCAACGCGATCATCGCCGACCAGGCCTGGGCAAGCGAACCAAATGCGCCGAGGTGGGCTGAGATGCTGAGCACCGAGGCCACGCCCATCGCCCCGACCCCCACCGGGTTGATGTCGTGCAGGTAAGCACGCCGGAATTCGATGCCCTTGGGACTCAACCCCAGTGGCTTGTTGATCACCAGATCGGCCACCACCGCCATGATCCAAGCAATCGCGATGTTGCCGTACAGACCCAGCACATGCGACAGTGCCTGGAACACGTCCAACTCCATCAGCACCAGGGCGATCGCGGTGTTGAACACCACCCAGACCACGCGGCCAGGGTGGTGGTGGGTCAGACGAGAAAAGAAGTTACTCCATGCCAGCGAACCGGCATAGGCGTTGGTCACGTTGATTTTGAGCTGCGAGATGAAGACAAACAACGCGGTCGCGGCCACCGCCCAGCCATATTGCCCAAACACATACTCCCAAGCCACCAGGTACATCTGGTTGGGGTCGACCGCGCGCTCAGGCGGCACGCTATGGGCCAAGGCCAGGTAGGCCAACAACACGCCGGCCAGCATCTTGGCGACCCCCATCAAGACCCAGCCCGGCCCGCCCATCAACACGGCAAGCCACCAGCGCAAGCCCCGACCAGGCTTTTTCTCGGGCATGAAACGCAGGTAATCGGCCTGCTCACCCATCTGGGTGATCAGCGCGATGCCAACGGTCAGCGCAGCGCCAAAACCCATCCAGCCAAAGCCACCCGGTTGACCCGAAACACCGCCGTAAACGGCGAGGCCGACCCATTCATCGGGGCTCTTGACCAGCACATAGGCCAGCGGCAGCACCAGCAGCGCCAGCCACAGCGGCTGGGTCCAGACCTGTAGCCGGCTGATCGCCGTCACACCGTGGCTGACCAACGGAATCACCACCAGCGCGCACAGCCCGTAACCCCAGGCCGGCGGGATGTCGAAGGCCAACTCCAGCGCGTAAGCCATCACCGCAGCCTCAAGCGCAAAGAAGATAAAGGTGAAACTGGCGTAAATCAGCGAGGTGATGGTCGAGCCGAGGTAGCCGAAACCAGCACCTCGCGTCAGCAAGTCCATGTCGACGCCGTGGCGCGCGGCGTAGACGCTGATCGGTAACCCAGCCAAGAAGATGATCAGCCCGGTGGCCAATATCGCCAGCGTGGCGTTGACGAAACCGTGCTGAACCAGCAGCGTCGCGCCCACCGCCTCCAGGATCAGGAAGGACGCCGCACCGAAAGCGGTATTGGCCACCCGCCATTCGCTCCATTTGCGGAAATTACGCGGCGTGAAGCGCAGCGCGTAATCCTCCATCGTCTCACTGGCGACCCAGCTGTTGTAGTCACGTCGGAAGGTGACCACTTGCTGCGGCGGGGAGGGAGTGAGGGCCATGACACCGAATGCATCAAGAACTGCGCCCGATCAGGGTTGGCGAATCGCCCCCTAAACGCACCAAAAAAATGCATAAATCCATCAAAAACAAGAAAACACCCACCGATGCATCATGTCGAGGCGTCACCACACGTCTTTGGTGCCATTCAAGCTAGGTGCGCCGCAGAATCATCCTGTGCCGCCCGTTGGGCAAACCAACGCTGAGCGGCTTCGCTTGGCGCAGTTCTTGCAAGATCCGACGCGGGTGGTTGATCGCATCTCCGCCGCTGAAAGCCTCAACATCAGGTCCCCATGGAACTCACGCCCCGCGAAAAAGACAAGTTACTGATCTTCACTGCCGCGCTATTGGCCGAGCGGCGTCGCGCGCGCGGCCTCAAGCTCAACTACCCCGAGGCCGTCGCGTTGATCAGCGCCGCGATCATGGAGGGCGCGCGCGATGGCAAGACCGTTGCAGCGCTGATGAGCGAGGGCAAGACCGTGCTCAGCCGCGAGGACGTGATGGACGGCATTGCTGAACTGATCCCGGAAATTCAGATCGAAGCGACTTTTCCGGACGGCACCAAGCTGGTGACCGTGCACCAACCTATCGCCTGAACCAGCTGGATTGCACCATGACAAAGCATTTCGCCACTTTTTGTCTCCTGGCCTGGGCCGGGCTGACCCAAGCCCACGAAGGACACGGCCTGCCCGGGCTTTCGCACTGGCATGCCGACGATGCGCTCGTCTGGCTCGCCATCGCGGCAGTGGCTGGCGTCGGCCTGTGGCTGGCGCGCCAAAAGTGAGTCGGGCATGACACCGGGCGAACTCCTCACTGATCCAGGCGAGCATGCCCTCAACCCGGGCCGCCGCAGCATCACGCTGGTGGTGCAAAACGGCGGGAACCGGCCGATCCAGGTTGGCTCCCACTACCACTTCGCCGAGACCAACGCGGCGCTTCAGTTCGATCGCGCAGCCGCACATGGGATGCGGCTGAACATCGCTTCGGGGATGGCGGTGCGTTTCGAGCCTGGCCAGCAACGAACGATCGAGCTGGTGGACTACGGCGGCGCACGCATGGTTTGGGGTTTTCGCGGCTTGATCCAAGGAAAGCTGTAATGGCCGCGGCAGGTATGGCCGCGGCAGGTCGCGGCCCGGTGCAAGAAAAAATGTAATGGCCGAGACAAAACAAGGCCTGGCGCAAGGACAACTCTGACATGGCAACGATTGGCCGGCGTGCTTACGCCGAAACATACGGTCCGACCGTCGGCGACCGGCTCAGACTGGCCGACACCGCCCTGATCATTGAGGTCGAGGACGACTTCACGCTGCGCGCTGGCGGCTATGGCGAAGAAGTCAAGTTCGGCGGCGGCAAGACGATCCGCGACGGCATGGGCCAGAGCCAGATGATCAACGGCCCTGGCATGCAGGAGGCCGCCGACTTGGTGATCACCAACGCGCTGATCGTCGACCACTGGGGCATCGTCAAGGCCGACATCGGCATCAAGCGGCACCGCATCGTTGCGATCGGCAAGGCTGGCAACCCCGATGTGCAGCCGGGCGTGGACATCGTGATCGGACCGGGCACCGAAATCTTGTCGGCCGAAGGCATGATCGTCACCGCCGGTGGCATCGACACCCACATCCACTTCATCTGCCCGCAGCAGATCGAAGAGTCGCTGATGTCGGGCATCACGACGATGATGGGTGGCGGCACCGGTCCGGCCACCGGCACCTTCGCGACCACCTGCACGCCAGGGCCTGAAAATCTAAGGATGATGCTGCAGGCGGCCGAGGCCTTTCCGATGAACCTGGGCTTCCTGGGCAAAGGCAATGCCAGCCGGCCCGAGGCCTTGCGCCAGCAAATCGAGGCCGGTGCGATCGGACTGAAATTGCACGAGGACTGGGGCACGACGCCAGCGGCGATCGACAACTGCCTGGCAGTGGCCGAGGAGCACGACGTGCAAGTCTCGATCCACAGCGACACGCTCAATGAATCGGGCTTCGTGGAAAACACCATCGCCGCGACGAAAGGCCGCACGCTCTGCGCCTTCCACACCGAAGGCGCCGGCGGTGGCCATGCGCCGGACATCATGCGGGTGGTGGGCGAGCCCAACTTTCTGCCGTCGTCGACCAATCCGACGATGCCCTACACCGTCAACACGGTCGACGAGCACTTGGACATGCTGATGGTCTGCCATCACCTGGACTCCAGCGTCGCCGAAGACTTGGCCTTTGCCGAGAGCCGGATCCGTCGCGAAACCATCGCCGCCGAGGATGTACTGCACGACCTTGGCGCGATCAGCATGTTCTCCTCGGACAGCCAAGCCATGGGCCGGGTGGGCGAGGTGATCCTCCGCTGCTGGCAGACGGCACACAAGATGAAGGGCCAGCGCGGCGCGCTGCCCGGTGATACGTCGCGCCATGACAATGCCCGCGTCAAGCGCTACATCGCCAAGCTGACGATCAACCCGGCGCTCAGCCATGGCATTGCCCACGAGCTAGGCTCGGTCGAAGTGGGCAAGTGGGCCGACCTGGTGCTGTGGAAGCCAGCCTTCTTCGGCGTCAAGCCCAGCGTGGTACTCAAGGGCGGCTTCATCGCCGCAGCGGCGATGGGCGACCCGAACGCCAGCATCCCGACACCACAACCGGTGCATTACCGGCCGATGTTCGGCAGCTACGGCAAGGCCGTGAGCAGTACCTCGATCAGCTTCGTCAGCCGATCAGCGCTGGCCAGCGGTGTGGCCGGGTCCTATGGTCTGGCCAAGCGCCTGGTGGCGGTCCAAGGCAACCGCTCGGTCAAGAAGGCCGACATGGTGCACAACGCCTACATGCCGAAGATGGAGATCGACGCGCAGACCTACGAGGTCCGGGCGGATGGTCTGTTGCTGACCTGTGAGCCGGCCAGCGTGCTGCCGATGGCACAGCGCTACTTCCTGTTCTGACAGCGGTCTCCGCGCCTGGCCGAATCGGCTGGTGTAATCGGGTGGAGTAATCGGCTGAGCAACGGCCTGCAACCCGGCGGCGTTTGCTGCAAACTTGGGATCTGACTTCAGCAGGCCTCCAGCCATGAGCAAACTCGATCCTCAAGAACTCGTCGGGCAACTGGCTTTGGTGCCACTTTGGCTGCACGACCCGCTCCGAGGGGCCATTTCGCGAAGCTTCAAATTCGCCGATTTCGCCCAAGCCTTCGCCTTCATGGCCGAACTCGCACAGGTCGCCGAACATTTGAACCACCACCCCGAGTGGCGCAATGTCTACAACCGGGTCGAAATCGTGATGACCACCCACGATGCCGGCGGCCTGACCCGGCTGGACTTCGATTTCGCCAGCCGTGCCGACGCCGCGCTGGTGCACTACGCCGGCGGCTGAGCTTGGTGCAGGCATCGGCCGCCAAATTCGAGGTGACAATCCCGCCATGCTGACAATCAACAAACTCATCCCCGGCGGGCGCGGTCTGGCCTCGGTGCTCATCAAGCGCGGCGCGCAGGTCGAACTCGACTGGGACGTGCGGCAAAAAAGCCGTTTCGACGCGGTCGACTCGCTGGGCAGAACGCTAGGCGTCTTTCTGGCCCGCGGCACCGCGGTGCGTGGCGGCGATGTATTGGTGGCCGAGGACGGCTCACTGATTCGCGTGCAGGCTGCGCCGCAAGCGGTGCTGGTGGTGCGCGCCTGTGCCGAGCACGGCAGCCCCTTCGACCTGCTGCGAGCGGCCTATCACCTGGGCAACCGGCATGTCGCGCTGGAGCTCAAACCCGACCACCTGAAGCTCGAGCCTGACCATGTGCTGGCCGACATGCTGCGGGCCCAGCATTTGATCGTCTCCGAGGCATTGGAGGCTTTCGAACCCGAAGGTGGGGCCTATGCCTCGGCTGAGGCTGCGCACGGCCATGCTCATGGCCACAGCCATGCTCATGGTCACAGCCACGGCCATGCTCACGACCACCCGGATCAGCATGACGCAAAGCCTGGCTTGGTGGCTGCAGGCCATGTCCACGGACCAGACTGCGCGCACGGCCATCACGACCACAACCACAACCACGCGCACGACCACTGAGGATGCCTCGCGTCAGGCCTGCGGCGCGGCCGCTTCATGCCACGGCGCTGCTGCAGCTGATGTGGCTGGCCTCGCCGGCCCTGCCGGTCGGTGGCTTCAGCTACTCCGAAGGGCTGGAAGCAGCGATCGACGTTGGCTTGGTCCATGACGAGGCCAGCGCTGGTCTTTGGCTGGGCGATCAACTGGGCTTGAGCCTGCAGCGATCGGAACTGCCGCTGCTGGCCAGCGCCTTCAAGGCCTGGCAGCGAACCGATTCGCAGCGCATCGCCGAGCTCAACGCCTGGTCATTGCAGACCCGCGAGACGCGCGAGATGCGCCAGCAGACCGAGCAGATGGGCCGCTCGCTGACCGAGTGGTTACGCCAACGCCGACCCGAAGACGAGCGCGTCCCCACGCTGGCCGCACTCAAGCCGGCGCCCGCCTGGCCGCTGGCCTTTGCGCTGGCGGCAGCGGCCAGCGGCGCGCCACTGCGCGAAGCACTGCTGGCCTTTGGCTTCGGCTGGGCCGAGAACATGGTGCAGGCCGCGATCAAGTCGGTGCCACTGGGCCAGAGCGCCGGACAGCGCCTGCTCGGCCATCTGGCCGAAGCGCTGCCCGCGGCGGTCGACGGCGCCATCGCAACCGCCGCAGCTGGCGATCGTGCACGGCAAAACCTGGCACCGATGCTGGCGATCGTCTCGGCACGCCACGAAGCCCAATACTCCAGGCTTTTCCGCAGCTGAGTCCAGGGCTGAAACACCGGCAGCCGGTGGCGCCGTCGACTGCGGCATGATCAGTGCTTGTCGCAATACTTCGCCACAGAAAGTCCACCATGACCCCACTGCACCACATCGCCCGCCGAACCAAGAAGCTCCCACCTTTGCGCGTCGGCGTGGGCGGGCCGGTGGGGTCTGGCAAGACCACGCTGGTCGAAATGCTGTGCAAAACCATGCGCGAACGCTGGGACCTGGTGGTCGTGACCAACGACATCTACACCAAGGAAGACCAGCGTCTGCTGACGGTGGCCGGTGCGCTGGATGCCGATCGCATCATGGGCGTGGAGACCGGCGGTTGCCCGCACACCGCGATCCGCGAAGACGCGTCGATCAACTTGGAGGCGGTCGACCGAATGCTGGAAAAATTCCCCGACGCCGACATCGTGTTCATCGAGTCCGGCGGCGACAACCTGGCCGCGACGTTCAGCCCCGAACTGTCCGATCTGACGATTTATGTGATCGACGTCGCTGCCGGCGAGAAAATTCCGCGCAAAGGCGGCCCCGGCATCACCAAGAGCGACCTGTTCGTGATCAACAAGATCGACCTTGCACCCTATGTGGGCGCCAGCCTCGAGGTGATGGAAGCCGATACCCGCAGGATGCGGCCAGACCATGCCGGCAAGCGCCCTTATGTGATGAGCAACCTGCGCACAAGACAGGGCTTGGCCGAGGTGGTCGCGTTCATCGAACGCAAGGGACTGCTGGTGGCTGAACCCGCGATGGCCTGAGAACGACTCGGCCATGCTGATCAACTGCGTCGCGTATCGCGATGGCGCCAAGCTCGCAGACATCCCGGCAGCCAAGATCAGCGACCACATGGGCCAGCCGGGCAGCTTTGTCTGGGTGGCACTGCGCGATGCGCGCGACGAAGAGCTGGCGCAGATGCAGCACGAGTTCGGCCTGCACGACCTTGCGGTCGAGGACGCGGCGCATGGCCATCAGCGACCCAAGATCGAGGAGTACAGCGACTCGGTGTTCGTGGTGCTGCACCTGCTCGAGCTGAGCGCGACCGACGAATGGCGGATCGGTGAGGTCAATATCTTTGCCGGCCCAAATTACGTGCTGTCGGTACGCAACCGCAGCAACCAGGGCTTTCTGGCGGTTCGCGAACGCTGCGAGCGCGAGCCCGATCGGCTGCGCCAGGGCGCGGGTTTCGTGCTCTACGCGTTGATGGATGCGGTCGTCGATCGCTACTTTCCGCTCGTCGACGCGCTTGAAACCGAGCTCGAAACCATCGAAGACCAGATCTTCGAACGCGGCGCTGGCCGCGCCAACATTGAACGGCTTTACCAACTCAAGCACAAGGTCACGGTGCTGCGCCATGCGGTGGCGCCGCTGATGGATGCCATCGGCAAGCTCTACGGCGGCCGCGTCCCGCCGGTGTGCGCGGACAGCGGCGACTACTTTCGCGACGTCGCCGACCACCTGGCGCGCTTGCAGACCTCGATAGACACGATACGCGACACCATCGGCACGGCGATCCAGGTCAACCTGTCGATGGTCACGATCGAGGAGAGCGAGGTCACCAAACGGCTGGCCGCCTGGGCCGGCATCTTTGCGGTCGCAACCTTTTTTGTCGGCGTCTGGGGCATGAACTTCCAGCACATGCCCGAGCTGCGACAGCCCTGGGGCTACCCCGCGGCGCTGGCCCTCATTGCCACGACCTGCGGCCTGATGTACTGGCGCTTCAAGCGTGTAGGCTGGCTCTAAGCAAGCCGAGGCGCGGGGCTGGTGCAGCCCGCAGGCTTCAGCCCCAGACCTCGGCAGCCACCTCGACCACGCGCTCGAGCTTGCGCCATTGGTCTTCCTGCGAAAGCGCGTTGCCATGGTGAGTGCTGGAGAAGCCGCACTGCGGTGACAGACACAAGTCCTCGAGCGGCACGAAACGCGAGGCCTCGTCGATGCGGCGCTTCAAGTCGTCCTTGGATTCGAGCTCGCCAAGCTTGGTGGTGACCAGTCCGAGCACGACTTTCTTGCCCTTGGGCAGGGCCTTGAGCGGCTCGAAGCCGCCGGCGCGAGCGTTGTCGAACTCCATGAAGTACCCGTCGACGTTGGTCGAGAACATCGCCTGGACCACCGGGTCGTAACCGCCCTCGGCAACCCATGCGCTCTGGAAATTGCCTCGACAGGTGTGAATCGTCACCTTCATGTCGGCAGGCTTGCCCACCAGCGCCGCATTGATGGTGTCGGCATAGATCTGCGGCAGCGCGGCAGGATCGTCACCGTTGGCACGGCAATTGGCCTGAATTTTGGGATCGCACAAGTAGGCGAAGGTGATGTCATCGAGCTGCAGGTAGCGGCATCCGGCGTCCGCCAGATGGGCGATCGCAAGCCGGTACGCTGCGGCCACATCTGCCCAGAAGGCCGCCATGTCGGGGTAGGCCTGCTGAGAGATCGCTGCGCGACCACCACGCAGATGCAGCATCGATGGCGACGGGATCGTCATCTTGGCGGTGCGCTGGGTCACCGACTTCAGAAAAGCGAAGTCCTCGGCCATGATCGGCCGGCTGCAGCCGATCTTGCCGGTGACGGTGGCAATCGGCGGTTGCTCGGACTGACCGGCAATCTTGAACTTCGGCCCGGCGTTGTCTTGCAGCGTGACGCCGTCGAGTTGAGACAGAAAGTCAAGATGCCACCAGTCGCGCCTGAACTCGCCGTCAGTGATGCTTTGCAAGCCGGCGGCCTCCTGTCGCTGGACAGCCTCACGCACTGCACGGTCCTCAGTGGCTGCCAATGTGGCAGCATCGACTTCGCCGCGCCGCCATTGAGCGCGCATCGCGGACAGCCAGTCCGGACGCAACAAGCTGCCGACCTGATCGGCGTGAAAGGGAGCGTTGATGATGAGATCCTTCAGGGTTTTATCAAACGGTTGAAGCGCTATCCGGCAACTTCAGCGAAGGCGCGCCAGCCCACCCACGGCGCGCATGGCACCTTCGCCGATCGATGCGCCAAAACGCTTCGCCAACTTCTCCGCGACATTTTCGCGTGGCGTGTAGTCGATCACCTCTTCGGCCTTGATCACCTCGCGCGCCACATAGTCCAGGCTGCCGAGCTTGTCGGCCAGACCGAGCTTGACCGCCTCTTCGCCGTTCCAGAACAGACCCGAGAAAGTGTCCGGTGACTCCTTCAGCCGCTTGCCACGACCCTCGCGGACGACCCGGATGAATTGCTGGTGTACCTGGTCGATCATGGCCTGGGCATAAGCCCGCTGTTTCGGGTTCTGCGCCGTGAACGGGTCCAGCATGCCCTTGTTCTCACCCGCGGTCAGCAAGCGGCGCTCAATGCCGAGCTTGTCCATCAGGCCGTTGAAACCGAAACCGTCCATCAGCACACCGATCGAGCCGACGATGCTGGCCTTGTCGACAAAGATCTCGTCTGCGGCCACCGCGACATAGTAAGCACCCGACGCACAGACCTCCTCGACCACTGCGTAGACTTTTTTCTGGTGCAAGACCTTCAAACGACGGACCTCGTCGTAAATGATCCCGGACTGCACCGGGCTACCGCCCGGGCTGTTGATGCGCAACACCACGGCCTTGGCATTCTTGTCCTCGAACGCATTGCGCAGGCCAGACATCAATTGCTCGGCACTGGCTTCGGCATCGGCGGCAATCTCGCCTCGCAACTCCACCAGCGCCGTGTGCGGGCCACTCGGCGCGTTGTGGTGGGTCCGGTCGGACAGCAGCAACCAAGCCGCGGCCAGGACCAGACCCAGCCAAGACAGGCGAAAGAAAATGCGCCAGCGGCGGTCGGTGCGGCGTTCGCGCATCAACTCGCGCGCCAGCGTCTGCACCGCCTGCGTCAGCGCAGACGTGCTGACCGCCTCCGCGGACACATGCGGCGGCGGTGCCGCGCCAGCGGTCGCGCCAGCGTTTGCATCAGCGTTCGCATCAGCGCTTGCGTCCACAGGCTTGGCGGTAAATGGGGTGTCGTCCTGCGGATTCATGAGGGGCTTTCAGAGGCGGCGGCCAACGACACCGGCCGGATGTCGCCGCAAGGATACCAACAGGCCTGACCGTCGAATTCGGCGACTGTCAAGGCCATCAGCTTGCTGCTGCGGCAGGGGCCGGCCACGCAGCGGCCGTCGGCAGGCTCATAGCTCGCGCCGTGGATCGCACAGACGATCCAACGCTTGTCCTGGTCTAGAAACTCACCCGGCTGCCAGTCCATCTCGACAGGCACATGGCCGCAACGGTTGACGTAGCCCACCAACCGACCCTCGAAGCGCAACACAAACGCGCGTGCTGGTTGACCCCGCAGCAGCACATCGAAGACGAAGGCTCGGCCGCGCTCGACCAGATCGACGGACGCGCACAGCATTCGGGCGGCCTCGAAGGGCAGTGCCTGCCCCGCCTCAGGCATTCAGCAACAGCCAGTCCTGCAGATCGGCAGTCGAATGCGCCACATGCAGCGGCGACAGCGCCGCGAAGGCACCAGGGTCGTGAGCGCCATAGCTCACGCCAATGCTGGCGGCGCCGGCGTTGGCGGCCAACTGCAGGTCGTGGGTGGTGTCACCAATCATCAACGTACGAAGCGGGTCAGCGCCGAATTCGCGCATCAACTGCTGCAGCATCATCGGATGGGGCTTGCCAGCGGTCTCGTCGGCGGTACGGGTCCCGTCGAACACGCCCTTGAGCTGAACCGCTTGCAGCGACTCATCCAGGCCCAATCGACTTTTCCCGGTTGCCACCGCCAGCAAATGGTTGCGCGATTTCAGCGCCTGCAACATCTCCAAGGTGCCCGGAAAGAGCACCAACTCGTGCTGGCGCGCGATGTAGTGATGGCGGTAGCGTCGACCCAGCTCGGGGTATCTCGATTCGGGCAGACCAGGTACCGCATGCTGGAGCGCATCGCGAAGACCAAGACCGATGACATAAGCCGCACGCTCGGCGCTGGGAACGTCCACGCCGATGTCGGCGCAAGCCGACTGCATACAGCGCACGATCAGCGCGGTGGAATCGAACAGGGTGCCGTCCCAATCGAAGACGATCAGATCAAAGCGGCGCGGGCGGGTGGTCGTGGTCATCGTGAAAGATCGATCAAGGAAGAGTCGGCAAACGGTTCAGCAGTGTGGCGCATTCGGCTGGCAACGCAGCCATCAAGGTAATGCGCTCGGCGCTGACCGGGTGGTCGAAAGCCAGTTGCCTGGCATGCAGAAACATGCGCTCGAAGCGCGCGCCGCCTGGGCCCTCCCCGCGAGCCCAGGCCTTGTTGAGGGCGAAGTCGCCGTATTTAGGGTCGCCAACAATGGCGTGGCCTGCCTGCGCCAGGTGGACCCGGATCTGGTGGGTGCGGCCGGTCTTGATCGTCACATCCAGCAACGTGCAACCCTGGAACGCCCGCACCACCTGCACCAAACTGATCGCACGCCTGCCGTCAGGGTGGTCGGCAGCGACAGGCAACACATGGCGCTCACCGCGCCCATCCAAGGTCTTGTGCAACGCAACGTCGATCACCTTCATCTTTGCCGGCCAGACGCCAACCACCAGCGCGCCGTATATCTTGCCGGTCTCACGGCTGCGGAACTGGTCTTGCAACGCGACCAGCGCGCTGCGCTTCTTGGCCAGCAACAAGATGCCTGAGGTCTCGCGGTCGATACGGTGAACCAACTCCAGAAATCGCGCTTGGGGTCTGGCCTGGCGCAATTGCTCGATCACGCCGAAGCTCACCCCACTACCGCCGTGCACCGCCACGCCGGCGGGCTTGGCGATCGCCAGCAGGCATTCATCCTCGAAAAGTACCGGAAATTCCCGCGCTGGTGCCGGTGCCAGGCCGGCTGGTTTTTCGGCCACGCGCACCGGCGGTACCCGCACCTCATCGCCCAGTGCCAACCGGGTATCGGCCCCGGCGCGGCCTTTGTTGACCCGCACCTCGCCCGAGCGGATCACCCTGTAGACATGGGTCTTGGGCACGCCCTTGAGCAGGCGCATCAGGAAGTTGTCAAGCCGCTGGCCTTCACCGGCTTCATCGACCACCAACCGGCGGACCTCCGGCGCCGGCAGGTCGGGGCTGATGGCGGGTCGGCGGGCGGGCGGATTGCTGCTTATAATGGACTGAGCCACGTTTGGGCCCTAAGTGCTTGATTTATCAGAGTTTACCTGGGCAAACCCGGAGTTATCGTGGTCTGACGCCTTTAACGGCGTTAAAAAAGCGTTGATGCAACACCTGCGTCAGGCGCGGCAGGCCGCAATCCCAAACGTGATGCGGCGGCCACGCCTGCCAGGCGGAAGAGATACGTCGTCACAGCCGTCCCGTCAAAGGGAAAGAACAAAAGGTCATGAACCGCAGACCGTCGA
>CANFPU010000056.1 GCA_947448955.1 Burkholderiales bacterium
CGGGCCAGGAAAAAGGCCGGGTGCGCAGCGGCGGCCTGATGCAGGGCGTGGTGTTCCCCAGCCCGGGTTGGGGGCGGGATTTCTATTGGTCTTCTATGGGCCGGCTGGCCAGGGTGTTCGTGCAATGACCAAGACCGTGCTGATCACTGGGGCCGGCAGTGGCATCGGCCGCGACGCAGCGTTGGCGCTCGCCGCGCGCGGCCACCGCGTCATCGCCACCACCTTCGATGAGCGCCAGGCCCAGGCCTTGCGCGCCGAATGCCAGGCCAAGGGCTTGGCGCTCGACGTGTTCAAGCTCGACATCACCTCGGCGGCGGACCGCGAACTGTTGTTGCCGATCGAGCTTGACGTGTTGATCAACAACGCTGGCATCGGCGAATCGGGCTCACTGGCCGAGGTCGATGTCGTCCGCATCCGCCGGATCTTCGAGGTCAATGTCTTCGCAACGATCGAGCTCACCCAGCTCGCGCTGCGCGGCATGATCGCGCGCCGGCGCGGCACGGTGCTGTTCGTCAGCTCGATCGCCGGGCGCCTGCCGATGCCGTTCCTGATGCCTTACTCGATGAGCAAGTTCGCGCTGTCAGCCGCTGGCGCCGGACTGCGCGCCGAGATGGACCAGCTCGGCGCCGGCGTGCAGATCGCGTTGATCGAGCCCGGCGCCATCCACACCGGGTTCAACCAGACGATGACCGCCAGCAAGTACGCCTGGATGGGGCCTGGCTCGTACTTCCACGCCCAAGCCGCGAAGATGAAGGCCCGCGAGTCGCGCATCTTCTGCCTGCTGGAAGCCCGCGACACGCGGGCTATCGTCGCCCGCATCGTCCAGGCCACCGAGGCGCGCAGGCCACGTCTGCGCTATGTCGCGCCCTGGATCCAGGGCCTGGGGGTTCGGCTGGCGCGGATCTTCGGCGTCTGAACCTGCGTCCTCCCCGCTCAACACCCCACACCCCACAGGACCGCCATGACCCTCCGCCGATTCGCGCTCTACACCTTGCTGGCCGCCCTGCTGGCCGCCGGCGCCGCCTACTGGTTTCGCGGACCGCTGAGCATGGCGCTGGCCAAGCGGGTGGTGGCCGGGCGACTGGCCGCCGACGCGCTGAAAGACCTGCCGGACGGGTTGCATGTGGGCCTGTGCGGCGCCGGCTCGCCCTTCCCGGATGACCAGCGTGCCGGTCCCTGCACCGCGGTGGTCGCGGGCAAGCGCTTGTTCATCTTCGACGTCGGCAGCGGCAGCCCGCGCAACATCGGCAAGCTGGGCTTCGTGCACGGCCGCATCGAGGCGGTGTTCCTGACGCATTTCCACAGCGACCACATCGACGGCCTGGGCGAGCTGATGCTGCAGCGCTGGGTCTCGACGTCCAACAGCGCGCCGCTGCCGGTCCATGGCCCGCAAGGGGTCGAGCAGGTGGTGGCCGGCTTGCGCCAGGCCTACGCGCAGGACCAGCAGTACCGGGTCGCCCACCACGGCGAGGTCACGTTGCCAGCGGGCGGCTCAGGCGGCCTGGCCCAGCCTTTCCAGATCGGGCAAGCGGGCCGGGTCGTGGTGCTCAAGGATGCCGACTTGGAGATCGCGGCCTTCAGCGTCGACCATGCGCCCATCCACCCGGCGGTCGGCTACCGCATCAGCTACAAAGGCCGCAGCGTGGTGATCAGCGGCGACACCAAGCAATCGGCGGCGGTGCAGCGCGAGGCGCAGGGCGTCGACCTGCTGGTGCACGAGGCGCTCTCGGTGCCCATGATGGCGGTGCTTGAGGGCGGCGCGGGCCAAGCCGGGCGGCCCCAGCTGAAACAACTTTTCAACGACATCCTGAACTACCACGCCACGCCCGAGCAAGCCGCCGAGACGGCACGCGACGCCAAGGTGGGATTCCTGCTGCTCCACCACATCGTGCCGGCGTTGTCGCTGCCAGGCATGGAACAGGCGTTCGTCGGCACGGCGCGCAGCATCTTCAATGGGCCGGTTCGCGTTGGCACGGATGGCGACTTCATCAGCCTGCCGGTCGGGTCGGCGAAGATCGATCTCGGCCGTCGATTCTGAACCCCATGTCCAAACTACCCCAGATCACCGACGTTCTGCGCACGCCCGACGATTGTTTCAAAGGCCTGCCCGAATTTGACTACCCGCCGCATTACACGGTGGTCGGCGGGCTGCGCGTGGCGCACCTCGACGAAGGCCCGCGCGACGCGCCCATCGTGCTGCTGATGCACGGCGAGCCGACCTGGTCTTTCCTGTACCGCAAGATGATCCCGGTGCTGGTGGCCGCTGGCTTGCGCGTGGTCGCCCCCGACCTGGTCGGCTTTGGCCGTTCCGACAAACCGGCCCGGCCGGGCGACTACAGCTATGCCAACCATGTGCGCTGGATGAACGCCTGGCTGGCAGCCCAGGACCTGCACCGCATGACGCTGTTCTGCCAGGACTGGGGCTCGCTGATCGGGCTGCGCATGGTGGTCGACGCGCCGCAGCGTTTCGACCGCATCGTGCTGGCCAACGGCGGCCTGCCCACCGGCACCAGCGAGATCCCGTTCGCCTTCAAGATCTGGCGCGCTTTCGCGCGCTTCTCACCCTGGTTTCCGATCGGCCGCATCGTCAAAGCCGGCTGTGCCCAAGGGCTGACGCCGCAGGAGGTCGCCGCCTACGACGCCCCCTTCCCGACCCGCCGTCACCGCATCGCAGCCCGGCTGTTCCCGGGTTTCGTGCCGACCCGACGGGATGACCCCGAGCGCGAGAACAACGAGCGCGCCTGGGAATTCTTCAAACGCTGGGACAAGCCTTTCCTGACGCTGTTCTCCAACCGAGACCCGGTGACCCGCGGTGGCCACCGGATCTGGCAGCAGCTCGTGCCTGGCGCACAGGGCCAGCCGCACGCGGTCACACGCGGCGCTGGCCATTTTTTGCAAGAAGACAAGGGCGCTGAGGTGGCGCAGGCCATCGTCGCCTTCATCCAGCGCTGAGCCCGGCAGGGCCGTCGGCAGCAGTCGGCGCGGGCTGAGCGCTGCGGGCGGGCAACCACCTCAGCAAGATCGCCGGCAGCGTCGCCGGGTCGACCGGCTTGGCGATGAAGTCATTCATGCCGGCGGCCTCGCAGGCCTGACGGTCTTGTCGGAAAGCATTGGCCGTCAACGCCAGAATCGGCACGGCCTGCCAGCCCGGTAATAGACGGATCGCGCGGGTGGCTTGCAAGCCATCCATCACCGGCATCTGCATGTCCATCAGCACCAGGTCGTAGATCCGGCTGCGGGCCAGCGCCAGCGCTTGTTGACCGTCGGCCGCGGCATCGACCACCAGCCCGAGGCTGGTCAGCCACTCCACCGCAATTTCGCGGTTGACCTCGTTGTCTTCTGCCAGCAGCACCTGGGCGCCGTCCAGCCAGGCGCTTTGGGGCGGCGCTGATCCGGCCGCTGGCATCGCACTCTGGGCGCGCTGCAGCCTAGCGGTGAACCAGAAACAACTGCCCCGTCCGGGCTGGCTCTCGACGCCGGCCTCGCCGCCCATCAGCTGCGCCAGTCGACGGGTGATCGCCAGCCCCAGGCCGGTGCCGCCATAGCGGCGCGTGGTCGAGTTGTCGGCCTGCTCAAAAGCATGAAACAGCTTGGGGATGAGCGCAGGTGCGACGCCGACACCGCTGTCTTCGACCGACAAACGCAGCAGCAGGCCATCCTGGTGGTCTTGCATCAGCTTGGCCTGCAGGCTGATCGTGCCCGCGTCGGTGAACTTCACCGCGTTGATGGCGTAGTTGAGCAAAGCCTGGCGCAAACGCGTCGGGTCACCGCACAACCAGGCCGGCACGTCGCCGACATCGACCACGATCGCCAGGCCTTTTTCCTGGGCTGCTTCAGCGATGAAGGACTGCACACTGGCCATCACTTCGCCGAATTCAAAATCGGTGCGCTCGAGCTGCAAGCCGCCGGCCTCGATCTTGGACAGGTCAAGGATGTCGCTGATGATGGCCATCAGGTGTTGACCGGCGCGGTCGATCCGTTCCAGCCGCGCAGCCTGCTGCTGCGTCATGCTCGATCGTCGGAGCAGGTGGCTCAGGCCAATGATCGAGCTCAGCGGGGTGCGGATCTCATGGCTCATGTTGGCCAGGAAAGTGCTCTTGGCGCGGTTCGCCTCCTCAGCGCGTGCACGCGCCGTGACCAGCTCCGCGGTGCGGCTGGCCACCAGTTCTTCGAGGCGATGCCGGTGCGCGCTGAGCTCGCCTTCGATCTGCTTGCGCGCGCTGATGTCGATGAGCACGATGCGCATCGCATCGGGCTCAGCAGGCTCAGCAGGCTCAGCAGGCTCAGCAGGCTCAGCAGGCTCAGCATGCTGGGGATTGGCCGAGAGCTGAACCCAGAAAGGTAGCCTCTGCGGCCCGAGCAGCCGCAGCTCGCAGGATTGCGGCTGGCCGCTTTGCAGCAGCTGTTGACGCAACAGGTAGTAGGCATCCTGGTCCGGCTGGTGGACGAAACGCGTGAAAGGCAAGTTGATCAGCGCGGCCCGGGGCAGGCCAAGCAAGGTCGCTGCGCTGAGGTTGACCTGCGAGATCGCGCCCAGACCGTCAAGGCTGCAAAAACCCACCGGCGCCAGGTCGTAAAGATCGAAATAGCGCGCCCGCGCCGCCTCCAGTTTGACCTGCGCTTGGCGCAGCTCGTGGTTCTGCATCTCGAGTTCGATCTGGTGGGCCTGCAGCTCGTGCAGCAAGCGCTGCGTGACGGCGGTCTCGGCCGGCAGGTCGGTCGACGCTGGTTCTGCGCTCATGGGCGAGCTGACCGGGCGGCCGGTTCAACAAGTGAGGCTATCGAGCGCTCGGTGGTTGCCACCGCGTAGACCTCGCCTTGCTCGTTGACCAGCGCCGTGGCAGTGATCCACACCTCCAGCACCCTGCCATCCTTGGTCAGTCGCTGGTCCCGGTAAGGCGCCAGGGTTTTGGCCTGAATCAGCTCGCGCAGCTTCTCAGCGATATCCTTGCGCGCTGCCGCCGGCACGCGGTCAGCGTTGTCCAGTCGCAAGGCCTCGGCTTCGGTCCAGCCATACATGCGCGAAGCAGCCGGGTTCCAGGCCAGGATGCGGCCCGACAGATCGATCACGGTGATCGCGTCATTGGCGTCCCGCACCACGACCGCCAAATGCATCAGCTGGTTGGCTGCGCGCAACTCTTCCTGCGCACGGCGCAACGCGGTGATGTCCACGAAAGTGATCACCGCACCCTCCACCACGTTGTCGAGCGTCCGGTAAGGCAGGATTCGAAGCAGGAACCACAGTCCGGCCTGGGTCTGCACCGCCGTCTCCTTGAACTCCAGGGTGTTGAGCACGCTGCGGATGTCTGCCACCAAGCTGTCATAGCCGACGAGGTTAGAGACGATGTGGCCAATCGGCCGGCCGATGTCGCTGAGGATCAGGTTGATCACTTGACCCGCTGCGGGGGTGAAGCGAAGCAATCGCAGCTGGTGGTCGACAAACACCGTGGCGATGCCGGTGCCAGCCAGCAGGTTGTTCATGTCGTTGTTGACCTGAGAAAGGTCCAGCAACTTGGACTGCAGCTCGGTGTTGATGGTCGACAGTTCCTCGGCAACCGATTGCAGCTCCTCCTTCGAAGTCTCAAGCTCCTCATTGGTCGATTGCAGTTCCTCGTTGACGGACTGCAACTCTTCGTTGGCTGACTTGAGCTCTTCGTTGGCGCTCTCCAGCTCCTCACGGCTGGTCTGCAGAAACTCGTCCTTGGCGCGCAGCGCCTGCTGCAGCGCGGCGATCCTGGCATCGACCGGCGCGTCCGAAGCTGGGATGTCCAGGGCTTGCGCCAGCTCGAACGTCACCAGGTAAAGCATGGTTTCAGCAGTCGCGGCCGAGGCATTGACCACCGGCAGGATGCCCAGCTTGACGCCGCTGAATTCGCCGTTCGTCCTGACCCGCAGGTTCAGGTTGAGCACCGGCTTCTGGCTGATCACCGCCTGCAGCAGCCCGGTGGTCAGCGCGGGCTTCAACCCTTCGCGGGCCATCTTCAGGATGTTGTTGACGCCTGCCTCGCCCGGCGCGGCCTCGAGGAACAGCCCGGTGTGGCCGTGCAAGTACAGGATGTCACCTTGACCGCTGACCAACGCAGCCGAGGGCACGGCTTGCTGTAGCAGCGCCTGTTCGACCAACTCGCGCAGCGGCCGCTTGGCCGGAACACCGGACCGGGGGCTGCCAGCTGGCGCTCTCGTCCCCGGCGACGGCAAGCTCGGCGTGAAGCGTGCCAGCACCAGCCGCTGGGCGCTCTGAAAACCCTCTTGGCGCTGGTAGAGCTTGGCCGAGCGGTCGATCACGGAGAACAGCTCGCCGAAATCGCCCACGCCCTCGGAGTTGCCCAGCAGCAGCAGCCCGCCCGGATTGAGCGCGTAATGGAACAGTGGGATGAGCTTTTGCTGCAGCTCGATGTTCAGATAGATCAACAGATTACGACAGCTGATCAGGTCCAGCTTGGAGAACGGCGGATCCTTGATCAAGTCCTGCTCGGAGAACACCAGCATGTCGCGGATGTGTTTGTGGATCCGGTAGCCCTTGCCCTCGGCCTCAGCGGAAAAATACCGCGCCAGCCGGTCGGGTGTGATGTTGGCCGCGACACTGAGCGGGAACAGCCCCGCCCTGGCGTTGGCCACGGCCTGGCTGTCGATGTCGGTGGCGAAGACCTGCGCGGTGCAGTTCTGGGCCAGCGTCTCGATTTGCTCTTGCAACAGGATGGCAATCGAATAGGCCTCCTCGCCGGTCGAACAGCCCGCCGACCAGACCCGGATCACGCTACCCGGGGCTTTACCGGCAAACAACTTGGGCACGCCCTGGTCCTTGAGCGCCTGGAAGGCCTCCGGATCGCGAAAAAAACTGGTCACGCCAATCAGCAGCGCGCGAAACAGTGCCTGGACCTCGACCGGGGTTTGCTGCAGGTACCGCACATAGCTGTCGATCGCTTCGATCTGGTGCACCGCCATGCGCAGGGCGATGCGGCGCTCAATGGTGCTGGGCTTGTACTGCGAAAAATCGTGACCGGTCTGCGCCCGCAGCAACACGAAGATCTTCTGCCTCGAGTTCTCGGCCTGTGGGGCCAGAGACGCCAGCAAGCGCGGCAACTCGCCATAGGCATGGGCGGCGTAGGCGATCAGCTGGGCCGGCATCTCGCCAGGCGGCAGCACGTAGTCGGCCACGCCAGCGGCGATCACGCTGCGCGGCATGCCATCGAACTCGGTCGATTCGGGCTTTTGCGCGATCACCATGCCGGCCTCGCCCTTGATCGCACGCGCGCCCATCGTACCGTCGCTGCCGGTGCCCGAAAGCACGATGCCGATCGCACGATCGCGCTGGTCCTGGGCCAGCGAGCGGAAGAAGAAATCGACTGGCAAGCGCTGACCCCGCGGCGCCGCCGGCTCGAGCAACTGCAAGCGCCCGTTGATGAAGGCCATGTCGCGGTTGGGCGGGATGATGTACGTGCAATCGGGTTGCACCACCATGCCGTCCTCGACTTCGAAGACCTGCATCCGGGTGTAGCGCCGCACCAGCTCGCTCAGCAAGCTCTTGTGGTCAGGCGCTAAATGCTGGACCAGCACGAAAGCCATGCCGGTGTCAGCGTCGGCGGGCATCCCCGAGAAAAAGGCTTCAAAGGCGGCTAAACCACCTGCCGAAGCACCGATACCGATCACCGGAAAGTTCGCCATGGCCGGCGCTGGTTCGGCGGGCGAAGTGGATGGGTCGACCGCCGCGGCCGGGCTCGTGGCTTCGGCTTGGCTAGGACGTGGCTTGCGGGTCGTCATGATCGCCTTTGCATCCGAAAAATCTTGCGGCTGTTGGCGCCTCCCTGGCAACCCTTGCTAACCTGCAGTGTAGGCGTTGGCTGCGGGCCTCGCGATGCCCGAAACCGGGGCTTGCACTGCGATCTCGCAGTCGCAGGGTGGTGCGGCATTCCGCTGGCCAGCACCGCAGCGCAGCGCTGACGTGCTGGGCCGGCCGGGCTTGAAAACCCCGGCGTAGTACCCAGTTGAAGTCCATGGAACTTCATCACATCGCCTGCGCACACTGTGGCGCTGTCAACCGCCTGCCCGCCGACCGGCTGGCTGACGACCCGGGTTGTGGCCGCTGTCACCGGGCTTTACTCGATGGCCACCCTGTCGAGCTCAGCGACCAGAACTTCGACGCCTTCGTGCGCCAGACCACGCTGCCGGTGTTGGTGGATTTCTGGGCGCCTTGGTGCGGCCCTTGTCGTCAAATGGCACCGCAGTTCGAAGCCGCAGCGCGCCAACTCAAGGGCCGGGCGCTGCTGGTCAAGGTGAACAGCGATGACAGCCCGCAGGCCTCGGCGAGATTTGCAATTCGCAGCATCCCGACCTTGGTCCGGCTGCAGGCCGGCGCGGAGCTCAGGCGCCAATCGGGCGCGCTACCGCTGGCGCAGATCGTCGCGCTGGCGGGCTGATCGGCGGGCTGATCGGCGGGCTGATCGGCGGGCTGATCGGCCCGACACCGCGCGCCGGGCGGTCAATACCCCAGCGAGCGGTCCACCGTGTTGGGCGGCGGCAAGCCGCGCTGTAGGCAGCGCAGGCCAGCGATGAACTGCGACGCCACCGTGTCGGGCGATGATTGCGCAGCGATGTGCGGTGTGATCGTGATGCCAGGCACGGACCACAGCGGGTCGTCGGCGAGCATGGGCTCGATCATCTGCACATCGAGCGCCGCACCCGCCAGATGACCGCCACGCACGGCGGCGATCAGGTCGGCCTCGACCAGGTGCTGGCCTCGGGCGATGTTGATCAGGTAGGCGCCGCGTGGCATCACTGCCAGCGCCGCAGCATCGAGCAAGCCCTCGGTCTGTGCCGTCAGCGGCAGTGCGTTGACGACGATCTCGCTGCGCGACAGCAGCTCGTGCAGCGGGCCGCTGTCGCGACGCCAGCCGCTGACCTCGAATCCCAAAGCCTCCATCACCCGGCCGATCTCGCGCCCGATCTCGCCCCAACCCAGCACCGCAACGCGCGAGCGGGCCGCTCCGATCGGGTGGCGCCGCCATTGCCGCTCTTGCTGCTGTGCGGCATAGAGCGGCAGTTGCCGGACGTGGCTCATCGCCAGCGCCACAACGTATTGGGCGATGCCCAGCGCTTGGTCAGGGTCGACCACCCGCGAGACCACCACGCCAGGCGCGAGGTCGGGCACCAGCAGCTTGTCCACCCCCGCGGCCATCGAGCAGACCCAGCGCAGCGCCGGCAGCCGACCCGCCAACTGAGGCGGAAACCGCCAGCCCAGCACGACTTCGACCTCGGCCAGCGCGACATCGTCAAGGTCGCGGCTGTGGGCCAGCAGCTCGAGTTCGGGCGCCTGGGCCTTGAGCGCGGACAGCAACGGCGCGGAAGCACTGGCATCGGCCAGCAACAGGATGGGGGCGGTGATCGTCATGGGCGCGCAGTGTCGCGGCGCGGCCGTCTCGGACCTATCACCACGGCGACTCCGCGGGTGGAGGCGGGACCGCTTCAGCCGGCAGCCTGCGCGCCCTCGGTCGGTCAATTCGACCGGCGCGGTAGAGTCGAGCTCATGGCCGACCGCCCCGCTTCAAGCGCCCATGTGGTGCCCTTCGTCCATGACAGTGGCGGTGACAAGGGCCTGTATTTCTCGATTCGGGAGATCCAAAGCCGGATGCAATTGGGTGATCCGGATGCGCTGGACCTGGGTTACACGCGAACGATGATGGGATTTCTGCTGTTCCAGCCCGAGCCGCGTCAAATCGCGATGATCGGGTTGGGCGGCGGATCGCTGGCCAAGTTCTGCCACCGCTACCTGCCGCAGGCGCAGATCCAGGTCGCCGAGATCAACCCGCATGTGATCGCGCTGCGCAACGAGTTCTGTGTACCGGCCAACAGCGAACGGTTCAGCGTGCTGCGTGGCGACGGGGCGCTCTTCGTCCGCCATTCGGTCAAGCCGCGCGATGTGCTGCTGGTCGATGGCTTCGACGATCAGGGCCAGCCGGCCCGGCTGTGCTCGCAGCGTTTTTACGATGACTGCGCAGAGATGCTGCAACCCGGCGGGGTGCTGGTGGTCAACCTGCACCACGGCCATCCGCGCTACGAGATCTATCTCGACCGGATCCGGCGCAGCTTTGGCGACCTGCTGGTCGTCAACGACGGCGAACTCAGCAACAGCATCGTCTTCGCGATCCGGGACCGGGGCTTCGAGGCTTACCGCCGGTCGCCGCTGCGCCGACCGGCCCAGCTCGATAGCGCGGCAGCGACCCAGTTGCACAGCGCCTTCGCCTTGGTCCGCGCAGCGCTGAACATCGCGCCGCGAGGCCTGACGCGCTAGGCGACGCCCCTCACAGGGTCTCGGCGTACATCCGGATCTTGTCGGCCCGGCTCGGGTGCTTGAGCTTGCGCATCGCCTTGGCCTCGATCTGACGGATCCGTTCGCGCGTCACATCGAACTGCTTGCCGACTTCCTCGAGCGTGTGGTCGCTGCTCATGTCGATGCCAAAGCGCATGCGCAGCACCTTGGCCTCGCGTGCAGTCAGGCCGTCGAGCAGCTCGCTGACGACGGCGCGCAGGTTCGACTGCATCGCCGCATCCATCGGCGCGACGTTGTACTTGTCCTCGATGAAATCGCCCAAGGTGGTGTCGCCGTCGTCGCCAACCGGCACCTCTAGAGAAACCGGCTCCTTGGCGATCTTCATGATCTGCCGCACCTTGTCGACCGTCAGGTCGAGCTTCTCGGCGATCGTCGCGGCGTCGGGCTCGAAACCGAACTCCTGCAGATGCGCCCGGCTGACCCGGTTGATCTTGTTGATCGACTCGATCATATGCACCGGTACCCGGATCGTGCGGGCCTGGTCGGCGATCGCACGGGTCACGGCCTGGCGGATCCACCAGGTGGCGTAGGTTGAGAACTTGAAGCCGCGACGGTATTCAAACTTCTCGACCGCTTTCATCAACCCGACGTTGCCTTCCTGGATCAGATCGAGGAACTGCATGCCACGGTTGGTGTATTTCTTGGCGATCGAGATCACCAGCCGCAGATTGGCCTCGATCATCTCTTTCTTGGCATCGAGCGAGGCGCGTTCGCCCTCGTTCATCTTCTTGTTGATCGCCTTGAGCTCTTCCAGCGGGATCACGGCCTTGAGCTGGATATCGATCAGCTTGGACTGCAACTCCTGGATCGCCGGAATGTTGCGGCCCAGCGACGCGCTATAGGCTTTGCCAGCCGAGGCTTCGGACTCGACCCAGCCCAGGTTCAGCACGTTGGGCGGAAACTTGTCGATGAAATGCTGTTGCGGCATGCCGCATCGGTCGACCGCGATCTTGCGGATCTCGCGCTCGTACTTGCGCACATGCTCGACCTGCGAGCGCAGCACCGCGCACAGCCGGTCGATGGTCTTGACCGTGAAGCGCACCGTCATCATCTGGTCGCTCAGCGTCATCTGCGCGGCCTGGTACTCGGGCGAGCCGTAGCCGTGCTTGTCGAAAGCCTTGCGCAGCTTGTCGAAGCTCAGGCGCATCGCGGCAAAGCGCTCCAGCGCCGAGACCCGCATCTCCTCGAGCCGGCGCGTCATCGCCCGGCTGTCGCTACCGTCGCCGTCATCCTCGCTATCGTCAAACGAGTCGACGTCTTCCTCGGCAACGTAATCGTCGGCCTCATCGGCGACGACAAAACCGTCGACGACGTCCGAGATGCTGGTCTCGCCGCTGGCGATTTTGTCGCCGAAGGCCAGGACCTCGGCCATGATCGACGGCAAAGCCGAGACCGCCAACATCGTGACCTGGCGGCCACCTTCAATCCGCTTGGCGATCTCGATCTCGCCTTCGCGGGTGAGCAGCTCGAAAGAGCCCATCTCACGCATATACATCCGAACCGGGTCGGTGGTGCGGCCAAACTCGGAGTCGACCGTCGACAAGGCGGATTCGACCGCCTCCTCAGCGTCTTCGTCCGATGCGGTGGTGCCACCCCCGCCAGCCACCAGCAAGGTCGCGGCATCGGGCGCCTGCTCGTAGACCGCGATGCCCATGTCGTTGAGCATCTTGATGATCGCCTCGATCACCTCGGCGTCGACCAGCTTCTCGGGCAGGTGATCGGTGATCTCCTGCTGGGTCAGGTAGCCCCGGGTCTTGCCGATCTTCACCAGCGCACCCAAGTCCTCGCGCCGCTTTTTGGCTTCCTCATCGGTCAGCGCGGAGACATCCAGCCCGAACTCGCGTATCAGCGCGCGCTGCTTGGACTTGGGCACCTTCATGCGCAGCGGCTTGGCCTTGACCGCCGCGTCAGCAGACTCGGAAACCTCGATCACCTCGGTGACCTTGACCTCGATGTCGAGCTCTTCGATCTCCTCGTCGGCGTCGAGCAGCAGATCGATGTCCGCGTCGACGATCAGGTCCACCGCCTTGGCGGCCACCTTCGGCGCCGTTTTGCCGGTGGCTTTGGGGGCAGTCTTGGCAGCGGCTTTGGCCGCCGGCTTAGGCGCTGGCTTCGCCGCAGGCTTGGGCGCCGCTTTGGGCTCCACTTTGGAGGCTGGCTTGGCCACGGCTTTCGGCCCAGCCTTATTTTCCGCTTTGGCTGCCGCCTTGGGTGCTGCCTTCGGCGCAGCTTTGGACTCCACGGTGGCGGCCGCCTTGGCCGCAGGCTTCGCAACAGGCTTTGCAGCCGGCTTTGTAACAGGCTTCGCAACCGCTTGGGTCGCAGCTTTGTCGGCGCCCTGGACGCCGGCGCTCTTGGCGGCGACCGGCTTGCTGGCCTTCTTGGGCGTTGCGGCCTGACCCAGCACAGCGGCCTCCATGTCAGGGGCTGTGACCGAAGTGGTGGGGATCTTCTTGGCTGTCATGCGATTCCTGAACGGGAGGGCCGGGGCGAAATTGGCAAACGCCTGAACGCGGCCCGCTTCAGGCTCGCAGCGCTTGTTCAGTTTCGGCGCCCCACCCTGCACAGGCCCGGATCATGCGGGTCGATAATTATACCGTGAGCATCGCAGATCCGCCCGAATTCGGGCGAATTTCAGGGGTTTTCCAGCGACGATTGCCCCAACTCGTGCCTGGCAGCGGCCTTATTTGGAGGTCGGAAAGCCGAACTCAGCGCCCTTGGGGGTCGCGTCGGGCCAGCGCTGCATCACGCTCTTCTGCTTGGTGTAGAAGCGCACGCCTTCTTCGCCGTAGGCATGCATGTCACCGAACAGGCTGCGCTTCCACCCGCCGAAACCGTGCCAGGCCATCGGCACCGGGATCGGCACGTTGATACCGACCATGCCGACCTGCACCCGACGCGAAAACTCGCGCGCGATGCCGCCATCGCTGGTGTAGAGCGAGACGCCGTTGCCGTATTCATGGTCGTTGATCAGCTTGACCGCGCTGGCGAAGTCGGGCACCCGCACGCACACCAGCACAGGGCCGAAGATCTCCTCTTGGTAGATGCGCATCGCAGGCGTGGCATGGTCGAACAGCGAGCCACCCGTGAAGAAACCGGCTTCGAGCCCTGCCACCTTGAAGCCACGGCCATCGACCACGAGCTTGGCGCCTTCCTCGACGCCGATGCCAATGTAGCCTTCAATCCGGTCCTTGGCCTGTTGCGTGACGATCGGGCCCATTTCGGCCGCCAGGTCCATCGGGTCCATCACCTTGAGGCTGCGGGCGCGCGCCGCAACTTTCTCGACGATGGTGTCGGCGATGTCACCCACCAACACCGCCACCGAAATCGCCATGCAGCGCTCGCCGGCGGAGCCATAGGCCGCGCCGACCAGCGCGTCCACCGCCTGCTCGACATCAGCGTCGGGCATCACGACCAGATGGTTCTTCGCGCCGCCCAGCGCCTGCACCCGCTTGCCATGGTGGGCGCCGGTCTCGTAGATGTACTGGGCAATCGGCGTCGAACCGACGAAGCTGACCGCCTTGACATCGGGGTGGACGAGCAACGCGTCGACCGCGACCTTGTCGCCTTGCACCACATTGAACACACCGTCCGGCAGGCCCGCCTGCTGGAGCAGCTCGGCCATGAACATCGCGCAGCTCGGGTCACGCTCGCTGGGTTTGAGGATGAACGCATTGCCAGCAGCCAGTGCAATCGGGAACATCCACAACGGCACCATGCAGGGGAAGTTGAACGGCGTGATGCCGGCGACCACGCCGAGCGGCTGGCGCAGCGTGTGGTTGTCGATGCCGGTCGAGACCTGGTCGGTGAAATCACCCTTGAGCAGCTGCGGCGCACCGCAGGCAAATTCAACGATGTCGATGCCGCGCGAAACCTCGCCCTGCGCGTCGGTGAAGACCTTGCCGTGCTCGGCGCTGATCATCGCCGCCAAGCTATCGCGGTGCTGGTTGAGCAGCTGCAGGAAGCTGTTGAGCACGCGGGCACGCCGGATCGGCGGCATGTCGCCCCAGGCCGGTTGCGCCGCCAGCGCTGCGGCCACCGCGGCGTTGACCTCATCGGTCGACGCCAGCGCCACCTGGCGCGCGACCTGGCCGGTACTGGGGTTGAAAACCGCTTGCTGGCGGCCACTCGCGCCGGGCCGTTGTTGGCCGGCAATGAAATGGCCCACGGCGGTGGGGTTGGTGAAAGCTTGTGGCGCGCCCATGGCAGTCTCCGGCAAGGTGGTTGGTGTCAAAAAGTCAGCAAGTCTAGGCCCGTCAAGGTGCTGTCAGTGCTTCAGAGGGCGCATCCGATGCCTTCTCGCGCGCTCAGCGCTCAGGTCACCCCAGCGCGCAGGCTGTGACGGGCTTGCCGCCACTCGCCGTGGGCCAGCACCGCGGCGAGCTGCTCGACCGCATCCCAGACATCGACGAAACGGGTGTACAGCGGCGCGACGCCGAAACGCAAGATGTCGGCACGATCGTCGGCGCTGCCGACCAAGCTGCCAGCCAAGCTGCCAACAGGGCTGCCAGCGCGGAAGTCGCCGACCACGCCGCGCTCGATCAGCGCCTGCACTACCGCATAGGCTGCGCCGCAAGCTTCGCTGGTGGGATCGAACACCAGGCTGACCTGGCTGCCCCGTTGCGCATCGGCGTCGGGCGAGGCCAGTAACAAACCATGGCCCGCGCAGCGCTCGGCCACCCGGGTGATCAACAGCCGGGTCAGCGCCAGCGACTTGGCACGCAGCGCGGCGATGCCGCCCAGCGGTTCGGCGGCGAGCAGGCTGTCGACGCCACATTCCAGCGCGGCCAGCGCCAGCACCGGCGGCGTGCCGCAGATCATCCGTGTGATCCCCGTAGCCGGCCGGTATTCGGTGGCAAAGTCGAACGGTGCCGCATGCCCCAGCCAGCCCGAGAGTGGCTGCACGCAGCGATCGATCAGCGCCGGCCGAACCCAGGCAAACGCCGGCGCACCCGGACCGCCATTGAGGAATTTGTAGCCGCAGCCCACCGCGAAATCGGCGCCATCAGCATTCAACGAGACCGGCAGCGCGCCGGCTGAATGCGCCAAGTCCCAGAGTGTCAGCGCACCAGCGGCATGCGCTGCAGCGTTGAGCGAGGCCATGTCATGCAGCCGGCCGCTGCGGTAGTTGACCTGCGTGAGCATCAACACCGCCGTGTCGGCGCCCAAGGCCTCGGCGATCTGCCCGGGCGAGTCGACCAGCTTCAGGCTGCAGCCTTGTTCGCGGCACAGCGACTGCGCGATGTAGAGGTCGGTCGGGAAGTTGCTGCGCTCGCTGACAACCACCCGGCGGGCCGGCGCGTCCTGGCGCTGGATCGCAAGTGCGGCACTGAGCAGCTTGAACAGGTTGACCGAAGTCGAATCGGCCACCACCAGCTCACCCGGACCGGCGCCCAGCAGCGCAGCGATCTTGTCGCCGATGCGCGTCGGCATCGCCATCCAGCCGGCCGAATTCCAGCTGCCAATCAGTCCTTCGCCCCATTCGTCGACGACCACCTGTTGCAGCCGCGCCGCAGTGGCTCGCGGCAGCAGCCCCAGCGAGTTGCCATCGAGGTAGATCAGACCGTCGCCTCGCGGCAGGTGGAATTGCTCGCGCAGCGGCGCGAGCGGGTCGGCGGCGTCCAGCGCCAGGGCCTGTTCGCGGGTCATCAGTGCTTGCCGAGACCAGGGCTTAAGTTCGGCGGTCGGCATCCCGATCAGACGAAGGGTGGCTGCAAGCCTTCAGCCTCGAGCATCGACTGCAGCGCTGGCCGCTCAAGCATGCGGTCGAGGAAAGGTCCGAGATGCTTCAGCGTGCGGGCCGGCCGCTTCATGCTGCGGGTCCAGCGGCTGAGCATGAAGGCATAGGGGTCGAGTGCGCTGTAGCGCTGGCCCAGCATCCAAGGCCCGCCGCTGGCCGCGAGCCGGGTGTCAAGTTGGTCCATCAGCGCGTCGTACTGGATCCCGGCCATGGCCTTGACCTCGGCGGCACCGGCCGCGTTGCCTGGCAAGACGAAGCGGTCGCTGTAGAAGTACAGCGGCATCGTGGCCTGTACCGTGCTCGACATCCACAGCAGCCACTTGTAGAACTCGGCCCGCTCGAGGCTGCCCAGCGCCGGCGCGAGGCCTGCGGCAGGATGGCGGTCGACCAGGTGCAGCACGATCGCGGCCGTCTCGTAGAGCACCAGGTCGCCGTCGACCAGCACCGGGATCAGCCCGTTCGGGTTCAACGCCAGGTAGTCGGCACGCTTGTGCGCGCCGGCGGCGCGGTCCACATAGACGAGTTTGAAATCAACGCCCAGCTCCCGCAGCAACAGATGCGGCGTCATGCTGGCGCTGCCGGGAAAGTAGTGCAGCTCGATCATCCAGAGATGATCGCACGCGAGGCCGCACGACCTCTCAACAACTAGTCGCGGAAGTTGTTGAACGCCAGCGGCACGTCGGCCACCTCCTTGCGCAGCAGCGCCATCGCCGCCTGCAAGTCATCGCGCTTGGCGCCGGTCACGCGAACGCTGTCGCCCTGGATAGAGGCCTGTACCTTGAGCTTGCTCTGCTTGATGAAGGTCTGGATCTTCTTCGCGGTTTCGCTGTCGATGCCTTGCTTGACCGGCACCGTCAGCTTGACCTTGTCGCCGCCCATCTTTTCGATCTTGGCACTGAAATCTAGAAACCTCAGGTCGACGCTGCGCTTGCTGAGCTTGGCGTTGAGCAGGTCGCGCACCTGTGCAATCTGGAAATCGCTGTCGGCATGCAGCACCAAGCTGCGATCCTTGCCGGTCTCGGCGCTTTCGATGCGGGCGGCCGAGCCCTTGAAATCAAAGCGGGTACCGATTTCCTTGTTGCTCTGATCGACCGCGTTGCGCAGTTCGACCAGATTGGGTTCCAGGACAGTGTCAAAGCTGGGCATGGCGGCAGTCCGGTGGGAAGAAGCCGAAAATTCTGCCACGCGCCCAGTGGCCAGTCCTCGGCCCATGCGCGGCGGTGGCCCGTTTCAGGCAAACCCCATGCGCCGTAGCAAGGCGGCGGTCAGGTCAAGCAGCTCGCGCAGCGCGAGCGCCTGAACGCGGCACTCGCTGGCCGTGTAGGAAGCGCCCTCGACTTCGAGCCGCTGGGCCAACGCCTGCACGCCGATCAGCCCCATGCTGGCCGCAGCACCATGGAGGGCATGGGCCAGGGGGGTCAGCGCGGCGGTGTCGGCGCCGTCCAGTGCGGCGAGCAGTTCAGACTGGCAGCCGGCGTTGTCGGTCAAAAAACTCGCCAGCAAGTCACGGTAACCCGCCAATGAGACGCCCAGGCAGACATCGCCGATCACCGCCATGTCGAGGTGCTGGGCGACGTCGCTGCTGCGAAAACGGCGCCGAGGCGGTACGGTGGAATTCGAAGCAATGGACGGCAAGTGCAACTCGCGAGGGGTGGGCAATACCGGACTATCGGCAGATAGCGTCAGTTCAACAGGTAATTCTTACCGAAATCGCTGCGCCGGCATCGGCACCGAGGGCCATCAGCGTGGTGGGCCTGGTCGAATCCTGGCCCGCGCGCATCGGCCAGAATCGCCCCATGTCGTCCTCCCTGCCTGTGCCAAGGCCCACGCTGACCATCGAGCGCGGCTGCAAGCTGCGCGAGTTCAACAGCTTCGGCCTGCCGGCACTGGCGCACACACTGGTGCGCATCCGCAGCGACGCCGATGTGCGACGCGTGCTCGACCACCCCGAGCTCGGCCGCAGTCCGAAGCTGGTGCTGGGCGGCGGCAGCAACCTGGTGCTCACGCGCGACCCGCAGGCCGTGGTGCTGCGGGTCGAAGTGATGGGGCGGCGACTGGTCGAGGCGCGCGACGACGCCTGGATTGTCGAATTCGGCGCCGGCGAGCGTTGGCACGAGGCGGTGGCCTGGACGCTGGACCAGGGTTGGCCCGGGCTGGAGAACCTGGCCCTGATCCCCGGCACCGTGGGCGGCGCACCGGTGCAAAACATCGGCGCCTATGGCATCGAGTTGGCCGACCGCTTCGAGTCGCTCGACGCCGTCGACCTGATCACTGGCCGCAGCGTCACGCTCAGCGCCCAGGCCTGCGCCTTCGGCTACCGCGACAGCGTGTTCAAGCAAAGCGGCTTCGGCGGTCTGGCAGGCAAGAGCCTGATCACCCGGGTGCGGCTGCGGCTGCCGCGGCCCTGGCAGCCGGTGCGCGGCTATCTCGACCTCGAACGCCGGATGGCCGAGACCGGCAACCCTGCGCCCGATGCACGCACGCTGTTCGACTGGGTCTGCGCGATCCGTCGCACCAAGCTGCCCGACCCGGCGCTGCTGGGCAACGTCGGCAGTTTCTTCAAGAACCCCATCGTCAGCGCCGAACAGTGCCGCGACATCACCGGCCGCGACCCACATTTGGTGCAATACCCGCTGCCCGATGGGCGCTACAAACTGGCCGCGGGCTGGCTGATCGAGGCCTGTGGCTGGAAGGGCAAAAGCGTCGGCGGGGCGGGCGTCTACGAGCGCCAGGCGCTGGTACTGGTCAACCGCGGTGGCGCCACAGGGGCCGAGGTCGTGATGCTGGCGCGCGCGATCCAAGAAAGCGTTTACGGGCGATTTGGCATCCGGCTCGAGCCCGAGCCGGTGATCGTGTAGCGCGGCATGACAATGCTGGCCATGAGCAACTTGCCGATTGCCAACGCGACGGGCCCGCTGAGCGAGGTCGAGCTCGACAGCCTGCAGGCCCTCATGGACAGCCTGCCCGCCACGCTCGAACCGCTGGACACCGTGATGATCGACGGCTATCTCTGCGGCGTACTGCTGCAGCCGCAGCCGGTGCCGGAGGAACGCTGGCTGGCGCACATCGCTGATGTCGACGGCCGCAAGCCACCGACCCGCTTCGACGCCGCGCTGATGCGCGCCTTGGTGCACCGGCGCTATGTCGAGCTGAACCAGGCGATCGCCCAGCGCCAGTGGTTCGACCCCTGGGTTTACCAGCTCGACGACCAGGCCACGCCTTCGGAGACCGTGCTGCCCTGGGTCGCGGGATTCGCCACCGCGGTGGATTTGTTCACCGGCCTGATGGACCGACACGAACACGCGCTGCTCGAGCCACTGGCCACGCTCTACCGCCACCTCGACCCCGACGACCTGGAGGACGCCGAGGAACTGCTGGCCGAGATCGAGACCCTGGCACCGCCCGAGACCCTGGTCGAGGCGGTTGAAGACCTGGTGCGCAGCGTGCTGCTGATGGCCGATGTGTCGCGGCCTCAGGCCACCGGTCGCGCGCCGCACCCGGCGCTGGCACGACGCGCGGAGGGCGCTAAACGGGGTGGCGCGGCGGCCAACACCACGCTTGCGGCGCGGCCGCGTGGGCCGGTAAACCGGCCTCGCGGCAGCCGGTAAGCCGGTTCAGGCAAGCCGGTTCAGGCCTGTGCAAACGCCCGCCGGGCGTGCAGACCCAAGCCCTGGGCGACACTGGCAAAGCGGTCACCACGCATCAGTTTGGCCGCCGGAAAACAGGCCGCGATGCGGTCGGTCAGCGGTTTCAGCCCGGTCGACCCGCCGGTGAAGTACAGCGCATCGACCCGGTCGGCCGCCACACCAGCCTGGCGCAATGTCTGCTGGGCCGCGGCGGCGATGCGCTCCAGGTCAGCGCCGACCGCGCCCATCACGCCGGCCTCATCGACCGCAGCGCGCAAGCCGGCTTCGAGCAACGACAGGTCGATCACCGCCTCGCCGCCCTCGGCCACCGCAATCTTGGCCGCTTCGGCACGCGCGATCAGGCCGTGGCCCAGGTGGCCGGTGATCACCGCCATCAGCCGGGCGTGCTGCTGCGGGTCGGCGTAAAAAGTCTTCATGCGCTTGAGCTCGGCCACTCTTGCGGGGGCGTAGACGGTGTTGATCAAGTGCCAGGTCGCGAGGTCGAAATAGGCCCGGCTGGGCACCTCACGCCCGGTCGGCCCCAGCGCGCGATAGCCGCAGGTCGGCAGGATGCTGGCGAGCTCGACCTGGCGGTCGAAATCGGTGCCGGCGATGTGCACGCCATGGTTGGCCAGGATGTCGCCCAGGCGGTCGACGCGCTCGCGCTGTGCCGGCCCGATACGCACCAGTGAGAAGTCCGAGGTGCCGCCGCCGATGTCGGCCACCAGCACCAGTTGTTCGCGGTCGACCTGGGCCTCGTAATCCAGCGCCGCCGCGATGGGCTCGTACTGGAAGCTGATGTCGGTAAACCCGACGTCGTGCGCTGCCTGGGTCAGCGCGGCTTGCGCGGCAGCGTCGCGCACGGGATCGTCGTCGACAAAGAACACCGGGCGCCCCAGCACCGCGCAAGTCAACACCTGGCCGGCTTGGCGCTCGGCCAAGGTCTTCAAGTGGCGCAGATAGCCGGAGACCACGTCAAGGTAACGCACCGATCGGCCACCACCGACCTCGGTGGCTTGGCTGGCCAGCGTCGAGCCCAGGATGCTCTTCATCGACCGCATCAGCCGGCCTTCGATGCCCTCGACATAGGCGGCCACAGCGGCACGGCCAAAGTAGCGTTGCGGCTCCTCGTGCGCCGCCAGCCCTTCGACCGCATAGAACACCGCGGTCGGCATCGTGCGCTGGCCGGGCTCAAGCTCAACCAATTGCACCGCGGGCTTGGCCCCGGCAGCGGTCGGCAGCGCAATGGCCGAGTTGGAGGTGCCGAAATCGATCGCGCAGACAGCGGACATGTGGGGTGACGGGCGACGGCGGGTCGGCAAGAGAAAGGGGGCGCGATTCTAGAAGGCGGTCGTCGCCAGCCCTCAGGCACTGGTCGGTGCTTCGCGTGAGCCCCGGCACGCCTGGCTGCTGATCCACCGCGCGCTGGTACTGGGCAGGGCGCGGTTTCCGCGTGCGGCGCAGGCAGTCACCTTGCCCCCGGACAACGTATCCCTTGCTGAGTGGCTCAATTCAAGCAAGGAGAACGGAAATGACGAAAACGACACCGAGGGCGAGGTACACGCTCGAGTTCAAGCAAGAGGCCGTGCGGCTGGTCGACGGCGGCCAGACCATCGCGGCAGCGGCACGCACCTTGGGCCTGGTGGACCAGACCCTGTTCAACTGGGTCAAGGTGCATCGGGCGGGCAAGCTCACCGGCGCTGGCAGCCAGGTGGTGAGCGCCCAACCCAATGCCAGCGCCAGTGGACATCTCATTAAGATGCTAGGCAAAGCGTACCACCGGATGTCGGCCCTGAGATCAGACGGCC
>CANFPU010000057.1 GCA_947448955.1 Burkholderiales bacterium
GCACATTGCCTTTGGACGGACTGACTTTCGCATCGACCAGCAGGACCTCTACGTGCTGGAACTCGACGAGCGCTGCCAGGCCTATCGCGGCCCCGAAGGCTGGGTGGCCATCGATCGTGTGCAGCAATCCGTGGCGGTGCGCGGCGGCGCCCCGGCCACGATCGAGCTGGCGTTCGCCGCGATGGGGCCCATCTTCTTCGAGGATCAGCGGGCCCGAAAGGCGCTGGCGCTGCGGGCCGTTTGGCTGGAGCCCGGCGCCTGCGTGAACCTCGAGTACGTGCCCAAGGTCTTCGCCACCGACTGGCCTAGCTTTCGCGCAGCCGTGCGTTCAGCGATCTGGGGTACCAATTACCTGTATGCCGACCGCCAGGGCAACATCGGCTGGCAGGCGGCAGGCCGCGTGCCGGTTCGCGCTTCCCATGACGGGTTGTTGCCCGTGCCGGCGAGCGGTGGCTATGCCTGGACGGGCATCCTGCCATTGGACGACATGCCGCACGAGTTCAACCCCGAGCGCGGCTGGATCGGCAGCGCCAACCAACAGCCGCTGGCACCCAATTGGCCGGCCAATGGCCGCACGATCAGTTTCGAGTGGACCGCCGACGACCGCTACCGTCGATTGGTGCAGATGCTTGGGCAGCTCAACGCGCCCGGCGCCGCCAAGACCAATGTCGAGCAGGAGTGGCAGCGCCAGCAAGACCTGTTGTCGGTGCGCGCGGTGGCGTTGCTGGCGGACCTTCGAAGCGCTTCCCGAATTCGTGCAGGCGTTCAAATCGCCGAACCCGCACAGCGGGCCCTCGATGTGCTGTTGGCCTGGGACGGCCGGCTCACTGCCGACAGCAGCGCCGCGCTGCTGTACCAAGCCTGGTGGTCGGCGCTGCAGCAACTGGCCCGCACGCAACTGGTCCCGGAGCCACTGCGAAGCCTGATCCCGGTGATGCACCCGCATGCGGTGACCGATTGGGTCGCGTCGCAGTTGCGGGGCGAGCAAGGGGGCCCGGCGGCCGGCTGGCGTCGGATTGAGTCGACGCTTGCCGAGGCCTGGGCGCGCATGAGTGCTTTGCCGCGTCGCGGTGACGCGGCGTTGACTTGGGGCGATGTGCACCGCGTCGACCTGCAACATGCGCTCGGCCGCTGGCTTGAGCCCCAATTCGGCCCGGCCCTGCATGCCGAAGGTGGGCGCAGCGGGGGCGATGCCGGCACGATCAATGCACGTTGGTACGCGGCCTTCGACCGGCCCCGCGTCACCGGGGGCGCCAGTTTCCGCGCCGTTGTCGATTTGGCGGACTGGGAGCGCGCGATGGCCATCAACTTGCCCGGACAGAGCGGCGATCCGCGCAGTCCCTGGTACCGCAACCTGTATGAGCGCTGGGTGTCCGGCACGCCGATGCCGCTGCCTTTCCACCGTGCGCAGGTGCAGGCACGAACCGTGCATCAGATTTCTCTCCAGCCGCGCGACGCGGCGGGCGCAACCCCCCAGGAAACACCTCGATGAGCCTCTCGATCCGACCCTTGCATGGCATGCGCTGGCGCCAATGGCTGCTGCTGCTATGGCCGGCTGTCGCGGCGCTGTTGGCGTTGCCGGCTGCCGCGGCGCCTGCGCGCGACACGCTGACGATGGGCATGGTGCAGTTCCCGCCGGACATGCATCCCAACATCACGGTCACGAGCATCAAGGACCTGATCCTCTACACCGTGTCGCGGCCGGTGACCGGCTTCGACGAGAAGGGCACGGTAATCTGCTTGCTGTGCACCGAGCTGCCCACGTTGAAGAATGGCCGTGCCCGCGTCGTCAAGCGGCCGGACGGCACCGACGGGATGGAGGTCCTGTTCACACTGAGCTCGGATCTCTTCTGGGGCGACGGACAACCGGTCACCGCCAAGGATGTGGTCTTTGCGTTCGATGTGCAGAAGGCCTTCTCGGTGCCGCCGACGCTGGAGAAGGTCGAGGCTCTGGGCAGCCGCACCGTCAAGCTCACGCTGAAGGTGGTGCGCTACGACTTTGACCGTGTCTGCCCGACGCCGATGGCTGAGCACATCGAAGGCAAGATCTTCCGCGCCGCCAAGGACCCGCTGGACTACGGCCAGAAGTCGCTGTTCAACCGCAAGCCCGACGAGCCCGGTCTTTGGTTCGGCCCCTACCGGATCGCCGAATTCAAGCCCAACGAAAGCCTGCTGCTCACGCCTAACCCGCATTGGAAGGGGCGAAAGCCATATTTCCAGAAGGTGACGATGCGGCTGGTCGAGAACACCTCGGCGCTGCAAGCCAATCTGCTGGCCGGCGACGTCGACACCGTGGCCCCGGGCAATTTGGGCCTGTCACTCGACCAGCATCTGGCGCTGTCCAAGGCGCATGCCGCGCGCTTCGACTTCACCTTCATCCCCTCGGTGGCGAGTTTCGAGCACCTGGCCGTCAAGCTGGACAACCGCATCCTGGCCGACAAGCGGGCGCGCCAAGCCATCCTGATGGCGATCGACCGCAAGACGATGGTGGCCAAGCTCTTTGACAACCGCTTCCAGGTGGCCCAGAGCTTCAAGCACCCGACGCAGTTCGGCTGGGATCCGAAGCTCAAGTCCTACCCCTACGACCCGGGCGCCTCGCGCAAGCTGTTGGCGGAACTGGGCTACAAGCCGGGCGCCGATGGCTACTTGGTCAACGCCAGCGGTCAGAAATTGAGCATCGACCTGGTCTCAACGGCCGGCAACCGTGTGCGCGAACTGGTCGAGCAGGTCATTCAGACCCAGCTCAAGGCGGTCGGCATCGAGGTCGTGATCAACAACGAGCCGGCCCGTGTGATGTTCGGCGAAAGCCTGCGCAAGCGGAGCTACAAAGGCCTGGTGCTCTATCAGGCCGACCATCGGCTTGACTCGGTGCCCTACGAATTCTTCCACTCCAGCTTCATCCCGCGTGCCGAAAACAACTTCACCGGCACCAACTACGCTGGCTTCAGCCACCCGGGCATGGACAAGGCGCTGACCGAGGCATGGGCCGCGCTGGAACCGGTGGACCGCGCGGCGGCGTTCAAGCGCATTCTCGACATCGCCGCCGAGGAATTACCGATCCTCCCGCTGTATTTCCCCACCACCGCCACGCTCACTCCGAAGTGGGTCACCGGTATGGTCAACCCCAAACGCTGGGGTTCGATTGCGTTGTGGATCGAGGACTGGCGAGCGAAGTGAACTGATGGCATTGCTGGAGGTCGATGCGCTAGAGGTTTTTCTCGGCCCGCCGGGTCGGGAGACGCGCGTGCTGCGCGGGTTGTCGTTCGTGCTCGAGGCGGGCCAAACCTTGGGCATCGTCGGCGAGAGCGGCTGCGGCAAGTCGATGACCGCCCTGGCGCTGATGGGCCTGCTGCCGTCGCCAAGCCGTGTCGCTGGGCGGGTGCGCTTCATGAACAGTGACCTGTTGCGCATGGGTGAGCAGGAGAGGCGGGGGCTGCGCGGCCGTCACATGGCCATGGTGTTCCAGGAGCCGATGACAGCGCTCAATCCGGTGATCACCGTGGGCTGGCAGATCGCCGAGATGTTGTTCATTCACCGAGGACTGCCGCGCGAAGCCGCACGCGCTGCCGCCGTCGAACTGCTCGAGCGGGTTGGCATTGCCGAGCCGCAGCGCCGTGCCCGGGCCTACCCGCATGAGCTGTCTGGCGGCATGCGCCAGCGCGTGATGATTGCGATGGCCATGGCGTGCCGGCCCGAGTTGCTGATCGCCGATGAGCCGACCACCGCGCTCGATGTGTCCGTGCAAGCGCAGATCCTCGACCTGATGCTCGAGCTTCAGCGCGATCACGGCACGGGGTTGCTCTTCATCAGCCACAACTTCGGCGTCATCAGCGAGATGGCTGACCGCGTCCAGGTGATGTATGCCGGCAAGGTGGTTGAAGAAGGGCTCACGGCCTCGGTGTTGTCGGCACCGCAACATCCCTACACGGCTGGGCTGTTGCAGACCCTGCCCGACCTGGGCCGCCGCGTGCCCGTGTTGCCGGTCATCAGCGGCCAGGTTCCCGACCTCGCGCGACTCGGGCCGGGCTGCAGTTTCTACCCACGTTGCATCCGCCGCGCCGCCAACTGTCTGGCTGCAGAACCCCCTTGGCAGGCCTCGACTGCTGACGCCGAAGGCCGCGTAGCCTGCTGCCATGTCTGAACTGCTGCTTGCCGTCGACAAACTCTCGGTGCGCTTTGCGGTTCGCAGCGGCTGGCTGCGGCCCAAACTGCAGCTGCAGGCGGTGTCGGAAGTGTCACTGACGTTGCAGCGTGGCCAGACGCTGGCCATCGTCGGTGAGAGCGGCTCGGGCAAGACCACGCTCGCGCGTGCGTTGGTGGGCCTGGTGCAAGCCTGGCAGGGCACGGTGCACTTCGATGGCGCGCCGGTACCCGCAGGCGACCGGCGCGCGCTGCAAGCCTTGCGACGCGAAGTGCAGCTGATCTTCCAGGACCCTTTCGGTTCGCTGGACCCGCGGCTGACGGTGCAGGACATCATCGCCGAGCCGATGCAGATCCATCGCAGCCACGATCCGCGCCAGCGCGGCCAGCGCGTGCAGCAGTTACTGGCCCAGGTCGGCCTCCCGCCAGAGTCTGCACAGCGTTATCCCCATCAGTTCAGCGGCGGTCAACGCCAGCGCATCGCCATCGCCCGGGCGCTTGCGCCGCAGCCGCGGCTGATCATCGCGGATGAGCCGCTGTCGGCGCTGGATGTCTCCATCCAGAGCCAGGTGATGAACCTGCTGTCGGCGCTGCAGCGCGAGCACGGGCTGTCCTACCTGCTGATCAGCCACGACTTCGCGGCGGTGCACCACCTGGCCGACCGCATCGCGGTGATGTACCTGGGCCGCATCGTCGAGACCGCGGCTGTCGACGAGTTGTTTTCGGCGCCAGCCCACCCTTACACCGCGGCGTTGCTGGACTCGGTGCCGCGCGTACACCGTGGTCGCGTCGGTAAACGTCCACCAGGGCGTAGCCTGCGCGGCGAAATGCCCTCACCGATCCACCCCCCTGGCGGTTGCGCCTTTCACCCGCGCTGCCCGCAGGCCCAGACCCTGTGCGCGCAGGTTGCGCCGTCGCCACAAGCGCGTGGGGAAGGTCGCCTGGTGGCCTGCCACTTCCCGCTGACCGCCGCCCGCAACGACTGACCATGCCGCAATTCATCCTGAGCAGGCTGCTTGGCGCCCTGGTGGTGCTGGCTGCCAAGTCCTTCGTGATCTTCGCATTGATCGGGTTGATGCCCGGCGACCCTATCGACCTGATGGCTGCTGCGAACCCCGAGGCGACTGCCGAGGACGTCGCCAAGCTGCGCCAGATTTACGGTGTCGACCAGCCAATCGTCGCCCGCTACCTGAACTGGGTACGGGCGCTGGCTGGCGGTGATTTCGGCTATTCCCGCATCACCCACCGGCCGGTGCTCGACAGCGTGGGCCCGGCGGTGGTGAATACCTTGACGCTGACGGTGCCGGCCTTCATCGTGTCGACCTTGATCGCGCTGGTGCTGGGCACCGCAGCAGCGCTACGCAAAGGCAGTTGGGTGGAGCGCGCGGTCAACCTGTTCGCCTTCGCAGGCATTTCGGTGCCGGGTTTCTGGCTTGGGCTTCTGCTGATTTATATTTTTGCCGTCAAGCTGGGCGTGCTACCCGCTGGCGGCATGCCGCGTGACGATGGCGGTTACGCGCCGCTGGCCTACCTGGCGCTGCCGCTGCTGACACTGATCATCGTTGAGATTGGTGGCCTGACCCGCTATGTGCGGGCCTCGATGCTCGATGTGATGAACCAGGATTACATCCGCACCGCGCGTTCTAAGGGGCTGGCCTCGCGCCGGGTGATCTGGTCCCACGCACTGCGCAACGCGATGATCCCGCTGGCGACCATCATCGCGCTGGGCTTCGGCCACTTGGTCTCGGGCGCGACGCTGATCGAGACCATGTTCGGCTGGCGTGGCATGGGGCGGCTGATTTATGAAGCAATCATGGGCAACGACTTCAACTTGGCCCTGACCTGCTTGATGCTGACCACGCTGATGATCCTGGTCGCCAACTTGCTGGCTGACATCGCATACAGCCTGCTTGACCCGCGCATTCGCCTGGTCGAAAGCACGTCGCCATGAAGGCCAGCTTGCCCGAGCCGATGGCGATCTCGATTTGGCGTTTGCGTTGGCTGCGACTGCAGCAGGACCGCGCAGCCTTGTGGGGTGGCGGCACCCTCTTGCTGCTGTTCTTGCTTTGCTTCGGCGCTGATCTGTTGGCGCAGTGGCTCGGTGTGGATGGCAGCAGCACGGACTTGCTCAAGCGTTTCGACGAGCCCTCTCGCGAGCACCTGCTGGGCAATGACGAGGCTGGCCGAGACGTGTTGATCAGGTTGCTGCTCGGCGGACAGACCTCGTTGTCCATCGGCTTGCTGGGAGCCCTGGGCTGCACACTGATCGGTACGCTGGTGGGTGCGACCGCAGGCTTCTTCCGCGGTCGGGTCGACATGCTGCTGATGCGCTTCACCGACTTCATGATCTCGCTACCCGGGCTGCCGCTGCTGATCATTCTGTCGGCCGTGGACCTGTCCAAGCTGGGCTTGTCGGAGGCTTGGCTGCGGTCGGGATCGTCGACTTACTGGCGCATCATCCTGATCGTCACGTTGTTGGGCTGGACCGGCGTGGCGCGACTGGTGCGCGCCTCGACGTTGGCGCTCAACGAGCGCGAGTTCGTGATGTCGGCACGGGCGCAGGGAGCCTCCGCATTTTGGGTGTTATGGCGACATGTGCTGCCCAACGCGGTGTCGCCGGTGATCGTGGCCACGACGCTGGCTGTGGGTCGCATCATGCTGACCGAGTCTGGCCTGAGCTTCCTCGGCGTGGGCATCCAGCCCCCGCTGACGAGCTGGGGCAGCATGCTGACCAATGCGCAGGAGCTGATGGCCTCGGCGCCTCTGCTGGCGTTGTACCCAGGATTGCTGATCTTCGTGACCGTGATCGCGGTGAACTTCCTAGGCGACGGCCTGCAGACCGCCTTCGATCCGCGATCTGATCCACGCTAAAGGCGCGCAGCCGGTCAAGCGCTGCACTACGGCGCTCCCCATGCCCCTAGACTCCGCGGCATGACCGCCGCCCGATCGACCGCGCCCTTTTCAACGTTGCCACCACGGGTCGCGATCATCGGCGGCGGCCCTGCCGGTCTGATGGCCGCGGAGGTCTTGCTGCAAGCCGGCGCGAGCGTCGACCTGTACGACGCGATGCCCTCGGTGGGCCGAAAGTTTTTACTTGCTGGCAAGGGCGGTCTGAACCTGACGCACAGCGAAGCTCACGAGTCTTTCCTCGGTCGTTACGCCGAGCGCACGGTCCAAGTGGCCCGTTGGCTTTCGGCTTTCAGCCCGCAGGATTTGCGCGATTGGGCTGCAGGCCTGGGCATCAAGACCTTTGTCGGCAGCTCGGGTCGGGTGTTTCCGGCCGAAATGAAGGCTGCGCCGCTGCTGCGGGCTTGGCTGCACCGATTGCGAGCGGCTGGGTTGCGGCTGCACATGCGCCACCGTTGGCAGGGCTGGCAGCAGGGCGATGCGCCCACGCTGTTGCGCTTTGCCACGCCGCAGGGCGCGCTGTTGCTGGAGGTCGGCAGGGTGGATGCGGTGGTGCTGGCCTTGGGCGGTGCGAGCTGGCCCCAGCTCGGCAGTGATGGCGCATGGGCGCCCTGGCTGGCGTTGCGGGGTGTTGATCTGGCGCCGCTGCAACCCGCCAACTGTGGCTTTGATGTTGGCTGGAGCGCTTACTTCTCGCAGCGCTTTGCCGGCGTGCCCGTCAAGACGGTGCGGTTGTTTTTTGACGACGGCCAAGACCAGCCCTTTGACCGCCAGGGCGAGTTCGTCGTGACCGCTGGGGGCGTCGAGGGCAGCCTGGTGTACGCCGCCTCGGCGCGGCTGCGCGACGCCATCGCTCGCGACGGCCACGCCACGGTGATGCTCGACTTGCTGCCCGGGCGCAGCCTGCCGCAGCTCGGCGCGGCGCTGGCCAAAGGTCGCGGCGCTCGGTCCTTGCCGAACCATCTCAAAGAACATGCCGGGCTCGACGGCGTCAAGGCTGCGCTGCTGCGCGAGCGCTGGAGCGCCGAGCAATTGGCAGCCCGGGTGGCCTCTGATCCGCTAGGACTCGCCGCCGAGCTCAAAGCCTGGCCGTTGACGCTGAGCGCGGCACGTCCGATCGTCGAGGCCATCAGCAGTGCCGGCGGCGTGCGCTTCGAGGCGCTGGACGAGCATGCCATGCTCAGCGCCTTGCCCGCGGTGTTCTGTGCCGGCGAGATGATCGACTGGGAAGCGCCCACCGGCGGCTACCTGCTCAGCGCCAGCCTTGCCAGCGGTTGCGTGGCGGCTGCCGGGGTGCTGGCCTGGGTGCTGCGCGCAGACCGGGTCAAGCCCGGTTCGGCCTAAGGCTCGTCAAGTCCGCCAGATCCTCGGTGGGCAGGCTTGCAGCCCCCAGTGCAGCTGACGCCAGCTCGCCCACACGGATTGCAACAAGGCCATCACCGGCTCGACCCGATGGCCCAGCGCTCGCAGCACCAGCAGTGAGCTGTCGGGTGCGCTGACGCCTGCGGTCGTGGGCAGCGCGCTAGTCTCGATCAGCGATCTGGCGCTGTCGATGAGTTGTTCGGTGCGCTCGCGGCCCAGCGGCACGCCGTCAGCCAGCCACATCGTCGCAGTTACAGAATGACCGGCCAGCCCCAGTTTCGAGTCCATCAGCAGCCGGTCGCTGCCGTCGATGCGGCCGCGTTCGAGCCAGACGCCTGGCAGCGATAACTGTTGCAAGAACGAACCAGCATCGAAGGGTTCGCCGGCCGCCGGCAGTCCGAGGGCCAGCAAATCCCAGCCGATCATCTGCGCGCCCGGTGCGATCACGAAGCGCAGCCGATTCTCGACCAGGCATCGGCGGTAGGCGATGGACTCTTGCGGCAACCACTCCAGCCGCGCGCCATCGGCCAGCGAGGCCTGCACCTGCTGCACCGCGAGTGGGCCAGCGCTGCGGTAGAAGCGCGTCGCAGCGGGCGTGGTGATCAAGGCATGGCTGCCGGAGGCCAGCGTCGCGTCGAGTTCGAGCACGTCGCCGCCGACGATGCCGCCGGGCGGGTGCACCAGCACATGGTGGCAGACCGCGTCGCCCTCGGGGTAGAGCCGCTGCAGCACGCGCTGCGGACCATGGTGGCGGTCGAGCGCAATGGTGCGCCCGGCCTTGCTGCTGTAGTCGAGTTGAAGATGGCCTTGCCAGCCCATGCCTGCCCCTGCCGGCAGCCCGAAGCCTGGACCGCCAAAGCGTCGGAGTTTAGGCCCCGGCGCTTGGACTGCGCCCGTTGGGCTGGATTGCCTCATGGTCAGCCCGACGGCATCTGGGCTGCGTCTGCGAGGTCTGAACCCAACCCGTCCTGCGCGATGCTGGCCTGGGATATAGACTTGCAGCGTGGTGTCCGGGTGACGCGCCGACTTCGCTGCGCCGACCGGGTGCCCATCTCAGGCAAAAAGCAAATCGCCAAATTCATATCGCCGCCTCGCGGCTTACAACAAAGGAAGACAACATGACCCGCAGCATCGTCGCGACCATCAAGGTCAAAGCCGGACAGGAAGCACAATTTGAGGCGGTGGCCCTCAAACTGGTAGCAGCCGTCAATGCCAACGAGCCGGGTTGCCTGCTCTATACCCTCAGCAAGGGCGATGATCCGAGCACTTACGTGTTCATGGAGCGCTACCGCGATGACGAGGCAGTGACGGCCCACCGCGGCACCGATCACTTCCGCACGCTGGGGCGCGAAATGGGCGCGTTCATGGATGGAGCGCCCAGCGTGCTCCGGATGAGCGAGCTGGGCTGACCGCCCTGCCTGGATTGCTGGCCTTTTAGGCCGGCGCTGCCGTGTCGATGTCGAATGGCGAACGGCGACTGGCGACGACCTCGCCGCGCCTCTCTGAGGATTGCCGGATGAACGCTTTGCCTCTCCCCCTGTCGGGGCTCAAGGTTCTGGAGATTGCCGGCGGTGCCGCAGCCGCCTACTGCGGGCGCCTGCTCTGCGATGCCGGTGCCTCAGTCGAGGTCACCGCACTCGACGAGTCGCGCCGTCTGGAGGGCATCGTGCGCGGTGCCGGTCATAGCGCAGACGCCGACCTGCGCTATGCGCAATACCTGCAGTCTGGCAAGACCAGCATGGCCGCGCCACAGAGCCTGCCCGCGCTGCTCGACCGCTGCGCTGCGGCCGACATCGTGCTGGTGGGTGAGGGCTCGGGCTTCGAGGCCTCACATGCCAGACCTCGGATCGCCTGCATCGATCTCAGCTGGTTCGGCCGCAGTCCGGGCCCATATGCGGGCTGGCAGGGCAGCGACCTCGTGATCCAGGCGCTGTCGGGCATGCCGCAGATGGCCGGGCACATCGAGGGCCCGCCAACGTTTTTCGGCGACCGCCAATCCACTGTGGTGGCCGGTGTCACCGCTTACATCGCGGCCTGCGCTGCGCTGCTCGCACCGACGGCCGCCACGGGTTCCAGCCGGTATGCCGTCAGCATCCTGGAAGCCAATATCGTGCTCAGCGAGATGCACATGCATTTCTTTGAGCGTGATGGCATCCCGATGATCCGTTGCGGCTTGAACCGGTTTTCACCCAATTCTCCCGTGGGGGTCTACCCCTGCCGAGGCGGTTGGGTTGGCATCACGATCACCACCCCCGACCAATGGCGCTCGCTGTGCAAGGCGCTGGACCTGCGCGAGCAGGCCGCTGACGAAGGCCTCGTGACGCGCGAACTGCGCTTCAGCCGGGCAGACGAAGTCGAGACGGCGCTGTGCCGTGCACTCGCCGCGAAGTCCGCCGTCGAATGGGCAGCGCTGGGCCGCTTGCACAAGGTGCCGATCGTCGTCGTGCCCGACGCGCAAGGCATCCTCGATCACCCCATCTTCGCTGCGCGCGGCTCGCTGGCCGAGACCTCGGTGGGCGAAGCGGTTGTGCGGGTACCGCGTACGCCGTTCGGCCTGAGCCGCACGCCGGTGCGCGCGCAGCTCGATGCGCCGGTCTCTGCAGGCGGGCCGTGGACCTCGGCTGCCGGCCTGTTCTCGGGGTCTGGCCTTGCGGCGCCGCTGAGCGGTGTCACCGTGATTGATTTCGCGATGGGCTGGGCTGGGCCGCTGGCCAGTCGCATGCTGGGCGATCTGGGGGCCACCGTGCTGAAGATCGAGGCGGCCCGATATCCGGATTGGTGGCGAGGCGTGAACTGGACGCCTGAGTACATCCGCGACAAAGCTTATGAAGATGCCAAGCCTTTTCTGGCGATGAACCGAGGCAAGCGCGGCGTCAGCCTAGACTTGACCACGGCGGCGGGTCGCGAACTCGCGCTCGCGCTGATCGCACGCGCCGACATGGTGGTCGAGAACCAGGCGTCCGGCGTGCTGGCCAAACTGGGTCTTGGCTACGAAGACGCGGTTCGGATCAACCCGGAATTGGTGATGGTCTCGATGTCGGCCTTCGGTACCGGCAACGCTTGGTCGGACACCCGGGCCTATGGATCGACCCTCGAGCAAGGCGCCGGCCTGCCCAGCTTCATGGGTGCGCCCGAGGACCCGCCGACGATGGCGCACCTGGCTTATGGTGACCCGGTGGGCGGCTTGTTTGGCTGCGCCGCCGGGCTCAGCGCGTTGGTCGGCAAACGCCGCACCGGCAGCGGCCAATATGTCAACGTGAGCATGATCGAAGCCATGCTGCAGTTCACGGCCCCTGCGCTGCTCGCGCACCAATGCGAAACAGGCCGAGCCGTTCGCCGGGGGAACCGCCATGCTGCGCTGGTGCCGCACGGCATTTGGGCGGCAGCGGGCGTCGACCAGTGGCTCGCGGTTTCGGTCAACAGCGACGCCGCTTTTGCGGCATTGGGGCAAGCCATCGGCAGGCCCGACTGGGCGCAACAGGCCTGGCAATCGATCGCTGTCCGACGCGCCCGGGAGAGCGAGATCGAGGCGGCGATCGCTGCCTGGTCGGCGCAGCAAGAGCCGCGCGCTGCGGCCGCGCGACTGCAGTCGCTGGGCGTGCCGGCAGCGCCGCTGCTGCATGCGCAGGAGCTGTTCGACAACGCCCATTTCGCATCGGCCGACTTCTACATCGACCTGGTTCGCGAGTTTTCCGGCCCGCAGCGGCAGGTGGGCGTGGCGATCATCCAGGATGGCCGCAGGCTGGGTGCCCACGCGCCTGCACCGCTGTTGGGCGAGCACAGCGCGCAAGTGCTCAGAGACCATGCCGGTGTCGACGCAGCGCGATTTGACGCGCTGGTCGATAACGGCGTGGTGAGCTTCACGCCAGCGCCGTCTCGCAACGTCGTCGCAGCCGCAAAGTAGTTGCCCTAACTTCTGCCCAAACTGCGGCCCCGCGCTTCAGCTCGACTGCGATCCGCGGTGTGCCCAGCCGGTCAGGCGCCGTTCGAGCACCGAGAACAGCTCGTACATCGCCATCGCCATCGCGCCGACCACCACCAGGCCGGCGAAGGCTAGGCCCATTTGCATCGCGCTGCCGGCTGACACCAGCAAGTAGCCGATGCCCTCGTTGCTGGCCGTCATCTCGCTGACCGTGGTGCCGACAAACGCCAATGTGATCGCCACCTTCAGCGAGCCGAAGAAATAGGGCATCGATCTGGGCAGGCCGACCTTGACCAGCACGTCCCAGCGCTTGGCACCCAGCACGCGCAGCACATCCTCGAGTTCGGGTTCGAGTGTGGCCAGACCCGTGGCGATGTTGACGGTGATTGGGAAGAACGAAATCAGGAAAGCGGTGAGCATCGCCGGCCCGGCGCCGATGCCGAACCACACCACCAGGATGGGCACGAAAGCCGCCTTGGGCAGCGCGTTGAAGCCGGTCATCAGCGGGTAGATCGCGGCATACGCCAAGCGCGAACTGCCGATCAGAAAACCCAGCAGCACACCGACAACGATCGCGATGCCAAACCCGGCCATCGTCACCCAATAGGTGCGCCAGGCATGCTTGGCAATCTCACCTTTGAACTCCAGCAACTGTTGCCAGATGCGCAGCGGGCTGGGGAAGATGAACTCGCTGACATTTAATCCCGAGCAGATGCCTTGCCACAGCAGCAGCATGGCCAGCAGCAGGATCCAGGGTGACCAGCGCTCCGTGGTCTGACGTCTCATCGCATCGGCTCCCCGGTGTTGACGGATGGTTTGCGCCCCGCGCCGATGTGGCCGCGCAGCTCATGCACGATGTCGGTGAACTGCGGCGTGTAGGTGATCTCCAGGTCGCGCGGGCGCGGCAGCTCGATCTCGCGCCGCACGACGATCCGGCCAGGGCTCTTGCTCATCACGTACACCGTGTCGGCGAGGAACACGCTCTCGCGCAGGTCATGCGTGACCAGGATGACGTTGAATTGCTGCGCCGCCTGCAGGTCGCGCAGCGCGCACCACAGCTCCTCGCGGGTGAAGGCGTCCAGCGCACCGAAAGGCTCGTCAAGCAGCAGCAGCTGAGGTTCGTGCACCAGCGCTCGGCAAATGCTGGCGCGCTGCTGCATGCCGCCTGACAGCTGCCAGGGAAACTTGTCTTCGTAGCCGGCCAGGCCCACGCTTTGCAGCAAGCGGCGCGCCTTGTCCTCATACTCGGCTCGCTTTTGCTTGAAGCTGGACCGGTAGGGCTCGACGATCTCCAGCGGCAGCATCACGTTGGCCACCGTGGTGCGCCAGGGCAGCAGGCTGGGCGCTTGGAAGGCCATACCGGTGATCTTCAGCGGACCGGTGACCTCCTGGCCGCCGATGATCACCGCGCCTTTGCTGGGTCGCTTGAGCCCGGTGGCCAGCTTCATGAACGTGCTCTTGCCGCAGCCCGACGGGCCGACGATGGCAATGAACTCGCCTTTCTCGACCTTCAGGCTGATGTCTTCGACGGCGAACTGGGATTGCGCCAGCAACTCGTCGCTGTAGGCCAGCCAGACCCGGTCGAAGTCTACGAAGGCTGTCATGCGGTCTCCATCATGTGGGCTCGATCGTTTGCGATTACTTCGGTCCGAGCCTGTCTCGGCGCGCGATGATGCTCACTTCTTGGCGGGCCGCTTGGCCGTGACGAAGATGTCACGCTCAGCTGCGCTGGGCAGAAAGCTGGCATTCCAGATCGTGTCGGGGTTGATGCGGCTCTTGGTCGCGTAAGCGTCGGCCACTTGGCTGGCCATCAGCGCCAGTCTGGGCCCTGACGCCGCGCCAAAGCCTTCGGACTTGGCGTCTGGCGTGGCGATTGCCGAATCGATGGCCAGCTGCAACCTGCGCTCTTCCAATTCGGCGTTGATGATGCCGTCGCGCTCCTTGACCACTGCGGTGGCAGCCTTGGGGTCGGCGATCACCTGGCGCGCGCCTTTGCCGAAGGCTCGCAGAAAGGCTTTGACGGCCTCGGGGTTCTTCTTGATGAACTCCTCGCTGGCGATGATCGCGTTGCCGTAGAGCTTGACGCCGAATTGCGGAAACAACTGCACCGCCAGGTCTTCGGCCTTGACGCCGCGCGCTTCCAGATTGAGCAGGCTGGTGAAGTAGAAACCTGTGATCGCGTCGACATCGCCGCGCACCAGCATGGTCTCGCGCAACGGCGGGTCCATGCTGATCCAGTTCACTGCACCGATGCCATTGGCTTTCTGGAAGATCGGAAACCCGCGCCGCCCGGCATCGAACACCGGCGCGCCGAGCTTTTTGCCGGTCAGGTCGGCGGGCTTCTTGATGCCGGTCTTCTTCAGCGAAAACACCGCCGCAGGGGTGTTGTTATAGACCATCATCACTGCGACCGGTTTGTTGGGCGCCGTCGGATTGTTGGCATGGAACTCCATCAACGCAGCCAAGTCGGCAAATCCCATGTCATAGGCGCCAGAGGCAACCCGGTTCACTGCATTGCCTGAGCCGTTGCCGGCATCGACCGTTACATTCAGTTTTTCCGCCTTGAACAGGCCTTGAGCGACCGGCAGCAAAAAGAAAGCGCTGGGCCCCTCAAAGCGCCAGTCGAGCTGGAACTTGATCGGCGTCTCCTGGGCCTGGACCGGCCACGCGGCCAGCAGCGCGGCGGCCACAGTAGCGCCGAGCAGGGCACGGCGGCCTTGGCTTGGATTGAAAAAAGTCGTGGTCATGGCAGGTCCTGTTGGCAGATGTTGAGCGGTGTTGTGCAGGGAAATCAGTGCGCCAAGCCGCACGCAAGATTCGTACTCGGCTGTTTTGGGAGGGCCGAGCGCCGACGGTTTGCGGCCCTTCCGGACCCCTCGCCGACCCTCAGGCACCGGCGGCGATCTGGCGCAAAGCCCGCTCGAACAACTCGACCGGCTGGCCACCCGAGATCAGATGCTGGTCGTTGATGATCACTGCTGGCACCGAGCTGATGCCTTGCTGGTGGTAGAAAGATTGGGCTTGCCTGACATCGGCGGCGTAAAGGTCGCTGGTCAGCACGGCGCGCGCGCCGGCTTGGTCCAGACCGGCAGCGGCGGCGGCTTGCAGCAACACCTCGGTATCGCTGGGATTCTTGCCGTCGGTGAAATAGGCTTTGAGCAAGCCATGCTTGAGGGCACTCTGCGCGGCCGGACTTTGCAGCCCGGCCCAGTGCAGCAGGCGGTGGGCATCGAAGGTGTTGTAGATCCGGCTGCGTTTGCCGACGCCGAACTCGAAGCCCACACTGGCGCCGCGCTGGCGTATGGCCTCGCTGTTGGCGGCGATCTGCGCCGCGTCGATGCCGTATTTCTGGCCCAGGTGTTCGACGATGTCCTGGCCTTCGGCTTTCATCCCCGGGTTCAGTTCGAAGGGCTGGAAGTGCAGCGTGGCCTGGATCTGCGGACCGATGCGGGTCAAGGCCTGCTCAAGCGCGTTCAGGCCGATCGCGCACCAGGGGCAGGAGACATCTGAGACGAAATCGATCTTCATCGTGGGCTTTCAGTGGCGGCGCCGTCTGGGTGCCTGAGCAGTGGAGGGCTGGAGTCTAGCCAAGGGCGAAAAATATTGGAGCGCGGTCGATGCGTTCGGCCGATGGCTGAGGCGATGGCCTGCCGAGCCGCGGTTATCTCTAGGGTTCCAGCGAAGGCACGGCCGCCGATCCTTTCGCGGGCGATTCAGGCCGGGTCGCGCGGTACCGGCTTGCCTGCTCGCTACACTCGCCGGATGAGTTCCATCGCCCTTGAATCCCTGCTGCAACGCGCCGATCAACTACTGCAAAGACTGGAGCAATTTCTGCCCCAGTCCCTGGCGTCGCCCGATTGGGGGGCATCGATCGCGTTCCGCTACCGCAAGCGCGGCACGGTCGGGTGGCTGCAACCGGTACGCCAGGTCGCCCCGATCGGGTTGGCCGACCTGAAGGAGGTTGACGGCCAGAAAGACCGTTTGTTGCGCAATACCGCGCAGTTTGTCGATGGCCTGCCGGCCAACAACGTCTTGCTGACAGGCGCCCGCGGCACCGGGAAAAGCTCACTGATCAAAGCCTGCCTGAACGAGTTCGCGCCGCGCGGCCTGCGCCTGATCGAGGTCGACAAGACCGACTTGGTCGACTTGCCCGATCTGATCGACCTGGTGGCTGAACGGTCTGAGCGCTTCATCGTGTTCTGTGACGACCTGAGTTTCGACGAGGGCGAACCCGGCTACAAGGCGCTCAAGAGCATCCTCGACGGCAGCATTGCGGCGGCCAGCGACAACGTGCTGATCTACGCCACCAGCAACCGCCGCCACCTGTTGCCCGAGTACATGAAGGACAACCTCAGCTACACCCACACCGAGGACGGTGAGGTCCATCCTGGTGAGGTGATCGAGGAGAAGATCTCGCTGTCCGAGCGCTTTGGTCTGTGGATCAGCTTTTACCCGTTCAGCCAGCCCGAGTACCTGGCGATCAGCGCGCAGTGGCTGCGGCATTTCGGCGTCACCGAACCCGCGATCGCCAGCGCGCGCCAGCCCTCGCTGGTGTGGGCGCTCGAGCGCGGCTCTCGCTCGGGTCGGGTCGCCTACCAGTTTGCGCGAGACTGGGCCGGACGCGACCACAGCAGCGATGCAAGCCCAGCCGTGGTGGCTGACGACACAGCGCCGGACGGCTTGGACCGTGTCTGAACCGGCTCAGGTCGCGCCGGTCACCTCGGCCGACGGCCTGTTCCGGCCGAGTCGCGAGGCGATTGACGTGGCGGTTGGGGTCTTGATCGAGCGCGATGCGCAGGGCCGCGAAGGCCGCTTCTTGCTGACCAGTCGGCCTGCGGGCAAGGTCTACGCGGGGTACTGGGAATTCCCGGGCGGCAAGTTCGAGCCCGGCGAGACGCTAGACCAGGCTTTGGCTCGCGAGTTGCACGAGGAGCTGGGTATCACGATCGGCGCGGTGCAGCCCTGGCAGCAGGAAGTTTTCGATTATCCGCACGCCTTGGTCCGGCTGCACTTCTGCAAAGTCTTCGACTGGCAAGGCGAGTTCGAGATGCGCGAGCAACAGCAGATGGCTTGGAGCGACTTGCCGGTGACGGTGGCGCCGGTGCTGCCGGGGACGATTCCCGTGTTGACCTGGTTTGCCGCCGAGCGCGGCCATGCCGGGCCGCTGGTCGCGCAGCCCGACTGACTACACTCCCGGGCCATGACTTGGCTAGACAGTGTTCAGTGGGACCGCGACGGTCTGGTGCCGGTGATCGCGCAAGAGGCCGGCAGCGGCGACGTGCTGATGTTCGCGTTCATGAACCGCGAGTCGCTGGCGCTCACGGTCGAGCGTGGCCAAGCGGTGTACTGGAGTCGATCGCGCCAGCGCTTGTGGCACAAGGGCGAAGAGAGCGGGCACTTTCAGCAGGTGCACGAGATCCGTGTCGACTGCGATGCCGACGTGTTGCTGATCAAGGTCAGCCAACTCGGGCAAGACGCGGCGTCACCCGGGATCGCCTGTCACACCGGCCGACATAGCTGTTTCTTCCGCAAACTCGACGGCGCGCAGTGGCAGGCGGTGGATCCGGTTCTGCAGGACCCCGAAAAAATTTACAAGAAATGACCGAAACCACCTCGCAAGATCTGCTGGCCCGACTCGCCGACATCATCGAGTCGCGCAAGCCTGCCCATGGCGGGGACCCTGACAAGAGCTACATCGCCCGTTTGTTCAACAAGGGCACGGACGCGATCTTGAAGAAGATCGGCGAGGAAGCCACCGAGACCGTGATGGCGGCCAAGGACGGTGTGGCCGAGAAGATCGTCTACGAGGTCGCCGACCTGTGGTTCCACTCGATGATCGCGTTGGCGCACTTTGACCTGCGACCAGCCGACGTGCTGGCCGAACTGGCGAGGCGCGAAGGTTTGTCCGGCCTGGAAGAGTTTGCGCTGCGCAAGGCGGTCAAGCGCGACCAGGACGGCGGTTGACGAGCGATCGGGTCTGTACCTTCAACCACTTTTCAACGACTCCCCCTCCGAATCCCCATGCACACCGATCCGAACTGCATCTTCTGCAAGATCGTCGCCGGCCAGATCCCGTCACGCAAGGTCTACGAGGACGACGAACTGCTCGCCTTCCACGACATCGCTCCTTGGGCGCCGGTACACATCCTGATCATCCCCAAGCTTCACATCACCAGCATGGTGGATGTGACGCTCGAGCACCAGGCGCTGATGGGCAAGATGATGGCGATCAGTCCGAAGCTGATGCGCGATCTCGGCGTCACAGATGGCTTTCGCCACGTGGTGAACACCGGGCGTGATGGCGGTCAGGAAGTGATGCATGTGCACCTGCATGTGATGGGTGGGCCTCGGCCTTGGCGCCACGGCTGATCCAGCGCCGTCATTGGGTTGAAGGCCAAGCGCTGGTTTGCGGACCGGGCCGAGCGCTGACCTAGAATGACCAATTCCCTCTCTTAGGCTTTCAGGAGTTCGTCATGGGTTCATTCAGCATCTGGCACTGGCTGATCGTGCTGGTCGTGGTGGTGCTGATCTTCGGCACCAAAAAGCTCAAGAATGTGGGTGCCGACCTGGGTTCGGCGGTCAAGGGCTTCAAGGACGGCGTCAAGGACGGCACCAGTTCTGCCGACGCCGCAGCACCGGCGCAACAGGTCACCGCACACAAAGTGGCCGACACCAACACGGTGGATGTCGAAGCCAAGACCAAGCTGTGAGCCGCGCCCCTGGCAGGCATTTGCCCGGTGCCGGCAGGCTTGAGCGGGGCTGCGCATGATTGATTTCGGTTTCGACAAGATTGCGCTGATCGGCGCCGTGGCGCTGATCGTCATCGGGCCTGAGAAACTGCCGCGCGTGGCGCGCACTGTGGGCACACTGATGGGCAAGGCGCGGCGCTATGTGGCCGACGTCAAGTCCGAGGTCAATCGGTCGATCGAACTCGAGGAACTGCAGAAGATGAAGTCGCAGTTCGAGACGGCGGTTCAGGATGTCGAGCAGACGGTCAACCGCGAGGTCAATGATGCCCAGCAGGCGCTTGACCAGCAGGTCAACGCGATTGGCTCTGGGCTGAGCAGCACGCCCGCTTTCGCTGGTTACGAACCGCCGCCGCCGCAGTACAAGCGACCCAACAAGCGGTGGCGCCTCAAGCGCAGCGCGCTGCCGCGCTGGTACAAACAGCGCGCTGGATTGCGGGGCCATGCGCAGTCGGGCGCGGCGCGCGTGGCGCGTTTCCGACCCGCCGGACTCGACAAGGGCTGAGCGAGCGATGGCTGAACCGAAAGATGAGCTCGAAGGCACCGAGCAGCCGTTTGTCTCGCACCTGATCGAGCTGCGGGACCGCCTGGTGCGGGCCTTGATTGCCGTGGGCTTGGTGTTTGGCGCGCTGTGCCTGTGGCCAGGCCCGGCCGGTTTGTACGACATCATGGCTGCGCCGCTGGTCGCGCACCTGCCCAAGGGCACGACGCTGATCGCGACCAACGTGATCTCGCCCTTTATCGTGCCGCTCAAGATCACGCTGATGGCAGCATTTCTGGTCGCGCTGCCAGTGGTCCTGTACCAAGTCTGGGCCTTTGTTGCGCCCGGGCTTTACAGCCACGAAAAAAAGCTGGTGTTGCCGTTGGTGGTCTCGAGCACGTTGCTGTTCATTGCCGGCGTTGCGTTCTGTTATTTCTTCGTGTTCGGACAAGTCTTCAAGTTCATCCAGGGCTTCGCGCCCAAGAGCATCACGGCTGCGCCTGACATCGAGGCATATCTGAGTTTTGTGCTGACGATGTTCGTCGCATTCGGCGCTACTTTCGAGGTGCCGGTGGCGGTCGTGGTGCTGGCGCGCATGGGCTTGGTCACGGTCGCCAAGCTCAAGGAGTGGCGGGGCTACTTCGTCGTCGTCGCGTTCATCATTGCGGCGGTGATCACACCGCCTGATGTGGTGTCCCAGTTGTCGCTGGCGATCCCGATGTGCCTGCTCTACGAGATTGGCATCTGGGCTGCGCAGATCTTCATCAAGCACACCCAGGCGCCTGACGCCGAGGCCAAGACCACCGAGGTTTGAGGGCCGGCGCCGCAGGTCATTGGCGGCGCGTTGCCGGTGGCTTGCGTTGGATGATGTCGACCGTCAGTTCCAGTGCCTGGGCGCCGCGCTGAACAGCGAGCTTGGCTGGTTTGCCGGGCGGCAACGCGGCAACGCTGTCGAGGAGCTGTGCGACGCTGTTGACGGGCTGGCCCGCCACCTTGACGACGACGTCGCCGGGCTTGATGCCGCCTTTGTTGGCCGGGCCATCCTGCAGCACACCCGCGATCAGCACGCCTTGCTTGACAGTGAGCTTGAAGTTCTCGATGAATTCGGGTGTCAGCTCGCGCGGCTCGACCCCAATCCAGCCGCGTCGCACCACGCCGTTGCGCAGCAAACCCTCCATCACGCGCTGGGCGACGTCGACCGGAACTGCGAAACCGATGCCGTTGCTGCCACCGGTGCGGGAGTAAATCGCGGTGTTGATGCCTACCAGGTGGCCCTGGGCATTGACCAGCGCGCCGCCAGAGTTGCCCGGGTTGATGGCGGCATCGGTCTGGATGAAGCTCTCGAAGGTCGACAGCCCCAGCCCGTTGCGGCCCAGCGCACTGACGATGCCGGCGGTCACCGTCTGGCCGACGTTGAAAGGATTGCCGATCGCCAGCAGTGGGTCACCGACCCGCAGGTCTTGCGAGCGACCGAGGGTGATGGCCGGCAGCCGATCCAGTGCGATACGCAGCACCGCCAGGTCGGTCTCGGGGTCTGTGCCGACCACCTCGGCCCTCACCTCGCGACCGTCTGACAGCCGAACGTTGATCTCGCCGGCTTGCTCGACCACATGGTTGTTGGTCAGCAGGATGCCTTCGGGCGACACGATCACGCCCGACCCAATGCCCTCTTGCTCACCGTCGCCAAAAGCGGGTTGATCCGCATGCGGGTTGCGCATGCGCGACTTGCTGGTACTCACACTGACCACCGCCGGCGCGGCCAAACTGGCGGCCTCAGCCCAGCCAGTTGCCAGTGCGCCCGACGCCGCGGGCGACGCGGTGCGCAGCGACACCA
>CANFPU010000058.1 GCA_947448955.1 Burkholderiales bacterium
ATGTCGCCGATGTCGATCAGGTAACGGCCATGCGGCACCATCACGTGACTGCTGTAGCCGCCCTGGCGAAACACACCCAGAAACCGGGGTTGCAGACAAAGATTTTCACGCCCGCGTTGGCAGACCCCGCAGGTGCCGCAGCCGATCCAAGGATAGACCAGAACCTTCTGGCCCAGCCGCAGGCCTTGGGCTTCGGCGCCGAGCGCCACGACCTCGCCGACGATCTCGTGGCCTGGCGTCAGTGGCAGCGACACGCCGCGCTGCCCCATCTCCAGCCGCTTGCCGTGGCCCAGGTCGTAGCCACCCTGCCAGATGTGGACGTCGGAGTGGCAGACGCCGGCGGCCAGCGTTCGCAGCAAGACCTCCTGGCCTTGCGGTTGTGGGGTGGTGGTCTCGATGCGCTGCAAGGGCGCGCCGAAGGCTGTGACGGCTTGGCTGATCATGAGGTTTCCTGAGGGTTTGCGTTTCGTGGTCGGAGCCGCATCCTAGCCAGCACGGGGCCGCGCGTGCAAGCCTAGGCTTTTTGGCCAGAGATTGGCAGGGCTGAAATCGGCACAGCTTGGTGTTGCAGACATGCTGCGCTGGCGAATTCAGAGATGCACTCGGGTGCCCAATTCGACCACCGCATTGTCGGGCAACGCGAAGTACTGAGCCGCACTCCCGGCGCCGTGCAGCATGGCAGCGAACAAGCGTTTGCGGCTGTGCGCCATGCCTGCGTCGTCTGCAGCCACAACGGTTTCGCGGCTGAGGAAGTAGCTGGTCTGCAAGGGCTCCAGCATCAGGTCTGTCGTCTGCGCGAGCGCTCTCGGCACGTCAGGTTTGTCCATGAAACCGTAGTGCAAGCGTGCACACCAGAAGCCATGGCCCAGCGGCTCCAAGGCAAGTCGTTCAGACTCCGGCACCCAAGGCTGCTCCTCAAATATCACGGTCAACACCACGTTGCGCGAATGCAGCACCTGGTAGTGTTTGAGATTGTGGAGCAGTGCCTGCGGCACCGTGCTGCAGTCCGCCACAGGATAGATCGCGGTGCGGTCAATTCTCGGCAGTTGCTCGTCAGGCAGCGCGGCGATGAACGGCTCGAGCGCCAATCCGTCACGGCGCAGGCTTGCCGTGAGCATGCTGTGTCCTTTTGACCAGGTGCTCATCAGTGCCAACAACAGGCCTCCGATGGCCAAAGGGAACCAGCCGCCGTCGAAAAACTTGATCGCACAGCCTGCCACCAGCAGTGCGTCGATTGCCAGAAAGCCAAGGGTCACCGGCACCGTCAACGCTCGAGGCAGGCGACGGTCAGCGCTCACCACGAACCAGGTCAGCACTGTGGTGATCAGCATCGTGAGCGTCACCGCAATCCCATAGGCGCCGGCCAGTGCTGACGAGCTGCCAAAGCCCAGCATCACCGCCAGCACGCCCAACATCAACGCATTGTTGACGGCCGGCAGGTAGATCTGGCCTTCGGCATGAGCCGAGGTGTGGTGCACCGCCAATCGCGGCAGAAAGCCCAATTGCGTTGCCTGGCGGGTCAGCGAAAAGGCCCCTGAGATCACGGCCTGCGAGGCGATGATCGCAGCCAATGTGGCGAGTACTACCGCGGGCAATAAAAGATAGCCGGGAAACATTCTGAAGAAAGGGTTCTCGATCGCCGACGGTTCGGCCATCAGCAGCGCGCCCTGCCCGAGATAGTTCAGCGCCAGCGACGGCATCACCAGTCCGCACCAGGCCCATTGGATCGGTCGGCGACCGAAGTGACCGAGGTCTGCGTACAAGGCCTCTGCACCGGTCAATGCCAACACGATCGCACCGACCGCTGCAAGCACAGGCCAGCCCCGACTGAACAAGAAGTCCCAAGCCCGCAGTGGGTTGAGCGCAGCCAGGATCGCCGGCTGTCTTGCAATCTGCAGCATCCCGGTCAGCGCCAGGGTGATGAACCACAGCAGGATCACAGGCCCGAACCAGCGCCCCACTGCCGCCGTGCCCAGGCGCTGGACCATAAACAAGGTCACCAACACCAGCAGCGACAGCGGCATGATCCATGGCGTGAGCGCTGGTGTCAGCACGGTCAAGCCCTCCATCGCGCCGAGCACAGAAATCGCTGGCGTGATGATGCTGTCGCCGTAGAACAAGGTGGCCCAGTAACGCCCAGCAGCAGCAAGCCGGTGCGCAGTTTCGGCCTGCCAGTGACGGCCTGGCTTGCCAGCGCAGTCAGTGCCAACACGCCGCCTTCACCCCGGTTGTCGGCACGCAGCACCAGAAAAACGTACCACATCGTCACCACGATCATCAGCGCCCAGAAGATTGCGGAGACTGCGCCGATCAGGTTGACGGCGTTCAAGGACACCCCGGTGGCCGGGAGAAAGACCTCCTTGAGGGTGTACAGCGGGCTAGTGCCGATGTCGCCATAGACCACGCCCAAAGCTGCCAGCGTGAGGGTGGTCAGGCCGGCGTGCGCGGACGACGGCGCAGTGTTGGCTTCGGCCGCTGCGAGCGAGGGTGATGACATGCCAATGGGGCCGTCAAGGCGGGTGGTTGCAATGTAAAGCACTGTCTACCGGTTTGCATCAGGAACGCATAAGCGTGTCCTGCGAACAGGGAATTTCAGAGTGACGCAAGCACTGTCGCGCGCGACGGTCGAAGTCCCGGACAATCTCGGGTTCTGTTTTCAAAGCGCGTGAGCGCAATTCGATGACCATCCAATGGTTTCCCGGCCACATGCATGTCACCCGCAAGGCGATCGCCGAGCGCATGAAGTCGGGCATTGACGTGGTGATTGAACTGTTGGACGCGCGGCTGCCAGGGTCCAGCGCCAACCCGCTGCTGGCGGCACTGACCGATGGCAAGCCTTCGTTGAAGCTGCTCAACAAGCAGGATCTGGCGGACATTGACGCCACCTCGCTGTGGTTGGACCACTACAACAGCCTGCCCCAGACCCGTGCGGTTGGACTTGACGCTAGCGAGGTAGCACCGGCTGCCAAGCTGATCAAGGCTTGTCGCGAACTCGCGCCTCTGCGCGGGGGCATGGCCAAGCCCTTGCGCGTCCTGATCTGCGGCATCCCCAACGTCGGCAAGTCAACGCTGATCAATACCTTGGTGGGCAAGAAAGCCACGAAGACTGGCGACGAAGCAGGCATCACAAAGCTTGAGCAGCGTGTCGTGCTGGCCAGCGATGTGAGTCTCTTTGATACCCCAGGCATGCTCTGGCCCAAGATTGTCGTGGCCAAGTCCGGCTACCACCTCGCCGCCAGCGGCGCGATCGGGCGCAATGCCTATGATGACCAAGAGGTGGCGCTTGAATTGCTGGAGACGCTGCAGGCTGGCTACGCTGCGCGCATCGAGGCGCGATACCGGTTGACCAGGGTGGCTGGCATGAAGTCCGAGGAGCTGCTCGCAGCCCTTGCCCGTCAGCGCGGACTGATTCAGACAGGTGGTCGGGTGGATCTGCAGAAGGCGGCCGAGGTGCTGCTCAAGGACTTTCGTTCAGGCGCGCTGGGGCGTGTCACGCTCGAAACCCCGGAGGCACACGCTGCCCTGTTGCGTGCCGGCGAAGTCGCTGAAGCCGACCGGTTGGCACAAAAGGCGGGCCAAGGTCGGCGCTGAAGCGCTTGGCGCTTGATGGGTCAAACTTGGGCTTCGACCAGTCGATAGCCCACGCCGGGCTCGGTGAGCAAGCGCTGCGGATCGGTCGAATTCGATGCCAGCTTGGCGCGCAATTGACCCATGTAGAGCCGCAGGTACTGGGTGTGATCCGTGAATTCGGCGCCCCAGACATCGGCAAGAAGTTGTCGGTGCGTGACCACTTGGCCAGCGCTGCGCACCAGCCGAGCCAACAGCTTGAACTCGGTCGGCGTGAGGTGCACGGCCTTGCCGTCCAGGCTCACGCGGTGTGCCGCGAGGTCTACCTGCAATGGGCCTTGGCGGTATTGCGTGATCGTGGGCGCCAGACTGGTGCCGCGGTGTCGCAGCGCGACCCGCATGCGTGCCAGCAACTCGCTCACGCTGAAGGGCTTGACCAGGTAATCGTCGGCACCGGCATCGAGCAAGGCGATCTTTTCAGTCTCACCGTGGCGGGCCGAGATCAGGCTCATCGGAATCGATGTACGCTGGCGCAGCGTCATGGCTGACTACCCGGTACGGGCGCCGCAGAGGTGTCTGGCGTCTGTTGTCCAGGCGCTTGTGCAAGCGGCAGGTGGCACTCAAAACTGCTGCCACCGGTGCGGCGTGCAAGCAGCAGCAATTCGCCGCCATGTGCTCGGGCAATCGCGCGGCATACCGCCAATCCGAAACCGGCGCCGCGCCTGGCTGCGCTGTCACCCGGGCTATCACCTGCGCTGTCACCCGGGCTATCACCCGGGCTATCACCCGGGCTATCACCCGGGCTATCACCTGGGCTATCACCTGGGCTGTCGCTAGATGGTGCAGGCTGACCTTCGCCGCGCTGGAAAACCTCGAAGATGCGCTCTCGCCAAGCCAGGGCCACCGCCGGACCTCGATCGCGCACCGCGAGAACCAAGCGCTCAAGATGGCCATCGGCAGTTTGCGTTGCGCTGCGCCGGACCAGGATCTCGATCGGCTTGCCGGGCGGACTGTGGATCAGCGCGTTCTCGACCAAGTTTTCAAGCATTTGGGTCAGCAGCACCGCATCGCAGCGCAGCAAGGGCAGTTCGGGTTCGAGTCGGGCACGGAGTTGTCGCGCTGGCGTGCCCGCCTCAGCACCGTGCCGACGATCTCTTCGGCCGATTCCCAATCCAGCCGAAGCGACAAGCCCGGTGCATCCAGTCGTGCGAGTGGCAAGGTGTTGTCGGTCAAGCGGCTGAGATGCTCTGTTTCCTGCACGGTGTCGCGCCTGGCGAGCCTGGGCTCGCAGCCTGCCCATCAGCGTGGCGATCACGCTGTTGACCAGCAGCATCGCAGCGAGCAGCAACAGGTTTTGGTGTGCGTCTAACGACAGGGTGCCCCGCGGCCCCGCGGCGGTGCGCATAGCCAGTTGGACGCCAATAACGCCAGGGTTCCGATCAACAACGACGCCAGCGCCGGCAGCCATAGCGAGGCCACAGCGGCGCGGCGGCATCGTGGGCCGGGATTGCCTTGGCGGTGCTGAGCCTCGGCCGCGCCAAGCAGGCTGCTCGGGTGACAATGGTTTTTGGCCCGGCGCGCTGATCGAGGCCGAAACCGGAGAACCAGGATGCACCCAGACCCAGGCTGGCAAGCCGCCACCCGCTACCCCGATCCGGCGATCGAGATCCTCGATCCGCGTTTCAAGCCGTACCGGTTGCATGCGGCTGCGGTCGAGCGATTGCACACCGGATGCCGTTGGTCCGAAGGCCCGGTCTGGTTCGGCGACGGCGGCTACCTGCTGTGGAGCGACATTCCGAACAACCGCATCCTGAAATGGGAGGCGTCAAATGGCCAGGTCAGCACCTTCCGCCAACCTTCGGGATTTGCCAATGGCAACACGCGCGACCGCCAGGGCCGGCTGATCAGCTGCGAGCACGGCGGGCGGCGCGTGGTCCGTACCGAATACGACGGCTCCATCACCGTGATGGCCGACACCTTCGATGGCAAGCGGTTGAACTCGCCCAACGATGTGATCGTGAAGTCCGACGACACCGTCTGGTTCAGCGACCCGCCTTTCGGTATCCTGGGTAACTACGAAGGACATCAGGCTGAAGTTGAATTGCCGACCAATCTGTACCGCTTCGACCCGCGCACCGGTGAGCTGTCGGTGATGTGCAGCGGGATTGAACGGCCGAATGGGTTGGCGTTCTCGCCCGACGAGCGTCGGCTTTATGTCGTGGAGTCGGGCGTGCTGCCGCGTCGGATCCGTGTCTTCGAGGTAGATGCCCTGGGCCATCTGTCCAACGACCGGGTGTTCTTTACCGCCGAAGAAGAAGGTGCGCCCGACGGATTTCGCTGCGATGTCGATGGCAACCTGTGGGCCGGCTGGGGCACCGGTGCGGGCCGTGATGGTGTCACGGTCTTTGCACCCGATGCCACACCGATAGGCCGTATCGCGCTGCCCGAGCGCTGCGCCAACCTGTGCTTTGGCGGGCCAGCGCGCAACCGCTTGTTCATGGCCGCCAGCCAATCGCTGTACTCGCTCTACGTCAACACCCAGGGTGCGGCGCGCGGCTGAACAGCGCTGGCTGGCGCGGCGCGCGCTCAAGCACTTTGGCTTGGTGGCTTGATCCTCAGCGGTGGCCGCCGGCTTCGGCCGGCCTCGGGGCGCTTAGATGAACTCCCAGATCTGGCCGTTGAAGCGCTGCAACTTCATGTACTTGACCACTCGGTAGTCGGCCGGGCTGGTGTTGATCATGCTGCCGGGTAGCAGCGCCGGGTTGCGGTAGTCCTTCAGGTTGGCGGCCTGGCGCACGATGTTCTCGCGCGTCAAGTCGTCACCGCACTGGCGCAGCACCTGCTCGATCGTCTGCGCATAAGCCCAGCCGGCGAGGTTCAGCGAGTCGTTGAGATTGGCCTCTGGCATGTATTTCTTCATGAACTCGAAGAAGGGTTTGAGTTCCGCATCATTGGCCCATTGCTTGTCCGTGGCGTCCTTCATGAAGCCAGCGGTCTTGACGCCGACCGAGCGGTCCAGACCTGCCGGCGTCAACGTAGCGCCAACCGATGCCGATCCCAAGTGCAGGTAGGTGTCGGCCTTCCAGCCCAGGTCGAAGATCTTGCGGATCGCCTGTGCGCCTTGCTTGGCGTAAGTGAACAGCATCACGGTGTCGCAGCCCGCGCCCTTGAGCGAGATGAGCTGGGAGTCGACGGTCGGGTCGGTGGCCTGGAAGCTCTCGGCTGCGACGACCATCGTGGCAGCCTTGGCACCCAGGCCCTCTTTCAAACCACTGAGCAGTTCCTTGCCGAAGTCGTCGTCCTGGTAGAGCACGCCGATCTTGGCGTTGGCGTGGGTGGCCAGGATGTTCTTGGCGTAGAAGTTTGCCTCGCCCCGCAGCGTCGGTTGCCAGCCCATGGTCCATGGGAATTTCTCCGGACTGGCGAAGGTCTCCGAGCCCGCAGCGATGAACAGCTGAGGTACTTTCTTCTGGTTGAGGTAGGGACGGGTCGCGGTATTGAGCGGCGTGCCCAGCATGCCGAACATCAGCGCGACTTCTTCCTGCTCGACCAGACGGCGCGTCTGCTCAACGGCTTTGGGCGGGGAAAAACCGTCGTCCACCGAGATGAAGTTGATCTTGCGGCCATTGATCCCGCCGCGCTCGTTGAGCATCTTGAAATATGCGGCTTCGGCGCGGCCGAGTTGGCCGTAAGCCGATGCCGGACCGCTGTAGGCGATGGTCTGGCCGATCTTGATTTCGCTGTCGGTCACGCCTGGGCCGTATTTCTTTTCCGCCAGCGCTGCCAGCGGCAGGGCGCCGGACGCGACGGCCGCTAGCGGTGCCAGCACGATTGAACGACGATTCGGGTGGGTCATGTGTGTCTCCTTCGAAAGTGGTAGCAAATCAGTCGTGGCGGTTCGGGCCCATGAAGCCGAACAGGTAGCCGGCGACCTTGCGCATCTGGATTTCTTCTGAACCCTCGGTGATGCGGTAGCGGCGGTGGTGGCGGTAGATATGCTCAAAAGGCTTGTGGCGCGAGTAGCCGATGCCACCGTGCACTTGCATCGCCCGGTCGGCAGCTTCGCAGACCAGGCGGTTGGCCCAGTAGTTGCACATCGAGACCTTGTCCGACAGCCGCTTCTCGACCTCGGGATGCGGCATGCTGTCCATTTCCCAAGCGGTCTTGCGGATCAGCAGCCGCAGCATTTCGACCTGGGTTGCGAGCTCGACCAGCGGAAACTGGATGCCTTGGTTGGTCGCCAGTGCCTTGCCGAAAGGCTTGCGCTCACGCGCATATTTCACGCTCTCGGCGACGCAGTATGCAGCGGCGCCCAGCGAGCTGGCGGCTTGGCGTATGCGGTTCTCGTGCACGAAAGCCTGCGCCAGCGCGAGGCCGAAGTCCAGTGCGCCGAACATTGCGTCCTCGGGCACCCAGACATTGGTCAGGCTGATGCGCGGGTGGTCGGTGGGCATGTTGAAGGTCCAGAGGTACTCCTCGATCTTCAGCCCGGGGGTCTCGGACGGCACCAGGAAAGCGGTGATGCCCTTGGCCGCGCCGGGCTCGCCGCTGGTGCGGGCAAAGACGCAGCAGTGGCTGGCCGTGTGCATGCCGGTGGTCCACATCTTCGCGCCGTCGATACGCCAGCCGGCCTGGCCGTTGCGCGTCTCGCGGACCGCAGTGGTCTCCATGTGGGTGGCGTCAGAACCATGCTCGGGCTCGGTCAGGCCGAAGGTGATGCGGATCTTGCGCGCCAGCGAGCCGCGGATGAATTTTTCCTTTTGCGCCGGCGTGCCGAAGTCGCGCAGCATCACGATCAGCGGGAAGTTGCCGACCACCGAGTGCTCGTTCTGCAGGTCGTTGAACAAACCCAGACCTTGCGAGGCAAGGTGGTCGCGGATCACCGACATCCACAGGTTGCTGCCGCCGTCACCACCGAATTCCTTGGGTAGCGAGAAGCGAAAGAATCCGGCCTCATCGGCGAGCTTTTTGGCCTGCTCAAGCAAGGCCTCCCACTCCGGCCGCGGCAAACCGCCGTTGTCGAAGTCCGTGCGCGCCCATTCGCGCCGGTGGTCGAAAAAGCGCTCGTTGTCGTCCTGCGCTTGCAGTGGTTTGATCTTGGCCGTGATGAAGGCGTCTAGCCTTGCCAGGTAGTCGATCAGTTCGGGGGGAAGGTTGAAGTCCATCGGGGTCTCACTCCTTGGTTGGGTGTTCGGGTTGGGATGAAAAATTTGGCGCGCGCAGTTCGATCTCGCGCTGGTAACTGGCGTAGCTGGGCTGGTCGATCGCCATCTTCGCCATCGTCGTGGCCCAGAGATGATCCATCAGCCCAGGCGTTTCAGCACCGATCTGACCTTCGCGGATCCGCGTCGCGAGTTCAGCTTCGAGTTCGGGCAGGCTGGCATCCCGCAACAGCAGCGCCTTCAGTCTGGCCGCGGCGCCTGACTCTGCCGCGCGGCCCAGCCTCATTTCCCGGGCCACCAGGTCGACCGCATTGGCCGCTACCCTGGCCTGGAACACCGCATCGGCCGGCAGCAGCGGAATCAAGGTTTCTCGCAGCAGGCGTGCGACAGCGTCCAGCATGTCGGCGCCATGGGGAGCATCGATCATCTCAAGGTCTCCCCGCGAAGAATCGCATCAGGTCGAGTTCGCTCTCGGACACCCGCCTGGCGATCATCGCGCGTTCGACCGTCGGGTCACGGCCGCTGGCGAACCAGTCGTTCATGCCAGCACATCCCAGGCCCCAGCGCAGGCTGCCCAAAGCCTCCCAGTAGCGAACCCGCTCGCGGTCGACCACCGTGCCGGAAGCAGCCTGGTAGGCGCTGAACAGGTCTTCGCGTTGGCCCAGCCCGCCCACCGGCTGGTCGATTTGGCCAAAGCGCCAGGGTGCCAGGCACAGCCAGGCCAAGTCTTCGGCCGGATCGCCGAGGTGGCCGACCTCCCAGTCCAGGACGGCCCGAAGCCCGTCGCTGCCGATGATCAGGTTGCCATTGCGGAAGTCGCCATGGACCAGACTCGGGTGGGCCAGCTCGGCCGGTTGGTGGTCGAGCAGCCAGCGAAACGCCAGTTCGAACACCGGGCTCGGGCGGTCCATCGATTGGTATCGGCTTTGAAGCTTGGTCAACGTGGTGCCCAGTGGGCGCAGCGGCAAGGGCGGCAGGCTGCCAATGGGTACGGCGTGGATCGCCGCCAGGACCGTGCCAAACTGCGTCACCAAGCGGGGCCGCACGGCAGCGAACTCGGCGTCGCGCAGGATCTTGCGCGGAATGGTCTGGCCGTCGATGCGGGTCATCACGAAGCCGTCGCCGATGCCATCTTCGGTCACCAAGGTGTGGATGACGCTCGGCAGCGGCACGCCACTCGGCACCAACGCCCGGATCAGGTCGGCCTCGGCCGGCAGCGACAAGGATTCGGCGCCACGCGGCCCGCCGGGCGAACTGCGCAGGATCAGCGCTTGGCGCACGCCAGCGCCGACGGCATCGAAGGACCAGGTCTGCAGTGTGGCCCCGGCCGACAAGCGGCGCAGGCCCTCGACCCGGTCGGCACCGGGGACGATCCTGGTGATCAGCGCGCTCAGCGCCTGCGGGAAAACGTCGGCGTTCATCGCCGATGCGGTCAATGCGATCTGTGCGCTCAAGTCCGGGTCCACCAAGGATATTGCGGCGGCATGTCGGTCGACACCTGACCTGGGAAGTTCGGCGCTCGCTTGGCGATGAATGAGGCCACGCCTTCGCGCACATCGGCGCCTGCGCCCAGCGTCATGTTCATGGCAGCGTCGATTTTGAGCAGTTCCCAGGGTGTGGGCTCGGCGCTGAAACGCCACAGCATCTGGCGCGTCAGCGCCACCGCGACTGGCGCGGTGTGGTCGACGATCTCGCGCGCGATCTCCTGTGCGCGGGCCAGCAAGCCTTCGGGCGATTCAACCGACTCGATCAGGCCACCGCGCAAGGCCTCGGCCGCGTCGAATACCCGACCCGAGTAGCACCAGCGCAGCGCCTGCGGCAGTCCGACGATGCGCGGCAGGAACCAAGCGCTAGCAGCCTCGGGTACCAAGCCGCGGCGGGTGAAGACGCAGCCGAACTTGGCGCCGGTGGATGCCAGCCGAATGTCCATGGGCAAGGTCAGGGTCAGGCCGACACCGACCGCCGCGCCATTGATCGCGGCGATCGACGGCTTGCGGCAATCAAAGATGGCCTCAATAAAACTGCTGCCGTTGCGCGGTGCGTCAGCGTCACCGAAGACCTTGGTCGTCGGGTTGCCGCCGAAACTGTCCGCGCCCCCTGAGATGTCCGCGCCAGCGCAAAAACCCTTGCCCGCGCCGGTGACGATCACGACCCGCACCGCGTCATCGGTGTCGGCGCGACGGAACGCGGCAGCGAGTTCGCGCCCCATCTGCGCGGTGTAGGCGTTGAGCTTGTCGGGGCGGTTCAAGGTCAGCGTCAGCACGCCGGCGTCGAGTTCGGTCAGGACTTGGGACTCACTCATTCGGGGCTCCTGAGGCGGAAATGGTGGTGGTCAGCTGGCGGCTGAACCTGTCGGCTAAAACTGTTGGCTAAAACTGCTGGCTAAACACCAGGACGGCCAACGGGTCATGTGCATCGTTCGTCTCTTGGTGCCGGCTGTCCTGGCGCTTGCGGGCGGTCTGCAGCCCTCGCTTGCTGCAGCGTTCGATGTTCGCCCCTCGGCGGCTCGACCCCCATCGTCGAAACCGACGAACTTGGCGCGCCAAGCTCAGCGTCGAGAAGCTCAGCCGGCCGGCAACCGTTCGTCGTTTCGGACGACGCGTGGCGGACGGCAGACGCATAACATGCCGTCGATCGCTGCGACCGGGAGCCTGTGGGTTCGCTCGACAGCGCAGTAACCCAGGAGACAAGATGGACGAAAGCCGGATACCGGTGCTGGTCGGCAGTGCCCAATTAACCCAGCGCGAACCTGACCCGAAGGCGGCGCTCGCGCCGATCGACCTGATGGCCCGGGTGGCCAGGCTGGCCGCCGAAGACAGCGGGGCAGGGGAGCGGCTGCTGGCCGAGCTCGACAGCATCGCGGTGATCCGCTTGTTTGCCGACACCAGTCCCCGATTTGCCTCTCCTTTCGGGCGCAATACCAACCCGCCGCTGTCGCTGGCGCGACGCATCGGCGCCGGACAGGCCAAGCGGCTGGTCTACACCCATCCCGGCGGCAACATGCCGCAATGGAGCATCAATCGGCTCTGTGAGGCGGTTACGCGCGGTGAGGTCGGCGCGGCCTTGGTGGTCGGCGCCGAGGCGCTGGCCACCCAGAAAGCGGCGCAACGGGGTGGTGTTGCGCTGGATTGGAGCGAGGACCCGGGCGGCTCGTTCGAGAACTGGGGTGTGGCTAAACGGGGTTGGTCTGAGGTCGAGGAACGCCATGGCGCGCGTGCGGCGATCTATACCTACCCGATGATCGAGAACGCGATCCGGGGCGCGCAAGGTCGAAGCATTGCACAACACCAGGCGGCGATGGGTGAACTGCTGGCGCGTTTCGCGGCGGTGGCTGCAGCCAACCCGCTGGCTGACCGGCGAGCGGGCTATAGCGCGGCGCAGATCTCGCAGGTTCGCGCCGACAACCCGGTGATCAGCTTCCCCTACACACGGTTGATGAGCGCCAACGCTTTCATCGACCAGGGCGCCGGAGTGATCGTCACCAGCGTTGCGGTGGCTCGCAAACTCGGCATCGCGCGCGACAAATGGGTTTATCTGCACGGTTGCGCCGATGCCCATGACCACTGGTACATCAGCGATCGGCGCGACTATCACTCGTCGCCGGCAATGGTCAAGGTGTTCGAGCAGGCCTTCGAGATGGCCGGCACGACGCTAGCTGACATCGGCGCCTTCGATGTCTACAGTTGCTTCGCGTCGGCGGTCGAGATCGGCTGTGCCTCGCTGGGTCTGGCCCTCGATGATCCGCGTGGCCTGACCATCACGGGCGGCTTGCCTTACTTTGGCGGCCCGGGCAACAACTACGTCAGCCATTCGATCGCCGAGATGATGCAGCGTGTGCGGGCCAAGCCCGGCATGCGAGGGCTGGTGACCGCCAACGGCAATTACATCACCAAGCACTCGGCCGGCATCTACTCGACCGAGCCGCCCACCAAGCCGTTTGCGCCACGCGACCCAGCGTCGTACCAGGCCGAACTCGACCAGGTGCCGCACCCGCGCTTTGTCGATCTGGCTGAGGGCGCTGCGAGCATCGAGACCTACACGGTGACCCATGACCAGAAAGGCCCGAGCAGCGCCATCGTGATTGGCCGTTTGGACGACGGGTCCCGATTCATCGCCAACACCGCACCCGATCTGGACCTCTGGGCCGCAATGCAGACCGAGGATTTTCTCGGGCGTCCGGGTCGCGTCAGCCACGATGGGACGCGCAACCTGTTCAGCCCGGGATGAGTTGCTGCCCGCCGCCGGTTGCCAACGCACAGGGCTTTGCGGGGGCGTCTGCGGCGGCCGTGTCGAACGGCGCCGACCTGCGTGGCATGGTCAGGCTCCCAGGCGGGCTGTTCCGGATGGGCTGCGACCGGCAGGAGGGCGAGCCGGCCGATGGCGAAGGGCCGTCCAGGCTGGTGCAGTTGTCGCCCTTCATGATGTCTCGCACGGCGGTCAGCAACCGTGAATTTGCCAGCTTCGTCGCCGCCACCGGCCATGTCAGCTTGGCCGAGGAGATGGGCGCGAGCTTCGTCTTCGCCGGACTGCTGCCCGACGATTTTGAGCCGACCCGAGGTGTGGCCGACGCGCCTTGGTGGCGCGAGGTCCCCGGCGCATGCTGGCACCAGCCGGAGGGACCGGGGTCGACGCTCGAGGGGCGCCAAGATCATCCGGTGTTGCACATGTCTTGGCACGATGCGATGGCTTACTGCGGCTGGGCCGGCACCTGTTTACCGACCGAGGCACAGTGGGAATTCGCGGCGCGCGGCGGCTTGCAAGGTCGACGCTACCCTTGGGGCGACGATTTGGTGCCGGATGGCGAACACCGTTGCAACATCTGGCAGGGCCGGTTTCCCCGCCACAACAAGCTCGATGACGGGTTCTATGGCACGGCGCCGGTGCACGCCTACGCGCCCAACGGCTATGGACTGCACAATCTGTGCGGCAATGCATGGGAGTGGTGTGCCGACTGGTTCAGTGCTGAGCCCGACCCATCGCCTCCTGCCGATCCGGTGGGGCCGGCCGAAGGCCGTCGTCGCGTGATCCGCGGCGGCAGTTTTCTGTGCCACGAGAGCTACTGCTTCCGTTACCGGGTCGCTGCGCGCAGTTCGAACGACCCGATGGCCACCACCGGGCACATGGGTTTCCGTTGTGCGGCCCCGGCTGCGACCCATTGACCAACTTAGGACACGCTATGAACGAACAAACCCGTCAAGCGACGATCGGCCACACGACCGATGAGTCGACGCCTTTCTGGCCCGCACCAGCCCGGGCGCCCGCTGGCGCACCCAACGTGATCTACATCGTCTTTGACGACATGGGCTTTGCCGATCTGGGCTGTTATGGGTCTGAGATTGCGACGCCGCACATCGATGCGATGGCCGCAGGCGGGCTGCGCTACACCAACTTCCACACCACCGCGCTGTGCTCGCCGACGCGCGCCGCGCTGCTGACCGGACGCAACCATCACTCGGTGGGGATGGGCGGACTGGCGGACTGGGACTTGGGGTTTCCGGGCATGCGCGGACGCATCTCGCGCAGCGCTGGCACATTGGCCGAGATGCTTCGGGCGCAGGGCTACAACACCTTTGCCACCGGCAAATGGCATCTGACGCCCACCTTCGAGACCTCGCCAGCAGGGCCTTTCGACCAATGGCCTTTGCAGCGCGGATTCGATCGTTTTTACGGCTTTCTGGAAGGCGAGACCAACCAGTGGCATCCAGAACTCACGCTCGACAATCACCATATCGAGGCCCCTGATCGGGAGGGTTATCACCTCTCCGAGGACATCGTCGATACCTCGATTGGCTTCATCCGGGCGCAGCAGATGGTCACGCCGGACAAGCCATTCTTTCTCTACCTCTGTCTTGGCGCCCAGCATGCGCCGCACCATGCCCCGGCGGCTTTTATCGACAAGTACGTGCCAGTGTTCGAGAAGGGCTGGGACGTGACCCGCAGCGAGCGCTTGGCGCGTCAGAAAGCCATGGGCATCGTGCCGGCCGACACGGTGTTGCCGGAGCGGAACGCCGGGGTCAAAGCCTGGGATTTGCTCAGCGATGGCGAGCGCCGCCTCGCGGTCAAACTGCAGGCAGCGTTTGCCGGGATGCTCGAGCACGCCGATCTGCAAATCGGTCGGCTGTTGGACTACCTGGCGCAGGCCGGGAAACTCGACAACACGGTGATCGCGCTGATCTCAGACAACGGCGCCAGTCAGGAAGGCTCGCCCTTTGGCACGGTCAACGCGCTGCGTTATTTCAACGGCGTTCGCGACACGTTGGAGGACAACCTCGCGCATATCGATCAGATCGGCCAAGCCCACTTGAACAACAATTACCCGTTGGGCTGGGCCATGGCGGGCAACACGCCGCTCAAGCGTTACAAGCAAAACACCCACGGCGGCGGCGTCAGAGATCCGTTGATCCTGCACTACCCCAAGCGGATCACCGACCGTGGCGGCATTCGTCACCAGTTCCACCATGTCTGCGACATCACACCGACCGTGCTGGAACTCGCCGGCGTCATGCCGCCCGAGGCCATCGCCGGCGTGACCCAGCAACCGCTCGAAGGCACGAGCTTGGCCTATAGCTTCGCCGCGCCGACAGAGCCGACCCGCAAAAGGACCCAGTATTTCGAGATGTTGGGGCATCGGGGCATCTGGCACGACGGCTGGAAGGCGGTCACCTGGCACCGCCCTGGGACCTCTTTTGACGCTGACCAATGGGAGCTTTACCACCTCGACAAAGACTTCAACGAGATGAATGACTTGGCAGACAAACAGCCGGCCCGGCTGCAGGACATGGTCAGGCGTTGGTTCTCAGAGGCTGGTGCCTGCCAGGTGCTGCCGATGAACGACACCTTGAATCGGTTCGTCAGCTCTAATCCCTACAGTGTCGCCGCGCGCCGGCACTGGGTGTTGCTGCCCGGTTGCGGGCGCATCGCGCAGGCGGCAGCGCCCGACATACGCAACCGCTCTTACCGCATCACCGCCCATGTCGAATTGCCTGAGGGCGGGGCCAGCGGGGTGCTGATCGCGCAGGGCGATTGGTGCGGCGGTTACGCGCTGTACCTGCAGGACGGCCATCTGGTTCACGACTACAACTTCGTCAACCGGCACCACATCGTGCGCTCGACTCGGCCCGTGCCAGTGGGCCGCTGCGAGCTCGCTTATGAGATGACCAAGACCGGTGAGTACCGTGGTGAAGGCACGCTGTTTATCAACGGTGAGCGCTGCGGTAGCGTGGTGCTGCCGCAGACCTATCGGGCCCAATCTTCGTTCATTGGACTGGAGATCGGCCGTGCGCCCAAGCCTTCTGTCGGTGAATTCGAGGCGCCGTTCGAGTTCTCCGGTTTGCTGCACAAAGTGGTGTTCGAACTGGGCGATGACCAGGTCACCGATGCAGCGGGCGAACTTCGGGCGGCTCTGCGCCAGCAGTAACTTGGCGCAGTGACTTGGGCTACCTGGCGGCGTGCAAGCGAGCCGCGCCCAGCCGCTGTTCTAGTTCGTGACGCTTGACCTTGCCGGTGGTGCTGCGCGGGAACTCTTCCAGGCCGATGAAGACGACGTCCTTGGGCAGCTTGTAGCCGGCGATCTTGCCTCGGCACAGTGATTTGACGTCGTCTGCACTGAGTGTTTCGTCGAGCCTGGCGACGAAGGCGACCGGTACCTCGCCCCAGCGTGCATCGGGTCGGCGAACGACCACCGCCTCCAACACCCGGGCATCAGCGAGCAGGACCCGTTCGATTTCGGCCGGGTAGATGTTCTCGCCACCTGATTTGATCAGGTACTTGCGTCGATCGACGAAGTCCAGCGTGCCATCGGGATTGCGGACGAAGACATCGCCCATGTGGAACCAGCCTTGCCTGAAGTCCTGCGCGTTGGTCTCGTCGGCGTCCCAGTAGCCGCTGAAAAGACTGGGGCCGCGGAACGCCAGTTCGCCCGGTTGGCCATCTTCGACCTCGACATCGTTCTCGTCGACCAGCTTGATCTGGCAGTGAGAATTCTGCTGCTTGGACAGGCTCTCGGGCCAGACGCCGACCGCGATCGTGCCGCGACTGGCCGGCGCGCCGCCGGTCTCGGTCGAGCCAAAGGAGTTGCGAAACGGCGCCTGGTACAGCGTGGTGACGCGCGCAATTTGCGCTGCTGGCACCAGGTCGGCCATGCAGCCGATCGACCTCGCGCCCTTGGGCTTCAGCCCACTGCGGTCGATTTCTTCGATCACGCGATCGATCATCCCGGGCATCAGCGTGAGGTGGCCGATGAACTCGCGCGAAGTGACCTCGACCAGCTTCTCGACCTCGAGCCCGTCCATCACGATCACCTTGCCGCCGCTCATCAAGGTGGCATAGACCGTGTCGGTCGAGACCATGTGGAACATCGGCGCCCAGGCGATGAAGCTGTCACCGGGTTGGACGGGGCTGTCAAGTCTGGCGATCACGCTACGAGCGATCATCGCGCGCTGGCTGATCAGCGCGCCTTTGGGCATGCCGGTGGTGCCACTGGTGTAGAGGATCACGAGGCCAGTCTCGGGGTCCAGATCTGGCGCGCTGGGGTCGGCCGCTGAAGCCGCGCCGCTGGCCAGTGCTTCATAAGATTGGTCCAGGTTGATGGTCTGGGCGACGCCGTGGTCTATCCGGCCGACCGCATCGGCCTGGCGCGCCGAGTAAAACAGGATCCTGGGCGAGACCAGCCGTATGCAGTATTCGAGTTCGCTGTCGGATTGGCGCCAGTTTTGGCAGGCCAGCACCAGACCGAGTTGGGCTGCAACCATCTCGAGCTCGGCGTATTCCAGCCGGTTCTCGGACAGGATCGCCATGCGGTCGCCTCGCTGCAGACCCTGTGCCAACAGTGCGCCTGCGACGCTGTCGACGCGCCGGGCCAGCGCCTGGTAGCTCAGTTGACGGCCCTCGCACTCGAGCGCGACCCGGTCGGGATGGCGTGCGACCTGTTGCTGGAACATGCCGGCAACGGTCAGTTGGCCGGCGCGAAGGGGCAGAGGGGTGGTGTTCATGGGCTGTGCAAGGGCATGTTGAACCGATCACTTTAGCGACCGCGCTGGCGCGCAGGTCTCGTCCGATCAGACGAGATTGGACGCGACGGTGCGAGACGGAGCGAGTTTTGTGGTGAACCAGCAAGGTCAAGCAGGCCGAGGGATAGTCGGATCCGACGATTGCCGACCGATCGGCCGCTTCGTAGCATCTGTGTGGGTCGGCTGCATCGACCCGTCCTCACGAAACGGAGTCGATGATGTCCTTGCCCCGCCGCCTGAAGGCGCTGCTCTTGCTGGCCGGTGCCGTGCTGCTGGCGCCGCCTGCCAGCGCTGCCGATATCGCTTATCCCGACCGACCGGTAACCTTGGTGATGCCGTTCGCCGCCGGTGGCATGGGCGACGTGCTGGCCCGGGTGCTGGCCGAACACCTGGCCAAGGAATGGAAGCAAACCGTCGTCGTCGACAACCGGGCTGGCGCAGGCGGGATGATCGGCAACCAGTTTGTCGCTCGGTCGGCGCCTGACGGCTACACGCTGCTGTTGGGCATCAGCCAGATGGTTCAGGCCCCGGCGCTCTATCCCAAACTGCAGTACGACGTGCAAAAAGACTTCGTACCGCTGGTTCGCATCGCCGGTGCGCTGTCCATTTTCGCGACCACCGACCCGCAGATCAAATCGATGAAGGACTACATCGGGGTGGCCTCGGCCAACCCGGGCAAGTACGGCTACGGCACTTACGGCGCAGGGACCTCGTCGCATGTCTATGCCGAGATCTTCAACGCCGCCCACAAGATCAGGACCACGCAGATCCCTTACAAGGGCGCGGCGCCGATGCTCAACGACATGTTGGGCGGCCAGGTGCTGGTGGCTTTCACTGATCTGGCCACGACCTTGCCATTCGTCCGGTCGGGCAAGGTTCAGGTCTATGCGGTGGCCGGCCCACGGCGCTCGGCCGTACTGCCTGAGGTGCCGACCTTTGCTGAGCAGGGCTACAAAGGCTTGGATGTGGTCGGCTGGTACGGCACGTTCGCGCCCGCCAAGACGCCGAAGGAGGTGGTCGACAAGATCCGTGCATCGCTCGACCGCGTGGTGCGATTGCCTGAAGTGCAGGCCAAGCTCAGCGGCTTCGGGCTTGAGCCGGCATCAGGTCCGATCGAAGACTTCTCGCTGCGCATCCAGTCCGACCTGGCCTACTGGAAGCAGATGGTGGTTGACCACAACATCAAGCTCGAACAGTGAATGCCCGGGGCTGGACAGGCCAGCCTGGCCGTCCCGTTTTCAACTTCGTCGATTTGGACGATGGCATGGCCATCGGCTGCGGTTATCGTCCCCCGCTTGTCTCAACCTCTATAGATTGCTCGCCATGAAACTCGATTCAACGATTTCCGCTGTTGTCACCGGTGGCGCTTCGGGCCTGGGCGCTGCCACGGCGCGCCGATTGGCCGCGGCTGGCGTCAAAGTTGCCTTGTTTGACCTCAACGCGGCCGCTGGCGAGGCGCTGGCCGCACAGATCGGTGGCGTGTTCTGCCATGTCGACGTGACGAAGGAAGAATCGGTCGACGCTGGGTTTGTCAAGTCGCGTGCGGCGATCGGCCAAGAACGCATCCTGGTCAACTGCGCTGGCACCGGTAACGCGATCAAGACCGCCAGCCGTGACAAGGTCACTGGCGAGATTCGCGCATTTCCGACTGCCAACTTCGAGCGCATCATCCAGATCAACCTGATCGGCACCTTTCGCTGCATCGCCAAGAGTGCTGCCGGCATGCTGAGCCTGCCGGCGCTGGACGGTGGTGAGCGGGGCGCCATCGTCAACACCGCCAGCGTTGCGGCGCAAGACGGCCAAATGGGCCAGGCCTCTTACTCGGCCAGCAAGGCCGGGGTTGTCGGCATGACGCTGCCGATCGCGCGTGATCTGATGAGCGAAGGCATTCGCGTCAACACCATTCTGCCGGGCTTGTTCAACACGCCGCTGCTCCAAGGCGCGCCCGAGAATGTGAAGACCGCGCTGGCGGCTTCCGTGCCATTCCCGAAGCGCTTGGGCGACCCCGACGAGTACGCTGCGCTGGCCGAGTTCATGGTCACCAACGGCTACTTCAACGGCGAAAGCGTGCGATTGGACGGCGCGATCCGCATGGCACCACGCTGACAGACAGACGCCCCAGCGGCGGCTGACCGTGCGATGATGCCCTGACGGCGATCAGCCTCTCCGGTTATGGAGTTATGGAGTTGTGAGGCTGTGGGCTGTGGGCTGTGGGCTGTGAGGCTGTTAAGCCGGCAGCCTGGCGCCGCGTCGCAGCGCAGACCTTTCCGCCTGCGGTTGCACCATGCCGTTCGGCTGGCCGGGGAGGGCCTTAGCGATGCGGGCAAGAACAACAGCAGCGATGCTGATACTGTGTTTTTCTGCGGCATCGGCCGAGCCTGAATCGCACAGGCCCTGGCTTACACCACCGATCAGTGCGGCAGAAGCGCCTCCCGCCCCCTGGCGCGTGTTGGGGTTGCCCAGGCAGAGCAAGCCCTACACACGCTTCTCGGTGCTCAGCCTAGAAGGCCAGCGGGTCTTGCGCATCGAAGCACAGGCCTCGTACGGCAATCTCGCGCACACGCTGGTGGATCTGCCGGCCGGTTCGCACAAGCTGACTTGGCGCTGGCGGCTCGATGAACCCAACCCGGCGTCCGATCTGCTGCACAAGGCCGGCGACGATTCGCCGGCGAAAGTCTGCGCGATGTTTGATCTGCCGCTGCCGGCTTTGCCGTTCATGGACCGCCAGTTGCTGCGGATCGCCCGCTTGAGCGCCGGCGAGCATCTGCCATCTGCCAGCGTGTGCTATGTCTGGGACAGCCATTTGAAGGCCGGGACTTCGCTCGACAACGCCTTCACCCGCAGGATCCGCGAGATCGTCCTGCGCGGTCCAGATGCGCCGCTCCACGAATGGGTCTGGGAGCAGCGCGACTTGGCGGCCGATTTCCTGCTGCTGTTCGGCGATGAAACCAGCACCGTGCCGCCGCTGGTGGGCGTGGCGATTGGCGCTGATGCTGACAACACCCAGACCCGCAGCGTCGCTTTCCTCGCCTCGATCACGCTGGAATAAGCGCGGGCGAAGCGGGAGGCAGGCTGCCCGGTGTTCAGCCTTTCAGTGCCCGCCGACGACGATGGGGACTGCTTGCGCTGGCGGCGTGTTGCGACTGCGTCCGGCACGCACCAGGCCATCGATCATCACCATGCCAATGCCTGGAATGTCACCCAGCTCGACGCTCTCGAGCAAGCTGCGGCCGGCCGTATGCTGAGCCCGATCCATGAAGACGAAATCGGCGTCGCGTCCGACTTCGATCAGCCCGCAGTTGAGTTTGCGAAGTTTGGCCGTGTTGCCAGTGGCGAAGCAGAAC
>CANFPU010000059.1 GCA_947448955.1 Burkholderiales bacterium
ACGCCGCTGAGCGCCCTGCCGCCATACTTTGACAGCGGTCTCTGGCGCCAACTCCGTTTGGCGCCTTTGACGGGCCAGACGCTTTTGCGTCATCGCGATGAAACCGAGGACCCCCGCTACGGTTTCAGCGTATCCAGTTCCGACTCGCTGAAACCAGCCGCCCGCCTCGCCGCCAAGTTAAAGGGCGGCCTTAGCCTGGGTGCCGAGTGGCGTGCCACCAACTGCGGATACAGCGCCTCGGCGTCATGCCCGTCACGGCTGCACAGCCAGCGATACCAGTGGTTGCCGATCGCAACATGGCCGATTTCGTCACGCAGGATGATGTCGAGGATCTCCACTGCGCGGGCGTCTCCGGCGCGGCCGAGCTTGTCCTGAATCGGCGGCGTGGCGTCCAGCCCGCGCGCTTCCAGCGTTCGCGGCACCAGCGCCATCCTGGCGACGATGTCGCCTGCGGTGGATTCAGCCATTTGCCAGAGCCCGTCATGGCCATCGAAATCGCCGTAATCCTGGCCCAAGGTCAGTAGGTGCTCGCGCAGCAGCGTGAAGTGCAATGCCTCCTCGGCAGCGATCTTCAGCCAGTCCAGATAATAGCCCTCGGGCATGCCGGCAAAGCGCCAGACCGCGTCTAGCGCCAGGTTGATGGCGTTGAATTCGATGTGACAGATTGAGTGGATCAGTGCGGCACGGCCTTGGGGTGTGAAGGGTGACCGGCGCGGTACCTCCGTCGCAGCCACCAGCCTGGGCAGGCTTGGACGGCCTGGCAGACCTGGTGGCGTAGCCAACTCGGCTTGGCGGTCAAGCGCGACTTGGCCGCTCTGCACCGCCGCCATCAGCGCACGGGTTTTTTCGGCTTTGGTAGCCGGATCTCGGAGTTCAAGCAGCGCCAATGCGCGAGGTCTGAGGGACATCCCTAGAATCATAGGCTGCAAACTGATGAGATCCTGCCATGGCGGTTTACCAACTTGAAGACGACGTGCCCGACATCCATGCCTCGGCCTGGGTGGCCGACAGTGCCCAGGTGATGGGCCGGGTGATCCTGGCCGAGAACGCCAGCGTTTGGTACGGTGCGGTGCTGCGCGGCGACAACGAGACCATCAGCATCGGCTGCGACAGCAATGTTCAAGATGGCAGTGTGCTGCACACCGATGCTGGTCAGCCGCTGGTGATTGGGGACGGCGTGACGATTGGTCATCAGGTGATGCTTCATGGCTGCACCATCGGTGATGGCTCACTGGTAGGCATCCAATGCGTGATCATGAATGGCGCGCGGATTGGCCGTCATTGCATCGTCGGCGCCGGTTCAGTGGTCACCGAGGGCAAGCAATTCCCTGACAACGTGCTGATCCTCGGGGCGCCGGCCAAGGTGGTTCGCGAACTCACGGTTGATCAGATCGCGCGGCTCAAGCTCAACGCTGAGCACTATGTCGCGCAACAGCGTCGCCATGCCAGTCGGCTCAAGCGCATCGCCTGACGATGGATCTGCTGCAGAAGTTCCTGTTTGAAGGCCTGCCGGTTCGCGGCGTGCTGGTGCGCTTGGGCGCGAGTTGGCGCGAGGTGTTGGCGCGCCGTGTCAGCGTCAGCGATGGTGGACACGCCTTTGCGCCACCTGTGCGTGCATTGCTCGGCGAAATGGCAGCGGCGGGCGTGCTGATGCAGGGCAATCTCAAGTTCAACGGCGCGCTGGTTCTTCAGATGCAGGGTGACGGTCCGGTCAAGCTGGCCGTGGCTGAAACCCAGCCCGATCTGAGTTTCCGGGTGACCGCCAAGGTGGTCGGCGATATCGCTGCCGAGGCCAAACTTGAGGCCATGCTCAATCTGAATGGCCAGGGTCGTTGTGCGATCACGCTCGATCCGCTGGATCGGTTGCCGGGTCAGCAGCCTTACCAAGGCGTGGTCCCACTGCATGGCGACCAACGTGAACCCTTGCAAAAACTTAGCGAAGTGCTCGAGCACTACATGCTGCAGTCCGAGCAGCTCGACACCCGCTTGGTGCTGGCCGCTGACGACTCGGTCGCTGCAGGTTTGCTGATCCAGCGACTGCCTATCTCCGGCGGCGCCAACTTGGCAGGGCAGGTGCTGGTGAGCGCTGATGAAGACCAGATTGGCCGCAATGAGGATTTCAACCGGATCGCGATGTTGGCCGAGACCTTGACGGCAGTGGAACTGCTGACGCTGCAACCCGCGCAGATCATTCACAGGCTGTTTTGGCAGGAGACGTTGCGCGTTTTCGAACCTCTGCAGCCTCGCTTTGCTTGCCGATGCTCGCGCGAACGCGTTGCCAACATGCTGCGTAGCCTGGGTGCCGAAGAACTCGATTCGCTGATTGAAGAACGTGGCGAAGCCGAGGTAGGTTGCGATTTCTGTGGGGTGATGTACCGGTTTGACCCCGTCGATGTGGGTCAACTGTTCGTCGCGGGGCCTGTGGCAGGTGCGTCTTCGAGCCAGCTTCATTGACGCCCGCGCGGCGCTTGTCCTGATGGGATCAAGCGCTGAGCGAGTCGTGGCGGCTGGTTGGTAGCGTGAGGCCTTTGTCAGAGTACATGCGGGCGGCCGGCAGGCATCCTGGCAGTAGCACATCAACCGCACGATCGAGCGCTGCCGTGGCACGCGCTAGCGCCTCGCGCTGCCGCGCGAGCTGGGCACTGGCGCGTGTCAGGCGCAGTCGCAACGTGTCGGGTACGCCGCCGTGGCGCGCCGCATGGATGAAGGATTCGACGGCCGTGGCCAAGGCCTGGTGCAGGTCACCGGCTTGCTGCTCGATGGCCAAGATGTCTCGCTGACGCAGCGAACCCGCCAAGGCCTCAAGCCGTTGTTCAACATGGGCGACCAGCGGCTCGAGCGCCTCCTGGATGCTCTTGCTGGCCTTGTCGTTGAACTGGCTCATGCCACAAGAGTCTGTGGATCAACGCGGTTTGTCATGGCCCATCAACTCCTGGGCATTGGCGATGAGCTTGTCAGCGATCGCGCCGGGGTTGATCTGGAACTTGCCGTCGCGTATGGCATCGCTGATGCGCTGCACTTTGGCGGTGTCGAAGGCGCCATCACTGACATTGCCGGCGAGTTGAGAAAGGGTGGACGACAGCGCCAGTTGGACGCTTGCCGTTGGCGGTTTGGCGTCGATCGAAGTTGGCACAGTGCCGGGCTTCGGTTCGCCGATGGCGGTGGGGTGAGGGGTTTTTTCGAGCTGACCAATTTTCATGATGGACTCCTGTAGCGTGGGTCAGATGTGACCCAACCTATGAGACATGCGACGGGTATCGGCTTGGTGGATCGGGACTTGAGGGTCTCGGACGAGGATTGTCGATCCGCTGCCGGTTGATGGCTGGCGTCTTGACCACGCCAGCGCGGATCGGTGCTCATGGTGTCAGTTCGATGCGTCGCTCGCGGGCCGCAATGCCGGTGACGATGCGTCCGCCTTCAGTACGCGCCCGAGCGGTCTGACCTTCCAGTCCTGGACCCAGCGCTTGGCCTTCGCTCGATACCGAGTAGCCAGGACCGGCCGCCAGGATTTGCACTTTGTCGCCAGCGTTGAAGCAGTGACGTGGCTTCAGATCGTTTTCGCGCAACGCTTCGCCGGCGAGCAGGCGCTGCGTCAACGTGCGGCCCATGACGCTGGCCACATCGTCCATGATGCGCCCGGCGCGTGCGGCGATGTCGACATCACGCACCACCAAATGTCGAGCCTCCAGCACGGTCCCCGCGGGCAGGGTCGTGCTCGCCACCAACGATGCCGCCCACCATTGGATGGTGACCGGAAGGCTGACCTGCCACGCCTTGTCGCCCTGCACGCAGCGTAGGCCGATGTGGCTTCGACCCAGCACTGGTGCGCCGGCATGCAGGTAGGGCTCGATTTTCTGGCAGGGTGCGAGTTTCATGTTTGAGTCGATGTGGCCCAGCAATACCACGACACCAGCGGGTGACAAGCTGCCGCCCAACGCCCCGAAGGCGGCATCGTGCGCCATACCTTTGATCGCGATCACCAGCGAGTCGGGTAGTGCAAAGGTCTCGCCCGATGCTGCACCGGTGCCCAACCAAAGCACGATTGCAGCAGTCCACCAGGGCTTGATCCAACTAGCGCGCAAGTGCTGGCCAGACCTTGTGGCGAAAGCCTGTTGGTGTTGAAGCGCTGACTTTCTCACGGGTCTGATGCTCAGGTCTGAGATCGAAAGGCGGTGATTCGAAATGCGCGCTTTTGCGGCTTCTTTTCGGATTCATGTTGCGACATCGGCCTGCGCACAATGGCCTCGTTCGATCGCGTTGATCGGCGCCATAGGGAGGTGTGATGCAAGGTCTGAGTGGCGCGATTGATTTCCAATCGCAAGCCCTGGTGTTGCGGGCAGAGCGCCAGCGTCTGATGGCCAGCAACATTGCCAATGCCGACACCCCAGGCTATCAGGCTCGGGAGATGGATTTCGCCAACGCGCTACGCCAGGCCACTGGCGTTGCAAGCGGCGCCGACAGCCTGATGGTCACCCATGCAGCCCACAGTTCGGCCAGCCTGGGTGATCCGCCGGCCTTGTTGTATGCCCACCATGCGCAGGATTCAATCGACCGCAACACAGTTGATCTTGATCGAGAGCGGGCCAGTTTTGTCGACAACAGCGTGAAGTACGAGGCCACGCTGCGCTTCATCAACGCCAGCTTGCGCTCGATGTTTGATGCGATGAAGAGCCCGAGCCAAGGATGATCGCCTCGTTCGAAATCGTTGATTTGAGGACCCGCCAGCGCTGCGTGGATGGACACCTATGAGCATGTTCAAGATTTTCGATGTGTCCGGTAGCGCAGCGAGCGCGCAAACCCAGCGTCTGAATGTGGTGGCCAGCAACCTGGCCAACGCGGACACAGTCGCCGGGCCCAATGGTCAGCCCTATAAGGCCAGGCAGGTGGTTTTCCAGACCTTGATGATGGGCGAGGAGACAGCGGCTGGGGTTCAGGTCAGTAACGTGACCGAGGACAACCGTGCAGGCCGTTCGGTCTTCAGCCCAGGTCACCCCGCCGCCAATGAGCAGGGTTATGTCACTTACAGCAACGTCAGTCCAGTCGATGAAATGGTCAACATGATCTCGGCTTCCCGGTCTTATCAGAACAATGTTGAAGTGATGAACACCGCTAAAAATCTGCTGCTCAAGACGCTGCAGATGGGCCAGTCCTGACGATCTTGGTCAATGGAGTCACCGATGAACACGATTGCCACGAGTCAAGGCGCTGCCGCAGTTTCGAGTGCCGGTGTCGGTTTGGGTGGTGCCACGCAAAGCGCGGCTGACATGGGCCAGCAGTTCCTCAAACTGCTGGTCACTCAACTCAAGAATCAGGATCCGCTCAACCCGGTGGACAACGCGCAGATGACCTCGCAAATGGCGCAGATCAGCACTGTGGGTGGTATTCAGAGCCTGAATGCGAGCATCACCGGGTTGAATACTAGTGTCCTGCAAATGCAGGCCTTGCAGGGCGCTGCGCTGGTAGGCCGCGATGTGATGCTGCCCGGGAAACTTCTGTCGATCGTCGATGGTTCTGTCAGCGGCAACTTCGAGGTCAATGCGGCGGCGGATCAGGTCAGGATTGACGTGTTGAACGCATCAGGCTTGACGGTTGATTCGCTCAATCTGGGCGCCCAGACCGCTGGTCAGCACAGCTTCAGCTGGCCCGCAGGGCGTGACATCGGCCAGGTTGATGGCTACTCCTTCAAGGTCAGCGCCAGTCTTGGCGCACAGGCTGTCGGCAGTACCGCGCTGATGCACGACACGGTCCGTGCGATCAGCACCACCGGCAGTGCCTTGACGCTCGAATTGGCCCGCAGTGGCAAGGTTCCCTTTGCCTCCATCACCGCAATCAACTGATGGATCACCGCCCGTCATGGGCTCTCATCGCTTGACGCCTTCGGGTGTCAGGCCCTCAGGTCGCTTGATGGCGGCAGCAAGTGCATCCCTTACCCAAGGATTTTTGTCATGAGTTTTCAAGTAGGTGTGTCGGGACTGAACGCAGCAGGTCGCAACCTCGATGTGATCGGCAACAACGTTGCCAATGCCAGCACCGTGGGTGCCAAGAGTTCTCGGGCGGAATTTTCAGATGTCTATGCACGTGCAGCCGGCGGCGGATCGGACAACATTGGTCTGGGGGCCACGCTGTCGTCGGTAACCCAGCAATTCTCCGAAGGCAGCATTTCCGCCACCAACAATGCAATGGACGTCGCGATCAATGGCGGGGGCTTTTTCCAGGTCAAAGACGTGAATGGCTTGGTGACCTACACACGCAATGGCCAGTTCCAGGTCGACAGCGCTGGCTTTATCACCAACGGTGCGGGCTTGCGTCTGCTCGGGTATCCCGCCAACAGCCAGGGTGCGCTGATACCCGGTCAGGCGCAGCCGCTGACCTTGCCCACGGCGGGCATCGCGCCCAGTGCTACATCCAACGTCAAGCTGCAGCTTAACCTCAACGCCACTGCGACGGTCACGGACATTGGCGCGACACCGCGAATTGATTTCACCGATGCCAGCACTTACAACAGCGCGACGTCGGTCAACAGTTATGACGTCAAAGGTCAGGAATTGGCCATGACCTATTACTTTCAGAAATCAGCCCAAGATACCTGGAGCGTCTACGCATCGGCCAATGGCACGGCGGTCAATCCTGACGGCGCCGGCAATCCGCAGCCCATTACCCAGTTGACCTTCCCGGTTGACGGCAGTGCGCCGATTTTGCCGGCTGGCTTGGTGACAGTCGATGTGCCGGCAACCACCGGCGCCAATGGCGCGGTCACCACCCCAATCACCGGTGTCAAGCTCGACCTGCGCAGCACCACGCAGTATGGCGCGGCATTCGGCGTGACCAATGTCAGTCAAGACGGCTTCCCGCCAGGGCAGCTCAGTTCGATCGCGATCCAAAGTACCGGGGTCGTGCTGGCGACTTATTCCAGTGGCCAAAGCGCGCCGATTGGCCAAATTGAGATGGCGACTTTCCGCAACGTGCAGGGCCTGTTGCCCTTGGGTGCCAACACCTGGGGCGCGACCTTCAAGTCCGGCGTGCCGATCACTGGAACGCCTGGCTCGGGCAACCTGGGTTCGCTGCAGGCCGGATCGATCGAGGAGAGCAATGTCGACCTGACCTCCGAACTCGTCAACATGATGGTCGCCCAGCGCATCTACCAGGCCAACGCTCAAACGATCAAGACTCAGGACGGGATCATGCAGACCTTGGTCAGCATGCGTTGAGCCCGTTAACTGAACGAGCGCCAAGGCAGGATCGTCCATGGACCGTGTGATTTACCTGGCAATGGCCGGCGCCAAGGCCGCCATGCTGCGCCAGGACGTGCTCGCCAACAATCTGGCCAATGCCTCCACCACGGGGTTCCGGGCCGAATTGACAGCTTTTCGTGCGGTGCCGGTGCTGGGCGACGGCGCCAGCACCCGCGTCTTCTCGATCGAAACAACACCGGGCTACAACAGTGATCCGGGCCCTGTGCAGGCCACCCATCGCGACCTTGACGTGGCGATGAAAGGCAATGCCTGGCTGGCAGTGCATGGCGTAGACGGCCTTGAGGCCTACACCCGCAATGGTGCGCTAGAGGTCAACAACGAAGGTTTGCTGGTCACCCGCAGCGGCCAGGGCGTGCTCGGTGACGGCGGGCCCATCGCTGTGCCGGCCAATGCCCAGGTTCTGGTCGGCGCTGACGGCACAGTCAGCGCGGTGGTTGGCAACGGGCGCTCGCAAACCCTGGGACGTCTCAAGTTGGTGACGCCAGAGGCACCACTGATTCGAGGCGAGGACGGTCTGTTCCGCTCTGGTACGGGCGATCTGCCTGCCGACCCAAGCGCGCTGGTGCAGGCCGGTGCGCTGGAGGGCAGCAACGTCAGTCCGGTGGAGTCCATGGTGGCAATGATCGCCGCTGCGCGCCAGTACGAACAGCAGATGAAGATCTTGTCAACCTCACAGGATCGTGAGCAATCGGCCACGCGCTTGTTGGCCAACACCTGATCCGCAGTTGCCGATCAGGCCTCGGCGTGGGGCAACAAGCTCTAAATGCCATGGTTCCAGCCCGTTTCTCATGTCTTGAGTCTGTTCAAGCCAGCGTGATCATTGAACCAATAAATTTGTAAGGGAGCATCTTGATGATCCGTTCACTGTGGATAGCCAAGACGGGTATGGAGGCACAGCAGACCGCGCTGGACGCCATTTCCAACAATCTGGCCAACTCGGGGACCAATGGCTACAAAAGTGGTCGTGCCGTCTTCGAGGATTTGATCTACCAAAACCTGCGCCAGGTCGGCGCCAACAGCGGTGAGCAGACGACATTGCCCACGGGTCTTCAAATTGGCCTGGGCGTCCGGCCGGTGGCGCTGGCGCGAAATTTCTCGCAAGGAGCGCTGCAGCAGACCGGAAACTCCTTCGATCTGGCGGTTCGCGGCAATGGTTTCTTCCAGATCCAGATGCCGGATGGCAGCACAGCCTATACCCGTGATGGCGCGTTTCAACTGAATGCGCAAGGCCAGTTGGTGACGAATGGCGGCTACGTGGTGCAGCCTGGCATCACGATCCCGGCCACCGCGCAATCGGTGACGATCGGTAATGACGGCGTCGTCACGGTGGCGCTGCCGGCCCAGACAACGCCGCAGAACGTCGGCCAGTTGCACCTGGCGGCGTTCATCAACGCTGGCGGCTTGGAGCCTCGTGGCGAGAACCTTTTTGGGGAGACCGGTGCGTCGGGCACACCGGCTGTCGGCGCCCCTGGCGCCAGTGGATTGGGCCAAGTCGCGCAGGGATCGGTCGAAACCAGCAACGTCAATGTCGTGGCTGAACTGGTGTCGATGATCCAGACACAGCGCGCTTACGAACTCAACTCCAAAGCCGTGACCACTTCCGACCAGATGCTGCAAAAGCTGGCGCAATTGTGAAACAGGGCATGCGCGCACAAGAGGCTTCGGCGATCGTCGCTTGGCAGCCCAGGCTGTTTGGCGGTTTGCTGCTGAGTTTGTCCACCTTGATGGCCGGTTGCCAGACCTTGGCGCGTCTGCCGACGGTCGACACGGTGTTTCCCACGGCGGCGCTGCCGGTGCCCGCAGAGGGATCAATAGCCGCCAATGGCGCGATCTTTCAAGGCAATCGCTATCGGCCCTTGTTCGAGGACCACCGGGCGCGCATCGTCGGCGACACCGTGACCGTGAACATCACCGAGAAGGTCAGTGCGGTGCAGACGAGCATCAGCACCGTGGATCGCGCGGACTCCTTGACAGCAGGTCTCAGCGCGCTGCCACTTCTGCGCACCAATGCCCTGACCCGTACAACTGCTTCGGGCAGTGCCACCAACAGCTTTTCCGGCAAAGGCACGACCCAGAACAGCAACGACTTCTCGGGCACTGTCACGGCCACTGTGTTGCAGGTGCTGTCCAACGGTCACCTGGTCGTGTCCGCCGAGAAGCAGATTGGCGTCAACGCCAATGTCGATGTTTTGCGCTTTTCAGGCCAGGTCGACCCGCGTTCGATCGCGCCTGGCAACATCGTGCAGAGCACCCAGATCGCCAATGTGCGGATCGAACAGCGCGGCCGCGGCCAGCAGGCCGAGGCTCAGTCCATGGGCTGGATGGCGCGGTTGTTCCAAAGCGTGATGCCGTTCTGATGGCGATGAGAACCAAAGCCATCTTTTTCAATGCCGACCGCGTGATGGGCGCGGTGGTCTGTCTCTGCCTGTTTTTGGCCAGCGCCGCAGTCTGGTGGCCGGCGCAGGCGGCTCGCATCAAGGAGGTCGCGAGCGTGCAAGGCGTGCGGCCCAACCAGTTGACCGGTTTCGGCTTGGTGTTTGGACTTGATGGCACTGGCGATCAATCGACCCAAGCGCCTTACACGCCGCAGGCCTTCGCGGCCTTCCTGCAGCAATCGGGCATCGTGCTGCCGCCCGGTGTGACGATGCAACCTAAAAACCTGGCGTCGGTGGTCGTGACCGCGGATCTTCCGGCTTTTGCCCAGCCCGGCCAACGTATCGATGTCAACGTTTCCTCAGCCGGCAATGCCAAGAGCCTGCGCGGCGGCACCTTGCTGGCTACCGCGTTGCGTGGCGCCGATGGGCAGATCTATGCACTGGCCCAAGGCAACCTGTTCGTCGGTGGCGCTGGAGCCGCGGCGGGCGGCAGCAAGGTGCAAATCAATCACTTGGCCGCGGGCCGGGTGCCCGAGGGCGCCACGGTCGAGCGCGCTGTGCCGACGATGCTGTCGAACAACGGCATGTTGCAACTGGACTTGCAGTCCAACGATTTCGCCACTGCACGCGCCGTCGCTCGCGCGATCAACGAGGTCAAAGGCGACGGCGTCGCGCAGGCCATCGACGGCCGGGTGGTCCGGGTTCGGATGCCGACACGGTCCAACGACCATGTCGCCTTTTTGGCCGACATCGAGAACCTTGAGGTCCGTCTCGAACGACCGGCGGCGCGGGTGGTGATCAACGCCCGCACGGGGTCGGTGGTGATGAACGATGCGGTCTCGCTCAACAGTTGTGCGGTGGCGCATGGCGCGCTCACGGTGACGGTGAATTCCACGCCGGTGGTCAGCCAGCCGACGGCGTTCAGCCAGGGTGGCACGACGGTCAAAGCAGAGAAGGTTGACATCGCCATCACGCAGCAGGGCGGGGCGCTGATGCAGCTGCCGGCTGGCGCCAAGCTCGCTGATGTGGTGCGTGCGCTCAATGCCTTGGGCGCGTCCCCGCAAGACTTGCTGGCGATCTTGCAAGCCCTCAAGAGCGCCGGTGCGCTCAATGCCGAACTCGAGGTGATCTGAACATGTTGACGAATCCGTCTGACCTGATCGGTTCAGCGCCAACATGGGCCAGTCCCTCTCGTTTGGCCAGCGACTCGACCAGCCTCGACACGCTTCGCCACCGTGCCGACCAGGACCCTAAAGGGACGGCTCGCGAAACTGCCAAACAGTTCGAATCGCTGTTTCTGGGTCAATTGCTCAAGAGCATGCGTGCGGCGACGCCATCATCGGGCCTGATGGACAACGCCGGCACTCAGTTGGGCACCGAAATGCTCGATGCCCAACTTGCCAGCAAGATGGCAGGTCGTCCTGGCGGGCTTTCCGAGGTCATCGCCCGCCAACTCGAGCGCCAGATGGGCATGACGCCCGGACCGATTCCGAGCACCAGCCGTGCCAACAACAGTCTGCCGATGGTCAGCGACCCGGCCAGCACGCCCAAAATTCCCGACAAGAGCGCAGCTGGGTTTGTGCAGCAGCACAGCGACGCAGCTTGTGCCGCGTCAACGGCCACGGGTATCCCGGCGGCCTTCATGCTGGCCCAGGCAGCGCTTGAGACTGGTTGGGGCAAGCGAGAGATCATCGGTCGCGATGGCATGCCCAGCCATAACCTGTTTGGCATCAAGGCTGGCGCCAATTGGAACGGCCCCACGGTGGACGTGATGACCACCGAGTTCATCGCCGGTCGATCGCAGAAGCGGGTGCAGACCTTTCGCGCCTACGGCAGTGAGGCCGAATCCTTTGCTGACTATGCGCGGCTGATGAAGGACAGCCCGCGTTACGCGGCCGTCGCGGCGGCTGGCAACGATGCCAAGGGCTTTGCCCAGGGCTTGCAGAAAGCCGGTTATGCGACCGATCCGGCTTACGCCGACAAGTTGGGCCGAGTGATCAACACCGCGCTCCGGCTGCAGCGCGGCGTGGCCTGACCTAAGCTCGGCACCCGGTCACCATGTCTTCCACGTCGCTGATGAGCCTGGGCAAACAGGCGGCGTTTGCCGCCTACGCCCAGTTGCAGACCACCGGCAACAACATCGCCAACGCCAGCACGCCGGGCTATTCGCGGCAGTCGGTGCAGCAAGCAGCGGCCGCCGCCACGGCCTACGCGGGATCAGGCTACCTCGGGCGCGGCGTCACGGTGACCTCGGTGACCCGGGCATCGAACCTGTTTCTTTCAAGCCAGGCCGTGGCAGCGACAGCCGCTGCGGCGGCCGATGCTGCTCGCAACGACAAGCTCAAGCAACTGGAACAGGTGTTCGCAAGCGGTGACGCCGGCCTGGGTGGCAGCGCCACGCAGATCTTCAATGCCTATGCCGATCTGGCCGCCGCGCCGTCCGACCTGTCTGCACGCCAAGTGGTGTTGGGGCGGCTGGAAGGATTTGCATCGCTCGTGCGCAGCGTCAGCCTGCAGATAGAGCAGAGCCAAGCAGGCGTCAACAACGATGTCAGCGCGTCGGTCAGCACGGTCAATGCTTTGGCCGATCAGCTGGCCAGACTCAACATCAGCATCGCCGCCACCAACCCAGCCAGCCAAGCACCCAACGACTTGCTGGACCGGCGCGACTTGCTGATCAAGCAGATCGGTGAACAGGTGGAGGTGCACGCGTTGATCGGACCTGACCAGACCGCGAGCCTTTTCGTCGCCAGCGGCCAAAATTTGGTGCAAGCCGGCTCGTCGCATGCGCTGGTGGCGCGGCCTGATACCGCCAATCCTTCGTGCATCGCAATGGGTATCCAGATCGCCGGCCGGATCGCGATGCTCGGCACTCAGGCCATCGGCGGCGGCCTGATCGGCGGCTTGCTGAGCTTCCAGCTAACCGACTTGGGGGATGCCCGCTGCCGGGTCGGACAATTGGTAACCGGATTGGCCAGCGCGGTCAATCAGCAGCAGGCATTGGGGCTGGACCTGCAAGGACGACCCGGCACACCGCTGTTTGCCTTCCCCGACCCGCGGGTGCAACCCGATGCCGGCAATGCCAGGGACGGCAGCGGCAACCTGCTGGCACAGCCCACCATCAGCTTGATGGATGCGTCGGTGCTCAAGGCCAGCGATTACCAACTGTGTGGTGACCCGGCCAATGCCGGTCAGTACCTCGTGACACGCCTGTCCGATGGACAGCGTTTCCAACCAGTGGTTGACGGACAAGTGATCGACGGTTTCGCGATCAATCTTGGTGCCAATCTGCCAGCGGCTGGCGACACGTTTTTGCTCAAACCGGTCAGCGCATCGGCGTCTGGCCTGACCGCGTTGCTGAAGAACCCGATCGGGCTGGCCGCAGCCAACCCGGTGACCGGCGACCCCAATCCGGCCAACACCGGTTCGGCGACGATCAACGCCATCGACACGGTAACTTTTTCTGCGGCAGGCTATTCGCCGTTCACGCTGAGCTTTATCGACGACAGCGGCAGTTACCAAATGTTGGACGTTGACAGCAACGTGGTCGCCAGTGGCAGATTCGTCGTCGGTCAGCCGATCAGCCACGACGGCCTGGCCATCTCGCTGTCAGGTCGGCCCATTGCGGGCGACCGATTCATGATCGCGCCGACGACTTATCCTGCGGCGAACAACGGCAACGCATTGCGCTTGGACAGCATGGCTTCAAGATCATTGATCGACGGCCAGACCGTCGGTGATGCCTATGCCAGCGCCATCGCGCAGGTGGGTGTGCGAGCCCAAGGTGCTGCTGCGGCGGCCATCAACAGCAGCACCTTCTCGACCCAGGCAGACGCGTCGCTCAGCGGCGCTGTTGGTGTCAACCTCGACGAAGAGGCTGCGCGTCTGATCCAGTATCAACAGGCTTACCAAGCTGCGGCCAAAGTCTTGCAGGCTTCGCAACTGATGTTCGATGCGATGCTGGGCGTCGCGCATTGACATCGCCACCAGTAATTTTCACGGTCCACTCTAAAACGATCGGAACGCGATGAGAGTTTCCACCAGCAGTCGCTACACTGCCGCGGTCCAATCCCTGCAGCAGCGTCAGAATGACCTGAGCGCGTCGCAAACCCAGATGACCACTGGCAAGCGAATCAATCGGCCCAGCGACGACCCAGCCGGCGCTGCACGCGCCGAGCGTGCCTACATCGCCCTGCAGCGCATTGCCAGCGACCAACGCTCGGTGGAGGCCAGCCGCAATGCCATGACGATCGCCGAATCTGCGCTCGGCCAGGCCGGCGATACCTTGCAAAGCGTGCGCGAAACCTTGGTCGCAGCCGGCAATGGCAGCCTGGACGCTGCTGGGCTGGCGACCCAGGCGAGCCAGCTCAGCCAGCTGCGTTCTCAGTTGCTGGCGCTGGCCAATCAGGCCGGCAGCGCCGGGGGATATTTGTTCGGCGGCCAGAGTGGCAGTACTTTGCCATTTTTGGACATGCCGGAGGGCGTGCAAGCGACCGCCGTCGGTGGACAGCGTCAGGCCTCGACCGGTGAGCAGTTACCGATCACGGTGGACGGGCGGGCCATCTGGCTGGGTGCGGCCAGCGGCAACGGCGTGTTCGTCAGCGCTGCGAGCGCCAGCAACCAGGGTTCGGGTTGGATCGACGCTGGCACGGTCACGGACCCGGCCTTGATCACTGGCTCCGATTACCAGATCAGTTTTGTCGGTACCGGCGCAGCCACGACTTACAGCGTGAGCCAGAACGGCGCGGTCACCTCGGCGAATGGCCTTGTCTACAGCGCAGGCAGCGCCATCACGGTCGACGGCATGAGTTTTCATATCAGTGGCGCGCCCGCCGCCGGTGACAGCTTCACCCTCGGGCCTTCGACTCCGGACCTGAACGTGTTTGCGGCGCTGGACCGGGTGATGGCAACGCTCAAGACATCGACCGCCAATGCCGGCCAGGTGACCCAGAGCATCACCAGCGGGCTGCGAGACATCGACTCGATCATGGGTCACCTGCAGACCGCCAGGTCTGAAGCCGGCAGCATGCTGACGCGCCTCGATGCGATCGCCGGCCGCAACCAGGATCGCACGCTGTGGGCCAAGTCAATGCAATCGGACGCCGAGGACGTCGACATGGTGCAAGCCATCAGCGAGTTCAAGAACCAGCAGACCGGCTATCAGGCTGCGCTGCAGAGCTACGCCTCGGTGCAGCGATTGTCATTGTTCGATTACTTGAAATAATCTGGTTCAAGAGCGACCTGAAACGATTGTGCATAACCATCCCGTGCCGGCGTCGTTGGCGCTCGTTTTGGCGCTCGTGTTGGCGCAGGTGGTGGCGCAGGTGGTGGCGCAGGTGGTGGCGCAGGTGTGGGAGGCCTGAGACGGGCGGTCAATCATCGACTGGTCGGAGGCAGTGAGGTAGCACGGCCCAACATCGTCCCACAAGCCCATGCATGGCTTGAACGGCGTTGCCACAACCAGCCGCCGTCAACTTCGTGACATTGGCGGCTGCGCTTGGTCACGGTTCGTGAGTGGGGCAGGTTGACGCCGCACCCTGACTGGGCGATGCTGTGGAAAACCAATGGTGGGGGGATTTCGTCTGTGCCGGTGCTCAGGTTCCCCCGAGGTTGCCCAAACATGAGCATTCCAGAATTTACGATTTCTAAAGACGGCTTCGACCTGCCGGGCGAGCCTTTGTCAGGGCTTGATGCGGTGGTGCTGGCCCAGCTCGCGGCGCTCGATCCTGCCGGCCACAAAGGCTTGTTGCGGCGCTTGCTGACGCTCTATCGGTCCTCGTTGGCAGATCTGATCAGGCAATTGGATGCGGCCCGCCGGCCGGTTGATCCGACGGCCCTGGGCTGGGTCACGCACAGCTTGAAATCTTCGTCGGCCAGCATGGGCGCGCTGCGGTTGTCGGCGTTGTGCAGCGCGACCGAACAGGCCTTGCGAGAGGATCGGCTCGACCGCTTGCCCGCGTTGCTTGATGCGCTGGTGGCCGAGGCCTCGCTGGTCGAGGCCACTGTGCGTCAGCGACTTGGCAGCGACTAGCGCCGGGCCGCGATGACGCTGATGCCCGAAATTGATTTGGATGACTTGTCACAGCGACACCAGGTTCTGTTGGTCGATGACGATGAACTGACCTTGTTGCTGACCGCGCAGTCGCTGCGCGAGCGTGGTTTCGATGTCGTCGAAGCTCGCAGCGGTGAGCTGGCTTTGGCCATGCTCTCGCATTGGACGCCTGACCTGATCGTGCTGGATGCGCTGATGCCCGGGCTCGACGGCTTTGCGACCTGCCAGGCCTTGCGTCGATTGGCGGGCTTTGAGAACGTCCCGGTGCTGATGCTGACAGGACTCGACGACGAGGCGTCGATTGCCCGAGCCTATCAGGCAGGCGCCACGGACTTCTTTGTCAAGAGCAGCCAGTGGAGCTTGCTGTCAGGGCGCTTGCGTCATCTGCTGCGTGCCTCACGCACTCGGCTTGAACTCGAGCGCAGCAAAAGCAAGCTGGCACGGGCTCAGGACCTGGCACGCATGGGCAGTTTCGACTGGCACAGTTCGGCCAACCCCATTGGCAGGCAGTCCGGCCTTGGCTTGGTACTGTCGCCAGAAGCACTGCGGGTGCTTGGCCTTGGACCGCAGGACAAGGTCACCTTGCGCCAATTGATTCGCATGGTTCCATTGCCCGAGCGTCGGGCGATGACCCGGGTGCTGAGTGGCGTGGCAAGTCAGAGCCGCTTGTTGACCATCGACTTGCCCGTCAAACTGCCTGATGGGCGGATGCGGGTCGTCCACCTTGAGGCGGAGCCCGAATTCAATGAACAAGGGCGCGTGATGGGTTACACCGGCATCGTGCAGGATGTGACGGACCGCCGGGTGGCTGAAGATCGCATTCGACACCTCGCCAACTTCGACGTCTTGACCGGTCTGCCCAATCGGCGTCAGCTGATCTGGCGCATCGAGCGAGCGCTTGACCATGCCCAACGCTTCGGCCACCAGGCGGCATTGCTGCTGATCGATCTGGACCGGTTCAAACTGATCAACGACACCTTGGGCCATGCTGCTGGCGATGAACTGTTGATCGAGGTTGCCTTGCGCCTGCGCGCTTGCGTGCGCCACAGCGACCAGGTGCTGGACACTGCGCTCGAGACGCCCGGTGTGCGCAGCCAACGTTCGCTAGAGGCGGTGGGCCGGCTTGGCGGTGACGAGTTCGTCGCGTTGTTGCCTGAGGTCGTTGACAAATCCGATGCGCAGCGGGTGTCAGAGCGAATTCTCGAGGTGATGCGGGAGCCGATCTGGGTCGGCGGTCAGGAATGTTTTGTCACCGTCAGCGTGGGCATCGCGATGCATCCTGCCGATGGTCTGACGGCGGTGGATCTGCTGCGCCATGCCGATATCGCGATGTACTCGGTCAAGAACACAGGCCGCAATGCCGCTGCCGCTTACAGTCCGGCGCTTGCTGGTCGTGGCCGTGAAAAATTGGCGCTTGAGTCGGCGCTGCACAAGGCGATCGAACGCAATGAGTTGGTCTTGTATTACCAACCCAAGGTCGATCTGCGAACGGCCCGCATGGCAGGCGTCGAAGCCTTGATGCGTTGGCGCCATGGCACGACGCTGGTGGCGCCGATCGATTTCATCGCGATGGCCGAGGAATCCGGTTTGATCGTGCCGATGAGCGAGTGGGCATTGCGAGAGGCAGCACGTCAGGCCAAGGTCTGGCGCCTGAGCTTTGGCTTTGATGGCTCGATTGCGGTCAATCTGCCCAACAGAATGTTCGAACGCAGCGATCTGGTCGACCACATCCGCCACTGCCTTTCGGCCCATGGCTTGCCTCGCAGCGCGATCCAGCTTGAAATCACCGAAACCGGTTTGATGAAGGACTTGCAAAGGGTCATCCCGTGCTTGCACCGCTTGGCCGAGGTCGGGGTTGAGGTATCGATTGACGATTTCGGCACGGGTTACTCGTCGCTGGCCTACCTGACGACCTTGCCAATCGCTGAGCTCAAGATCGACCACAGCTTTGTTCGAGACCTGGGGCTCACGCCACAAAGCTCCGCAGTGGTCACGGCCATCGTCGCGCTCGCAAGCTCGCTGGGTTTGCGGGTAGTCGCCGAAGGGGTCGAGAACCTGCGCCAGATGGAGGTCCTGGACCAGTTGGGATGCTTCCTGATGCAGGGCTTCCTGTTCAGTCGACCCATGCCACCCGACGAACTCGCGCATTGGGTACGCCAGACGATCCTGCCCAGCGGACTACTTCGCGCTGACGACCGGGACGGACTGCCTAGAAGATCGCGCACTGGCGCCGGCAAGCCGGATTGACCAAGCCAGACTGATGATCGGCCTCAGCTCAAGCGGCCGGTGGGCGGCGATGCCAGGTGATGATGCTCGAAGCCTTTATTGCTGGTGATGCTGTTGGTGGTGCGGCTGACTTTGAGGCTGACCTTGAGCCGCAGCCGCCGCAAGTGCCGCAAGCGCTTTCGTGGCGCCTATATTGCTGCGGTAGCCGACGCAACAGCGCCAGCCGCCAGGTGCCTGGCATCAGTGTCAAACAGACGTAGGCGCCGCAAACCACAACAATCAACATGACGATCAGGTCTTGCATCACCGGCATTGCACCGCTCGTCAGGCGCCGAGCCACAGCGTGGCGCGATAGGTCACAAATGCTGCACCATAAGCCAGCGCAAACTGGTATCCAGCCATCGCCAATGGGTAACGCCAGCTGTTGGTTTCGCGCTTGACGGCGGCCAGCGTGGCGATGCACTGCGGCGCGAAGACATACCAGGCCAGCAGCGAGAAGGCCGTGGCGAGAGACCAACTTTGGGCGATCATGGGTCCGAGTTGCGCGGCCATCGCATCGCCCGCAGCAGACAGTGCGTAGACCGTGCCGAGTGCGCCCACCGCCACTTCACGCGCAGCCAGTCCAGGCACCAGTGCAATCGAGATTTGCCAGTTGAAGCCGATTGGGGCGAAGAATTGTTGCAACAGATGGCCGAGTTGACCCGCGAAGCTGTATTGGATCGCTACCGCACCGGCGCCAGCGGGTGCTGCCGGGTAGCTTGCCAAAAACCAGAGCACCACCATCAGCGCAAAAATGATGGTGCCCACGCGCCGCACAAAGCCTTGCGCCCGCTCCCACAAGCCCCATGCCAAGGTTCGAGCGTCTGGCCAGCGGTAAGGGGGCAACTCCAGCATCAGCGGCTGGTAGCGATTCTTCAACCAAACCCGCTTGAACAACCAGGCCACGGCCATCGCTGATCCGACGCCAACGGCGTAGAGCGCGAACAAGACCAGGCCACGTAGATTGAACGGCCCGACGGCGCGTGCGGGAACGAAGGCGCCGATCAGCAACGCGTAGACGGGCAGGCGCGCCGAGCAGGTCATCAGCGGCGCGACCATGATGGTGGTGATCCGGTCGCGCCAATTGGCGATGGTTCGGGTCGCCATGATGCCCGGCACCGCGCAAGCAAAGCTTGACAGCAGTGGGATGAACGCTCGGCCCGACAAGCCGACCTGACCCATCAGTCTGTCGAGCAGAAAGGCTGCACGCGGCAGGTAGCCTGAGTCTTCGAGCGCCAGGATAAAGGCGAACAGAATCAGGATCTGCGGCAAGAAGACCAACACGCTGCCAGCGCCGGCGATCGCACCGTCCACCACCAGACTGCGCAACGGGCCGGCGGCCATCTGAGCCTGGACCCAGTCGCCCAGCAGCGCCATGCCGCCACGGATCAAGTCCATCGGCAGGTTGGCCCAGGAGAACAAGGCCTGGAAGATCACGAACAGCACGCTGGCCAGGATCATCAGACCCCAGAAGGGATGCAGCACCCAGTGGTCGAGTTGCAGCTGTAAGCGGTGCCGGGTCGGCGCCAGAGGCGCCGCAATGGCCAGGATGCGCCGCACTTCGCGTTGCAGTGTGGCGGCGCTGGTCGGCTGTGCTGGCGGCAAGGTGACCGCTGGTGCCTCCCGCCAGGTCGATGTCGGCAAGGTCCAGCGTGCCAACTCATCGAGCAATTTGGCATGGCCATCGGCACGCACGGCGACGGTCTCGACCACTGGGCAACCCAGTTCCGCGGCTAGTTTGACGCTGTCGACCACCAAGCCACGTGCCCGCGCCATGTCCACCATGTTGAGCGCCACCAGCATCGGCCGCCCGAGTTGCTTGAGTTCGAGCACCAACCGCAGGTTCAGCCTCAGGTTGGTGGCGTCCACCACGGCGACCAGCGCGTCGGGCACACCTTCACCGACGCGCCTGCCTTCGATCACTTCGAGCGTGACTTGCTCGTCTGGCGTGGCTGGTTGCAGGCTGTAGGTTCCAGGCAAGTCCATCACCGACAGCAGGCGGCCGTTGACCAGTCGGACTTGGCCCATCTTTCGTTCGACCGTGACCCCGGCGTAGTTGGCGACCTTCTGGCGGGCACCGGTGAGCAGGTTGAACAGGGCCGTCTTGCCGCAGTTCGGATTGCCCACCAAGGCCAGGCTTTGCAGCTGGCCAGACGCCTGGGCATTGACGGCGTTGCTCATGGGGCAGACATCAGGCCAGTCGGGTGACCGAGATGCAGCGAGCTTCGAGCAGACGGAGCGCGAACATCGTGTCGCCAACCACGACGGCCAGGGGTTCGCGCCCTCCCGGCCCGCGGCGCAGCACCTGCACGGCCTCGCCCGGCAAAAAACCCAGTTCTGCGAGCCTTCGCAGTTGATTCGCGTCGAGCGAATTTCCGTCTGGCTGCACCTGGTTCACAGTGGCGTGGGCGCCATCGGGCAGGTCGCTGAGCAGGGTGGTCATGGCCGGGCGTTTGGAGAATCTAAATGCGATTCTCTCTCATTTCCGTTACCGGCGGGCCTAAACTTTGCCTCAATGGTTTGCGCTGGGTCATCTCGACCCACCGGTCAGCAGGCACTTGGTTCAAAGTCGGACCCGCACGGAGCCCCGAGGACCGGTTGCCTGCAAGGCCATCCAACAGGTCGACCGGACCGTCGACCGGGCCGTCGACCGGACTGGGTCTCAAAGCCCCGTGAGCATCACCACAGGCTTCAAGACTTGCGGATCAGGTCAGGGGCGTTGTGACCTGGCATCGCGAGCCGGCTGTCCTTGGTCAGCGCCAGAGCCTGCGTCGCACCTTCATGTTCGAGGATCTTGCTCATCACCGCCTTGCCGGCGGCCTCGAAATACTCGCGGTTTTTGACCACGAATTCCCGGGACTCGCGGTACTTCGCCAGCAGTCCGTTGACCTCCGGGATCACATAGCGGGCGACCAGATCCCAGCTGCGTCGGGTGTTCTCGCGGTTGGCCCAGTCGTGGACAAAGCCGACCAGCGTGCCAAAGCCGCCGGTCAGACCGATCAACTTGTGGATGGCCGCCACCAAGTCGTCTGGCGTGCCGATGACCGTGG
>CANFPU010000060.1 GCA_947448955.1 Burkholderiales bacterium
ATCGCCACCTTGGCCACCGACGCGCCGGACCCCTCGCACTGCGCCACCACCTGCGCCTTCATCTCCGCAGTGTACCTCCGCCGCACCTGAGTCTTCTCGATTGTCATCGTGTCCACCTAAAAATAGATGGACACGATCCTTCCCGACATGAGGCGCCGATTCAAGATGACTTTGCCGGACGCTTACGGAGTTGGGAATGGCGGGAGCGGAGCAGCTCAGCTACAACTAATCCCCGCCACAATAATTTCTAGAGCGGATGGCCTGATGTGCCAAGCCCCAACGCTCGCCGGGGGAGGTGGTGGGTGCGCGCTTCATCGTCGACCAAGAATCCGGCAAACCCACGATTCGGCAGGAAGACATTTCGATCACGCTGCATGCGGCTGGAGGGTTAACACCATCTGCCTCAACCCGCCTCAGCCCGAGGAGCTGGTGTGGTGCCTCCGACAGGAATCGAACCTGTATCTAGCGCTTAGGAGGCGCTTGTTCTATCCGTTGAACTACGGCGGCTGGAGCGGTGGAGATTCTCGCATGCCGTCTACCAGCGCCAGGACCAGATCATGTCGAGTGCGTTGTCGCTGCCTGATTGCGCGCGAAGCGTGAAACGCTGGGCGATCCGGTAGATCAGCTGCCAAGTGCCGGTGGTGGCGTTGACGCTTCGTTCGTAGCCGAGATACCAGCGTCGGGACAGTTGTTTGCCCAGGCTAACGATGGTCTCGCGGCTGTCGCCATCACTTTGACGGACCGAGAAGTCGGTCAACCCCAGCCCTTCGAGCAACGCGTCGGTGGGGTTCTGGCCTTGGCCAGCCAGCAGCGCCAGCGCGGCGCGCTGCAGCAGCGCGGTGTCGCTGCGACCCAGGCCGTCGGGCGCCCGTCCCAGCATCAGCCAGGACAGCTTGTCGTAATCGGCCAGTTCAGGCTCGCTGTACAGACGAATTCGGGGGGTTTGCGCCGGTCCGGTTACCAGCACGCCGACGCGCTGGTCGAGGTTGGGCCGGATCGCCAGCACATCGAGCTGCGGGTTGTCCAGCGCGCCGCCAAAGTTGACCGTCCCGCGGTCGATCTCCAGCTTCTGTCCATAGGCCGCGACCGTGCCGCCTTCGGTGCGTACCTGTCCGCGCAAGGTCAGCTTGCCCGCTGGGCTGCTGACCAGCAGTTCGCCACGCAGGCCGGTGTCCACGCCGTGGCCGCGCAGCCGCAGCTTCTGGCCCAGGTTGATCTTGAGCCCGACCTGGGCCTGGCGCAGCGCCAAGGGCAGAGGTGTCGCTGTAGCCCGCTCCGCCGGTGCTGACGCCGCCCCCGCCCCGCGACGGACCTGGACATCGGCGTCCAGCGCAGGGGCGTCGCCCTGGGCGAGTTCGAGCAGGCCTTCATCGACGGTGAAGCTGCCGTCCAGCTTTAGCCTCTGGGCGTCGAGCCGCAGGTCGGCCTGGCCGCTGCCCACCAGCCGGCGGTCGAGCCGGCCGAGCAGGCGAAAGCGCTCGGCCGCCAATTGCAGGCTGGCGCTGGGTGTCGCACCCAGGGTTGCATTGCCACTGACTTTGAGCTGGCCGTCGCCGCCCTTGAAGACCAGTCGTTCGATGTTGGCGCTGTCGCCGGTCAGCGTCAGCGCGAGTTCACCGTCGGCGAAGTTCACGCCTTGCAGCAGGTTCCGAATGCCCAGACCGGTGCCGACGACCTCGCCCCGCAACTCGGGCGCGCCCAGCGTGCCACTGAAGCTGGCGCTGGTTCTGAGCTTGCCGGCCAGACGCCAGCCTGGTGGGATCCAGGCGCCCCACACGCCCAGGTTGGCCACCCTTGATTCCAGCACGCCTTGCAGGGCCGAGTCGGCTGTTGGCCAGTGTCGGTCTGCGCGGGTTCGCAGCAACTGTGCGCCGGCCATCTCGCCCAGGCTGGCACCTGCCAAGCCTTGGGCGAACTGCCACAGCCCGTCATGCGCGGACAACGCCAGCCGCAGGTCGGTCACGCCCAAGGCTTGGGTCGTCCCCAGATCGTCGGTCAGGCTGAGATCGCCCGACAAGCGCTCGAGCACGATGTCCGCATCGAAACGAGCCGCGCTGCGGATCTCAACGCGTCCGCCCAGGGTGAGTTGTCCGCCCCAGCCCATTGCGGGTTGTGCTTTGGCCAGAAGGGCCGCGACATCGAACCGTTCCAATTCGGCCAACAAGCTCAGCCGCCCGCCCTCGTTGGGTGCAAGCCCCGAGGCGGCTTGCCAACTCGCTTCGCGCCAGCTGAGCGCGGTGCTCAGCATCTGCAGCCGACCTGGCGCCACGGTCAGCGCCAGCGCGTGCAGGTCCGGGCCCAGCGTGAGTTCTGTGGACAGCGACCGCGCCGACAACCAGGGTCGACTGCCACCTTGGCTGTCTCGCGCACCGGCTTGCAAGGACAGGTCTTGCAGCTGCCATAGACCTGCTGGCGCGAGCTTGGAAGGTCCCGCATCGGCCTGACCACGCTGCCAGCGACCGCGACCGTCGATTTGCAAGCGTGTGCCGCTGCCAGCCGGGCCCAGCAGGTTCTCGGTCCAGGCGGGTGGCTTGGCCGGGCTGTCAACGCGCAGGCTCAGACCGTGGTTGCGCAGGCTGCCGCTAAGCTGGGCTGTCAAGCTGTCGACCCGCTGTGCCGCGCTGACCAGACCCTGGGCCTGAAGCAGCAGCGTAAGCGGCGCGTCGATGTCGGCGCCATGTCGCCAGCCCAGCTTGGCCGATTGCATGGTGCCGATACCCGCCACAAGGCTCTCACCTCGCAACTCGCCCTGGCTGCTGACCTCAGGCCAGCGGCCGCTGACCTGTAGCTCGCCCTGGAGCCTGCCGCTAGCAGGCCAGTAACTTGCCAGGTGGGTGGGCAACCTGGACGCCCAATCCCTGGGCGCCCATTCGCTAGACGCCCATTCGCTCGGCGCCCATTCGCTGGCCAGCTGCGACAGTGCTGCCAGCTTGGCCAGCTCGGGGGCCTTGAGCTCGAGCCGCCAGCGATCGGCTGAAGGCTGGGCGGCGCGTTGGCCTTGCAGGCTGAAGCGGTTGCCCGCCAGCTCGACATCGGCCTCAAGCTTCGTGCTGCCGTCGCTCCCGGTGCGCTGCAGCTTCAGCGCACCCGCCACCGGTGCGCCGGCCAGCAGGCTTTGGCTCAGGCGCAGGCTCGCGTTGCCGTCGATCCGACCCAGCCAGTCTTCCAGCGCAGGGGTCTGCAGGGTGGCCTGTGGCGCAGCGTGGCGCCAGAGCAAGTCCAGTTCAAGCTCGCTGTCCAAGCGGTGCGGCCCGCGGCGCCAGGCGGTGCCCTCGGCACCGCGCCACCAAGGCCTGGGATCAAAGTGATCCAGCCTGGCTTGACCGCGCAAGCGCCATCCTTTGGGCTCTGCGTTGGCCTGGAGCCGGCCCTGCGCGCTGGCGGGGCCCGCTTCGGCACGGATCTCGCTGAGCTCGAACGCACTGGGATTGCCCTGGCCGACCAAGCGCAGCTGCACCGGCTGTCCGCTGCCCTCGAGGCTTCGACCGCTCAGCCTGGCGTCGACCGACAGCGTCATCGCGGCGCGGGTCTGGTCGCCGGGCAGGCCCGTGACGCGCAGTTGCAGTGGTCCGCCCAGGGTCAGCGCGGCGGCCTGCCGGTGCAGCCGCGCAGGTTGCAGGTCGGCCAGCGTCAGGTCGAGCGTCAGTGTGTCGCCGGACCAGCCGCCCTGGCCACTGATCTGGCCCGCACGGGCGGTCGCGTCGGCCAAGGCCAGCGTCAGGCGGTCGACCTTGAGTTGTTCCGGATGGCGCGGCACGGCGCTGGCTTGGAGCGCCAGCGCCCTCACAGGCCATCGACCGTTGTCCCAGGTGCCTGGCGATTGATTGGTCAGCGAGATGCTCGCGCTAGCCGCCCGGTCCAGGCCACTGGACTGCACCGTGGCGTGCCCGCTCAGCGTGGTGTGCGGCAGCCCGGGCCAGAGCGAGGACAAGTCGAGGGCCTGGGTCGCGAGGCGGAGTTCGCCCAGCGGCCAGGCCTCGAAAGGCAGCAGGCTGGCTTGGGCACTGAGTGATGGGTTGGCCGCTGGTACGGCCGGAGCCGGTTTAGTCGCTTGAGCAGATTGAGTCGCTGGCGCCGAAATGGGCCGTCCTTGCAGCCTGGCATCGGCGGCCAGTCGTGCCAGCGGGCCACTGAGCGTCAGGCTGGCGTCCCAGGCTGGCGCGGCGGCGCGCCCGGCTTGCAACCGGGCTTGAACTTGCATCGGCGCGGTACTGGCGATCGTCATCGCGCCCTGCAACTCGGTGCGTTGCCAGCTCAATCGCAGATTTTCGAGCCGGTGCTGCGCTCCGCGATCGGCGCCCAGCCACAGGCGGGCCGTCAAGGCCTCGACAGGGGCGACGTCATCGATCTGCAGCCTGCCGATGCGCAAGGTATCGACTTGCAGGCCGAGCGGCAGCAGCAGGTCTGGTGGCGCGCTGACACGCCGGACCGGGCCGCTCGAGTACTGCACCCGGTCGGCCGACAGCAGCGTCAGCCGCAGGCTGAACCAGGCGCCGGGGTAGGGCGCCCAGCGGATCCCGCTGCCGTCGACGAGCAGGCCGTCGACCGTCAGCACGCCGCCACCGGCTGGCAATTGCCAGCGCAGGCTATGGGCTTGGAGTCGGCCTTGAGCCAGTGTGCCTTGCAAGCCTTGCACGCTCAGACCTGGCACCTGCTGCAGCAGCCAGGGTAGCGCGGCGCTGTGCTGTAACAAGGCCCACAGGCTGGCCAGTGGCAAGCTGATGAATACCAGCGCGGCGCCCACCCAAGTCAGCCAACGGCTGCGCTTTGCGGCGGCTGGCGGCGTTGCCTGGGTGGCGTCTGGTGATGGCCTCAAAACGCGATCCCGACCGTGAAGTGCAGCCGCAGCTTGTGCAACTCGTCGCCCCAGGCGAGGTCGAATTTGAGTGGGCCGATCGGGCTGCGCCAGCGCAGTCCGGCGCCATAGCCTAGCGCGGGCTTGTAATCGCGCCAATGCGCCACGGCACGGCCCGCGTCGATGAACACCGCGCCCCACAGCGCCGGCAGGCTGTCCATGATAGGCCGCGCCAGCTCGGCACTGGCTGTCAACAGCGACTGGCCGCTGAGCGTGCCACCGTCTCGACCCACAGGCGCGAGCGAACGGAAGGCGTAGCCGCGCACCGAATCATCGCCGCCGGCGCGAAAACCCAGGGCGTCGGGCACGGTGACCCGGTCGGACTTGAAGATCTGGCCCGCCTCCAGTCTGGCCTGGCCATACCAGGCTTGGCCCAATGGCAGGTAGCCGGTCAGGCGGCCGTACACCCGAGCGAAAGGCCCGCTGTTACTGCCTTCGCTGCTGGCTTGTCCTGAGCCGCCTTGCAGCGCAAGCGTCAGACCACGGGTGGGCAACAGCACGCTGTCGACGTCTCTCCACACCAGGTGGTAGTTGGCGCTGACGGCCATCGCGGTGTTTGGACTCGCGTTGGCCTGCGGATGGACCGCCGCGATGTCGCGCTGCCTGGAGCGCAGCCATTCGCCGAAGTACAGGCGCTCGATGCGTGGCGTGTCCTGGGTCCGGCCCAGCCGCAGCCGCTGCGACGACACCACGTCGGTACCGCTGCTGATGCGGTCGACTTGTACGCCCAGCAGGTTGCGATAGAAACCTTCAGCGGGGTGGGTCTGGAAGTCGCCAGACCAGGTCTGGCTTTCTCGCGCCCATTCGACTTTGTTGTGCGCCGTGACGGCCTGGCCCAGCAGACGGCGCTGCCGGTGCTCCAGCGTTGCCCGCTGGCCGGTGTTGGCGCTAACGCCCAGACCGACAGTGGCTTGCTGCAGCGGCAACTCGGTCAGACGCACCCGCAGCGGCGTGCTGGATGCCCGTTCGGCGACCGGTTCAAAACTGATGTTTGCCGACTCGAACAGACCGGCTTTCTGCAGTCGCTCCTGGTAGTCGAGCAACCGCGCTTCAGTCAGCGGCGCACCCATGCCGAAGCCGGCCAAGTGGCGGACAGTGGCTTCGTCATGATGGCGAAGGCCTTCGATCTGCAGCGCACCGGCCAGGTACAAGGGTCCGCTGGCGAGTGTCACGCTGAGCTGGGCTGTTTGGCTCGGACCATCGACCAAGGCCTGGCTGTCGGCCAGCGTGGCGCTGGCGTAGCCCGCGGCCCGCAAGCGCGCCAGCAAGCGTTGTTTGACATCGACCCAATCCGGGTTGCGGAAGGCTTGGCCAACATGGCGAGCGGCGTCGCTGGCGAGCGCGTCTTGCAAGGCCAGGGCCATGGCATTGCCGCTGTCGATGCGTTGCCTGAGATCGCCCTCGATCGCCATCTGCAGACCGTCGACCCGGGTCCGCGGGCCGGGGTCAACCGTCAGCGTCACTTGTCGTTGAGCACCGGTCTTGGTGCGTGCGGCGCTGACCTGCGCGTCGAAATAGCCTTCGGTTTGCAGCAGCTCACGGGCTTGCGCCGGTGCCGCACCGATCAGTCTGGCCCACTCGATGTCGTCGACATCCTCATCGCCGCGCAAGTCCTGCAGCCGGCTTAGGTCAAGGTACTTCTCGAGCAGTGGCAGCAGTGCCTGGGGGGCCAGCACCACGAGCTTTGGCCCGGTGCCAGGTTCGCGTGTCGGTGGCGCAGCGCTCGGCATCAGCGCGCAGGCGCCTGAGAGCATCGCCGCCCCCAGCCAGATCCACAGCAGCAGCAACCGGACGATCGCCTGCGCCAGCGTTCGCTGGCGGCAGGCTGCCATGGTCAGTGCCCGCAAGTCATTTGGTCAACAGCCGCATCGCCCCTTCGAGGCCAGCCAGTGTGAGCGGGAACATGCGCTGATTGACCAGTTGCTGAACCACCGAGATGCTCTGCCGGTACTGCCAGACACCTTGGGGCTCAGGGTTGATCCAGGCGAATTTCGGGAAGGCGTTGGTCAGGCGTTGGATCCACTCGGCACCCGGCTCTTCGTTGTTGTATTCGACGCTGCCGCCGGGCTGCAGGATTTCGTAGGGGCTCATCGTCGCGTCGCCGACGAAGATGAGCTTGTAGTCCTTGTTGTACTTGCGGATCAGGTCCCAGGTGGCAGTCTTCTCGCTGAACCGACGCCGGTTGTTCTTCCACATGAAGTCGTAGGGACAGTTGTGGAAGTAATAGAACTCGAGGTGTTTGAACTCGGTCTTGGCAGCCGAAAACAACTCTTCGACCCGGCTGATGTGTTCGTCCATCGTGCCGCCCACGTCCATCAGCAGCAGCACCTTGACCTTGTTGTGGCGCTCGGGCACGAGCTTGATGTCGAGGTAGCCAGCGTTGGCCGCTGTGCTGTGGATGGTGTCGTCCAGGTCGAGTTCGGTTTCTGCCCCTTCACGGGCGAATCGGCGCAGCCGGCGCAGCGCAACCTTGATGTTGCGTGTGCCGAGTTCGAGCGTGTCGTCATAGTCCTTGTAGGCACGTTGGTCCCACACCTTGACTGCGCTCTTGTTGCGGCTCTTGTCCTGGCCGATGCGTATGCCTTGCGGGTTGACGCCGTAGGCACCGAATGGGCTGGTGCCGCCGGTGCCGACCCACTTGCTGCCGCCTTCGTGACGCTCTTTTTGCTCCTCGAAGCGCTTCTTGAGCGTCTCCATCAACTCGTCCCAGCCCATCTTCTCGATCTTGGCCTTGTCCTCGGCGCTGAGCTCGAGCTCGAGATTCTTGCGCAGCCAGTCGAGCGGCACTTCTTTGGTGAAGTCGACCAGCATCTCCACACCCTTGAAGTAGGCGCCGAAGGCCCGGTCGAACTTGTCATACAAGGCCTCGTCCTTGACCAACGAGGTTCGTGCCAGGTAGTAGAAATCGTCGACCGAACAATCGATCACGCCGGCTTTCACCGCCTCGAGCAGGGTCAGGAATTCCTTGACCGACACCGGCAGTTTGGCCGCGCGCAAGGTGTAGAAAAAATCGATCAACATGACTGGGCTTTCCGGGCCGTCAACAGCCCATCCTCTAAGCATAACGATTTCAAACCTGCTTGGCCGCCGCTTGGGTGACCACAACCCCTGTCGTCCAGGGGCTGATTCAGGGTGTTTTAGCTCGGCTTGCGGCCGCTTCGCCCTCGCTTGAGGGGTGAATCGGCAGTTGAACTGGCGGTGTGCGGGCCATCGAGCCGCCGGTGGCTTTGCAGCCAGGCGAAGAATTCTTCATGCCAGACCTTGCTGTTGCGGGGTTTGAGGATCCAGTGGTTCTCGTCCGGGAACCACAGCAGGCGCGCAGCCACACCGCGTGCTTTCAGCGTGTTGTAGTAGGCCAGGCCTTGAGCATCGGGCACCCGATAGTCCTTGGCGCCATGCATCACCAGCGTCGGGGTGTTCATGTTCGCGGCAAAGGCGTGCGGGCTCTGCGCGTTGACGCGCGCCATGTCGTCCCAGTACCAGCCGCCCAGCTCCTTGGCATGCCAAGCCCAGGCATCGTCGGCGAACATCGCCGTCCAGTCGAAACAGCCCGCATGGCAGACATAGGCTGCATAGCGCCCGGTCGGCCCGCCCGGAACATGACCATTCATCCAGGCAACCATGTAGCCGCCATAGCTGCCACCCGCGGCATAGACCCGGTTCGGGTCGATGTAGCGGCGTTTGAGCAGCTCGGTGGTCGCGGCCTCAATGTCCTGCAGCTCCAACTCGCCCCAGCGGTGGGTGATGCTGTCGAGAAAGGCATGGCCAAAGCTCGACGAGCCGTGGTAGTTCACCGCTGCGACCACCTGACCCTGCGCGGCGAACAAGGCGTTGTTCCAGCGGTAATGCCAGTTGTCGCCGACGGCGGTATGGGGCCCGCCATGGATCACCTGCAGCAAGGGGTATTTCTTCGCGGGGTCGAAGCCCGGCGGGTAGAACAGCCAGACCTGCACCGGATCACCCAGCGCGCCGGTCACCGAAATGGCCTCATGCCGGCCCAGCGTGATTTGGGCCATGCGCGCGTCGTTGAAGGTCTCGAGGCGCCTTGCCGTGCGACCGGGCAGGTGGGCGTGCATCTGCGCCGGGTGGTCGGCTGCATCGGACACCGTCACCAGAGTGCCGGCGACTTTGTCGAAACCCTGCACCCAGCCGCCACGCACCACGACCTCGGCGCGATGGTCTGCCAGGTCGAATCGCCAGAGGTGGCGCTGGCCTTGTTGCTCGGCGCCCAGCAACACCGCGCTGCCGTCTTCCTCCCAAACCAGCGGCGCTTGCACGGCATGGTCCCACTCAGCGCTGACGACCTCGACCGGCTGGCCCGGCGTGATCACCGCCAATTGCCCGGGCATCGTGTGACCCTTGGCCTGGTGGCTGGCAATCGCCGCCACGCATCGTCCGTCCGGGCCGTAGCGCGGCGCGCTGAAATCCCAGCCGACATCCTGCGCCAAGGTCTCGAATCGCTTGCGCTTGAGATCGAGCTCGATCAGTGCAAAGCGGCCGTCACTGCGTTTTTCAGCGGCCGGGTCATGGGCGAAAACTAGCCGCTTGCCATCGGGCGAAATGTCAAAGCAATGGGCGTTGGGATCGCCGCGCTGCAGTTCGAAGTCCGTGCCTTCGAACAGGTTGCGAACTTTGCCGCTGGCCAGGTCCATCAGGTGCAGTTGGGGCACCCTGCCGGCCGGGGTGAAGTGATCCCAGTGGCGGTAATGGGCTTCGCTGGTGGCATAGCTGCTGTCTTTGCGGGCTCGAAACTTCTTCAGCGCTTCGGCCTGCGCCTTGACGCCCTTCAGGCCGGGCCAGACCCAGGAGATGAACACGATGCGCCGACCATCCGGACACCAGCGGAAGGCTTCGATGCCGGTGGCCACGTTGCCGATCCGGCGCGCCTCGCCACCGTCGGGCGCGATCACATAGAACTGCGGCGCTTCGTCCTTGTGGCCTTGTTGCTCGCGTTTGGCGACAAAGCCGACCAAGTCGCCTTGTGGTGAGAAACTGGGCTGGCCATCTTTCTCGCCGCAGTGCGTCAGTGCGCGCGGCTCGCCACCCAGTGTCGACAGCAGCCACAGCGCGCTTCGGCTGCTGTTCTCGTCCATCGAATGGCTGGCCACTGCACAAACCGCTTGCGCACCGTCGGGCGACAAGCTCGGAATGCCCAGGCGCTCGAGTTGCCACAGCGCATCGATCGTGAGGGGTTTCTTGCGAGCCATGCGTTTTCTCAGGCTTGGGGTGTGGCGCCTCAGCCCTGGGTCAAGCCGGTCGTTCGAGACGGAAGTCCAGATGTCCGCGAACGGTTGGCCACTCGTCGGCGGTGATGCTGTAGACCGCGGTGTCGCGCAGCGTGCCGTTGGAGGCGCGCTGGTGGTTGCGCAGGATGCCGTCGAGCTGCGCGCCCAGGCGCTCGATCGCGCGCCGGCTCTGGGTGTTGAAGCGGTGGGTACGGAACTCGACCGCGATGCAGTCCAGTGACTCGAAGGCATGCGCGAGCAGCAAGCGCTTGGCTTCGGTGTTGAGTGGCGTTCGTTGCACGCTGCGGGCGTACCAAGTCGAGCCGATCTCGACGCGCTGGTGGCTGGCGTCGACGTTCATGTAGGTGGTCATGCCGACCGCGTTGCCTGAGTGGTCCAGCACCGCCCACGGCAGCATCGATCCCGATGCCAACAGCCCGAGCCGACGTTCGATCTCGGCGACCATGCGGTCGGGCGCCGGAATGGCGGTGTACCACAGCCGCCAGAGTTCGCCGTCCTGCACTGCCCGCATCAGCGCTGGGGCGTGGGCCAACGTCAAAGGTTCAAGCTTGACATGGCGCCCTTGCAGCGTGACGGGCGTGCAAATCGGCTTCATTGCCGCCGTCTCAGCGGTTGTGACGCTGCATGAACACCAGCTTTTCGAACAAGGTCACGTCCTGCTCGTTCTTCAGCAGCGCGCCCACCAGCGGCGGCACCGAGACCTTCTCGTCCTTGTTCTGCAGCACTTCGAGCGGGATGTCCTCGGCCAGCAGCAGCTTCAGCCAGTCCAGCAGTTCGGAGGTTGAGGGCTTCTTCTTCAGCCCTGGCAGGTTGCGCACGTCGTAGAAGGTCTTCATCGCCGCGCCGAGCAACTCTTGCTTGAGCCCGGGGAAATGCACGTCCACGATTTGCTTCATCGTGTCGGCGTCGGGGAACTTGATGTAGTGGAAGAAGCAGCGCCGCAAGAACGCGTCTGGCAGTTCTTTCTCGTTGTTCGAGGTGATGAACACCAGCGGGCGGTGCTTGGCACGCACCAACTCGCGGGTCTCGTAGACATAGAACTCCATCCGATCGATTTCGCGCAGCAAGTCGTTCGGAAATTCGATGTCAGCCTTGTCGATCTCATCGATCAGCAGTGCCACTGGCCGGTCGGAGGTGAAGGCTTGCCACAGCACGCCTTGGACGATGTAGTTGCGGATGTCGCGCACCTTCGTCGAGCTCTCTTCATCGGCCAATTGGCTGTCGCGCAACCGGCTCACCGCGTCGTACTCGTACAGGCCTTGCTGGGCCTTGGTGGTGCTCTTGACATGCCACTGCAGCAAGGGCATGCCCAGTGCTGTCGACACTTCTTCGGCCAGCATGGTCTTGCCGGTGCCCGGCTCGCCCTTGACGAGCAGCGGGCGTTGGAGCGTGATGGCGGCGTTGACGGCCAACATCAGGTCCTGGGTGGCGACGTAGTTGTCTGATCCTTGAAACTTCATGGCGGTGAGGCCGCGGTGGACGGCTGTTGTGGGCTGTGGGGGGACTGAATTTAAAACTGGATTCCAGTATAAGGGTCGCCTTTATAATCCTGGGTCGCCGGGTTGACAGCTCTCAAGCTGTGCCTGGCTCATCTGGTGTATCAGCGGCCCATAGAGCTTGTCTGTACACCGTTTCCCCGCGACATCACTCCCGCTAGACGATGAAAAAAGCGTACTTTCTGTTCCCCCTGTTGCTGGCGCTGACCAGCGTCAGCACCTTGTCCCGGGCCGAGGATGCCAAGGCCGGGGACGCCGCCAAGGGTGAGACCAAGGCCGCGATGTGCATCGGCTGTCACGGCATCGTCGGCTACCAGGCCAGCTTTCCTGAGGTCTACAAAGTGCCGATGATCTCGGGCCAGGGTGCCAAGTACATCGTCTCGGCGTTGACCGCCTACCAAAAGGGCGACCGCAAGCACCCGACCATGCGCGGCATCGCCGGTTCTCTGACAGACCAGGACATGGCCGATCTGGGGGCTTTCTACGAAGCCCAGGGCAAGTCAGCGGCGGGCAGCACCCCGCCGACGGCGCTGGCCCATGCGGTGCCCGATTCGCTGAAAGACCGCATGGCGACTTGTGTCGCTTGTCATGGCGCCAATTTCAGCAGCCCGATTGACCCCGCCTACCCGCGGCTCGCCGGCCAGCATTCGGACTACCTGTACGCCGCACTCAAGGCCTACCACACCGATGGCAACAAGCTCGTCGGCCGCAGCAACGCGACGATGCGCAGCCAAGTGGTCCAAGAGGCTGACGGCAAAAAGAAGCTCACGTTCAACAGCAGCGAGCTCAAGCAGGTCGCGTCGTATCTGTCGTCGCTGCCTGGCGACCTCAAAGTGGTGCCGCAAAGCCGCTTTCGCTAATGATCGCGTTGGGGCTTGAACCGCCCCAACAGCAAGGCGTTGCTGATCACGCTCACCGATGACAAGGCCATCGCGGCGCCTGCCACCACGGGGCTGAGCAGGCCCAGTGCGGCCAACGGAATGCCCACGACGTTGTAGGCGAAGGCCCAGAACAGGTTCTGGCGGATGCGGCGGGTGATCGCCCGCGACAACTGCAGTGCTTCGAGCACCAGCATCGGGTCGCCTCGCAGCAACGTCATGCCCGCAGTCTGCATCGCCACGTCGGTACCGCCGCTGTCGGCGTGTGCCATCGCCAGCCCGACATCGGCCGCGGCCAAAGCGGGCGCATCGTTGACGCCGTCGCCCACCATGGCCACGCGTTGGCCCGTGGCAAGCCCGGCGCGCAAGCCCTGGATCGCCTTCGCCTTGTCCGCCGGGAGGACCTCGGCCATCACGTCTTGGATGCCGACCTGCTGGGCCAGCGCCTGGGCCGCTCCCCGGTTGTCGCCGCTGACCAGCACGACCCGCAGTCCTTCGCGCTGCAATGCGGCGATCGCCGCCGCTGCGCCCGGCCTGGCTTGGTCGCCGAACGCCAGCAACCCGAGCGCGCGGGGCGCACGGTGGGGCTCCGCTTCGGCCAGCCAGGCCACACTGCGACCCTGCGCGGCCCAAGCCTCGGCCTTGGCCGCGAGATCGGGCTCGGTGACACCGATCTCCGCCATCCAAAGGCTGCTGCCCAATTTCAGGGTTCGGCCGGCGACCTGGGCTTCGATCCCGCGACCGGGCACCGACTGCGCGTTCTCAGCCTGCGGCCAGACCAGCGACTCGCTTTGGGCCGCTTGCAGCACCGCGCGGGCCAGCGGATGCTCGCTGGCGGCTTGGAGCGAGGCGGCCAGCGTCAACAACTCCGCGCGTCCGCCGGGCAGCGCTGCGCCGGCGGTCACCTCGACCAGCCTCGGCCTGCCCTCGGTCAGCGTGCCGGTTTTGTCGAAAGCCACCACCGCGACCGAGCGCATCAACTCGAGTGCTTGGACATCGCGCACCAGGATGCCGCGGCGCGCAGCCAGCCCGGTGCCCACCATCAGCGTGGCCGGGGTGGCCAGTCCCAGCGCGCAGGGGCAGGCGATCACCAGCACCGACACCGCGTGGATCAGTGCCTCTGGCCAGTTGTCGTAGGCCCAGCCCCAGCCCAGCAGCGTCAGCACGGCCGCGACGAACACCGCCGGCACGAACACCTCGGCGATCCGGTCCACCGTCTGCTGGATCGGCGCTTTGCGGGCCTGTGCCGATTCGACCATCTGCACGATCTGCGACAGCATGCTGGCCGCGCCGACCGCGGTGGTGCGCACCAGCAGCAAGCCTTCGCCGTTGATCGAGCCGCCGGTGACGAAGTCGCCGATCTGGTGCGCGACCGGCAAACTCTCGCCGGTCAGCATCGATTCATCCAGGTGGCTGCGGCCCTCGACCACCACGCCGTCGGTGGGCAGGCGCTCGCCCGGGCGCACCAGCACCAAGTCGCCAGGCTGGACCTGGTCGAGTGCGACCCGCACCTCCTGACCCGCGCGCTGCAGGTTGGCGCTGTCGGGACGCAGCGCTCGCAAGCCGTCGAGTGCGACCAGCGTGCGGCGCTTGGCCCGAGCTTCCAGCCATTTGCCCAGCAGCACCAAGGTGATGACGATTGACGCGCTCTCGAAATAGAGCGCTGGCATCCCGGCGGATTCAGCCGCCTGGCCTCGGAACATCAGTGACAGGCTCAACCCGTAGGCCGCGCTGGTGCCGGTGGCCACCAGCAAGTCCATGTTGCCGGCGCCGGCACGCAGCGCTTTCCATCCGGCAACGAAGAAGCGCGCGCCGAAGAAGAACAGCACGGGTGTCGCCAAGACCCATTGCCACAGCGCCGGCAACATCCAGTGGCGGCCCACCAGGTCACCGGTCATCGGCAACAAAAGCGGTGCCGACAGCGTGGCGGCCACCAGCACCCGCCAACCCGGGTCGCGCGAGGCTGGTGGGTGTGTTGCGCTGCCGGATTCGACACGGGCCTCGTAGCCTGCGCGCTGCAGCGCTTGCGCCAGGCTACGATCGTCGGCGCTGCCGGACAGGCGGCGGACCTGGGCACTGGCCGTGGCCAGGTTGACCGTGGCCTCCAACACCCCTGGAACGCGTGCCAGTGCCTTCTCGACCCGCGCCACGCAACTCGCGCAAGTCATGCCAGCGCCCTGGAGTTTCAGGCGATCCTCGACCCAACCGTAGCCCGCTTTGGACAGCGCAGCCGGGGCGGCTCGGGCGGTGGCCGCCGCTTGCGCTGGGTCGAGCGTCAACCGAACTTGCTCGGTGGCGAGGTTGACGCTGGCTTGCTGCACGCCGGGCAATTGGGACAGCGCCTTTTCGACCCTGGCGACACAACTCGCGCAGGTCATGCCGGTGATCGTCAAGCGCAGACTAGTGGCGTTGTTCATGATCCAATCCTAGGCCCGGAGACGCGCCGAGATCGATACTTCGAGAGGCCACCACCACCGAGCTTGATGATGATCGAACTGACCTTGCCTGACATGACCTGTGGCCACTGCGTTCGCAGCGTGACCGAAACCGTGCAGCTTATCGATGCCGGCGCCCAGTTGCAGGTCGATCTGCCGCAGCACCGGGTCAGCATTGAGTCGCAGCAGCCGGCTGAGCGTTTTGTCGCCGCGCTGACCGAAGAGGGCTATCCGCCCGCTTGATCAGCGCGTGGCGCGCTGTCGAATCGCTTCGAGGTAGGCCAGACCATCCGGCGGCAGGCCGCTGCGCTGGCTGGCCCAGACCATCTCGCCCAGGCACTCCATCACCTCGTGGTGTGCCTCGTGCAGCGCGCTGCGCCGCGCGGCCAGCAGCGCGACGGCCTGGCGGATGCCGGTGGGTTGGTCGATGCTGCACTGCTCGGCGATCGACAAGTGCATCGACAGGTGCAGGAACGGATTGCTGCGGCCTTCTTCGACCGTGTAGCTCGCCGCCAGTGCGGTGTCCAGGTCGGCCAGGTCGGCGTGGTACTCAGGATGCTCGACGGTCCAGTCAGCCGCCACGGCCTCCATCGCGGTCAACGGCAGACCGGCTTGCTGCTTGCGCCAGGTTTCGCAGAAGAATCTGCGGACGTCATGCTGGGAGGGTTGGAACATCCGACAATTGTGGCCCGACATTGATGCCTAATTCCCGGATTCTCATGACACTGACCACCGCCCAACTCTTCACCGATGCCCGTAGCCAGAACGGATACCTGCCCCAGCCGGTCTCTGATGCCGAATTGCACGCGCTCTACGATCTGCTCAAGTTCGGACCGACGGCGGCCAACGCCTGCCCGGCGCGCTTCAAATTTGTCCGCACGGTCGAGGCCAAAGCCCGGCTGGCGGCCTGCGTGTCGGCGGCCAACGTGGTCAAGATCGAGCAGGCGCCGGTGACCGTGATTGTTGGCATGGACTTGATGTTCCACGAGCAGTTGCCGAAACTGTTCCCCCACGCCGATGCGCGCGCGTGGTTTGCCGGCAAGGATGCCGCGATTCAGGAGACCGCGATGCGCAATTCCAGCCTGCAAGGCGGCTACATGATCATCGCTGCCAGAGCGTTGGGTCTTGACTGCGGCCCCATGAGTGGCTTCGATGCTGCCAAACTCGACGCGGCGTTCTGGGCCGGCACCACCGTGAAGACCAATTTCATTTGTACCCTCGGTCATGGCGACCCGGCCAAGGTCTTTGGGCGCAGTCCTCGGCTGGACTTTGACGAGGCCTGCAGTCTGGCCTGACCACTTCGACGGTCGGTGATGCCTCGGCGCGCGCCGGCTTGCGCTTGGGTGAGAATCACCGTGAATCGCTGCCCGAAGTGGATGGGCAGTGCCATGCGGCACGGGCAGGGCCCGTCAGATCAGCCATCGGCTTCCTGGAGGTGGATTTCATGTCCGTGATCGTGGTGGCCAACCCCAAGGGCGGGGTCGGCAAGAGTACGCTGGCCACCAACATCGCGGGCTGGCTGGCGCAACAGGGCCATGCGGTGATGCTCGGCGACATCGATCGCCAGCAAAGCGCGCGGCAATGGCTGGCTTTGCGCCCCCCTCAGGCGCCCATCATTCGGGGCTGGGATCTGGTGGACGATGTGTTGGTGCGTCCGCCCAAAGGAACGACCCATGTGGTGCTTGACACGCCTGCTGGTCTTCGGGGCAAGCGGCTGGATTCGGTGCTGAAAATCGCTGACCGCTTGCTGGTCCCTCTGCAGCCCAGCCCTTTTGACATCGCCGCCACCCATGACTTTCTGGACGCGTTGCGTCGCCATCGGCATGCTGACCGGGTGGTGCTGGGCCTCGTCGCGGTACGGGTCAAGGAACACACCCACGCCACCGGTCACCTCAACGAGTTTCTGACCGCCCTGGGTCAGCCGGCCGTCACCGGGCTTCGCGACACCCAGAACTATGTTCATTTGGCTGCGCGCGGGTTGACCTTGTGGGATGTTGCTCCCGGCAGGGTTGAGCGCGATCTGTTGCAATGGCAACCCCTGATCAACTGGCTTCAGACATGAGCAAACCAAGCGATACCCTTGACCAACCCGTTCATTTCGCCACGCTGGCTTCGCTGAAAGACCGGGTCGGTGAGCACCTGGCGACCAGTTCCTGGCTGCTGATCGACCAAGCCCGTATCGACCTGTTCGCCCAGGCGACGGGCGACCACCAGTGGATCCACGTCGATCCGGTGCGCGCGGCGAGCGGACCTTTCGGCACGACCATCGCCCACGGTTTTCTGACACTGTCGCTGCTGCCGCAACTCGCCGAGAAGGCGATCCATGTCGACGATGTGAAGATGGGCATCAACTACGGCCTGAACCGGGTCCGCTTCATGGCGCCGGTGCCCTCTGGCAGTCGCCTTCGGGGTCAGATTCGGCTCAAGGCTTTCGAACCGATTGAGGGCGGTGCTCAAGTGACGATGGAAATCAGCATCGAGCGCGAGGGTTCGACCAAGCCGGTCTGTGTGGCCGAGGCGGTGTCGCGGCGATTCACCTGAGTCGCTGACCATCGGCCACCGGGAGGAGGCGATCATGATGAAGGTGCTGCTGGTCGATGACCATCCGCTGATCCTGTCAGCGCTGCAGACCATGATTCATCGCCTAGACCCGGCGATCACCGTCTTCACTGCCGGGAACGCCGTCGATGGCTTCGAGTTGCTGGCGCAGCAACCCGATGTCGGGTTGGTGCTGCTCGATCTCGATTTGGGCGACGAGGTGGACGGATTCACGGTGCTGGCCGAGATGCGTCATCGCCATCCTTCGCTGCCGGTTGTGGTGTTGTCTGCTGCCGAGCGTTTGGCCGACATGGTGCGTGCGGTGGACATGGGTGCGATGGGTTTTCTACCGAAACGCAGTGCCATCAAGGACTTGCTTGATGCGCTGGCGCTGGTGGTCTCGGGTGGTGTCTACATTCCGCCGGCTTTGTTGGGCGTGGTCAGCCCGGCGCGTGTCGAGGTGGCCGATGCCGACGCGCAGGTCGATGCGGCTCGATCGGCTGCGACCAAGCCTGTCTCTGGGCTGGGCATTGGCAGCGCGCCGGACCCCAATCGGGCCCTGTTGCGGCCGATGGCCGATCCCCTTCACGCCGCCGGATTGGCGGGGCCCGCCTCGCTCACCAGCCTGTCCGAACTTGGCCTGACGCGTCGGCAAGCCGAAGTGCTGACCTGGTTGCTGAAAGGCTTGTCCAACAAGCTCATTGCACGCGAGCTGAACCTGTCGGTCGACACGGTCAAGGACCATGTGGCGGCGGTGCTTCGCGCGCTGAGTGTGACGTCGCGCACCCAGGCGGTGCTGCGGGTCAGCCAGATGAACCAGCCCGTGCCTGGTTAGCATCCGCCCAGTCTGCAGGCCAGGTTGAAACCTGCGGCGATCAGCCGTCCGGCGCTTGGGCCGCGCCCCGAGCGTCGTCGACCTGGCCTGGCGCGCGCACCACGGTGACGGTGCAGCCCGATTGCGCCACCACCTGCGACGACACGCTGCCGAGCAAGCGCCTGAAGGTCGAGGCGCCGCGCGCGCCCACCACCAGGTGGTCGACCTGGTTGCGCTGCGCGAACTCGACCAGCGCCGATGCGGCGTCGCTGGCTTCGAGCACATGAAAGGTCAGCCGCCCCTCGTCTAGATTGAGCGACTTGCTGATCGGTCGGGCCCAGTGTTTGAGCGCAATCAGCTGTTTGACATGCAGGCTGCGACCCTGCGGGTCGACCAACTCGTCCAGACCGATTCGGTTGATCTTCATCACGCTGACGCAGGCCAGTCTCGCGCCGGGCTCGGTCAGCGTGATGCGCCTGACGGTCTCTCGCTGCTGCTGCAGCAGCTCGGTGCTGGCATGGTCGATGTCGACCGCCACCATGATGATCGGGCTGCGGTCCAGCCGCTCGGCCACCTGGCCGCGCTCTGGGACAGGCTCGGCGCCCAAGGCGAAGAACCAACGCTTGAAGGTCTTGATCACACCGCTTCTTTGCAGCTTTTCGGCGCGCCGGGTCAAGGCGATCTGACTGGGGTCCTGCAAATCGAGCGCGAGCTGGCCCGCGGTCTGGTATCGGCGAGCCGGGTCGACTTCCAGGCACTTCAGGATCACCTCTTGCAACCAGGGCGGACAGTCGCGGCGCAGCGTGCGTGGCGGCACCGGGTCGACATAAAGGCGCCGGCGCAGGCCGCGAACACTGCTGGGTTGGCCGAACGGTCGTTCGCCCGTCGAGAAGTGGTAGAGCATCACGCCGAGTGCGAACAGGTCGCTGCGCGGATCGTTGCGGATGAACTGCACCTGCTCGGGTGACATGTAGGGTCCGGTGCCCATGGGCAGCGTGAACTCTTCGTCGAGCAGATCGGGCAGGTGGTCGTGGCGGGACAGGCCGAAATCGACCATCACGGCGCTGCCGTCAGGTCGGAACATGATGTTGCTGGGCTTGACGTCGAGGTGCACCAGGTGCTGGCGGTGAAGATCGTGCAGCGCGGTGGCCACGCGTGAGCCGACCTCGATCACCTCGTCGATGGCCAGCGGCGCCTCGTCGAGCCTGGCGCGCAGGGACACACCTTCGATACGCTCCATCACGATGTAGGGCTGGCGCGTGAAGTCGCCCTTGGCGATGAACTTCGGGCAGTGCGGGCCCGTGAGCATCGGCATGATCATCTGCTCGACCTCGAAGCCGACGATGGTCGCCGGGTCTTCGCCGCCTTTGATGCGCGGCACTTTCATGATCAGTGGCAGCCGCGAGTCACCGGCATGGTTGACTTCACTGACGCGCCACAGGTGTGCCATGCCGCCGAGATGGAGTTTTTCTTCGAGTTGGAAACGGTCGATTACCAGGCCAGGCGCGAGCAGGCTGGGCGCGTCCTGTGCGCCACTGCCGGCATAGCCCAGGGTGTTGCTGTAGAGCTTGGAATCCATCGCTCACTGCCCTTGTGCGAGCCGGCTGGCGAGTCTGTGCGGCAAGTTGGCAGCCAGGATCTTGGCAGCCGCGCTGTCGTGGTCGTAGGGCACGCGGTGGAAGGTCAACAACGCTTGGTCTTCATCGAGCATGGCGTAGCAGGCCGCAGGATTGCCGTCGCGAGGTTGGCCTGCTGAGCCCGGGATCACCAGCCACTGGCGGTGTGGCGGCACTGGAATCGCAACACCTGGGGTGGGGATGAAGTCGCCTGCCTTGCCGGTGCTCGAGACATGGAACAGCTTGGGCTCGTGGGCATGGCCGCAGAAGGTGTAACGGCAATCGGTGGCGTCCAGGCTGCGCACTGCGTCAGAGCGGCCGACGATGTACTCCCAAGCGCCCGGCGCCCAGGCATTGGCATGGGCGTAGAACTGGTCGCCTTGGCGCTGCGTCAGCGGCAGGCTGGCGAGAAAATCAATCTGGCTCGCATTGAGTTGGGACCTCGTCCAATCGACCACGTAGCGAGCTTCGGGCCGCATCGTCGGTCCGGCGCCGCGCACCACGGCCTGGTCATGGTTGCCGAGCACGGCGATCGCGCCGGCTCGGACCAGGTCGCGTACCTTGTCCACGACCCAGGTCGGATCCGCCCCATAGCCGACGAAATCGCCCAACAGCACCCAGCGCTGCACGCCTTGGTCCCGGGCATGGTCGAACACGGCTTCGACCGCTTCGCGGTTGGCATGCAGGTCGGTGACGAAGGCGCATTTCATGGGTGTCAGAGGCAGTGGTCACCCGTGGCTCGGCGGCGGCTCGGCAGGTCGAGGCTGACCCGTCTGAATTGTGCGTCAGCGCTGCCATCAGCGGCTCGCAGCGAGACCACCGAACTCAATGGGCTTGGCGCCAGCCAGCTTTTTGGTCGCGTGCCAGCGCTTTGCGCACCACCGGGTTGTCGGTCATGTCGCCAAAGTCGGCGGCATCCAGGCGCAGGAAGTCATCGAGGCCGGCACCTGCTTGCGGCCAGCTGGGCGGTGCTACTGGGTGCAGCTCGGTGCGCTCGAACAGCACCCGGCCGTTGCGG
>CANFPU010000061.1 GCA_947448955.1 Burkholderiales bacterium
CATGATCACCCTCGATTAATTGGCGATGACGTCGTGGCCGAGAAAATATTTGCGTACCGTGCGCCCCATGTAGAGTTGATGGACTTGACTCTTGGACAGTGTGGATATTTCTGCAGAAAGAGTCTCGCCTGCCGTCATGTAAGCGATCAGTGCGACCCCGATCTTCTTGTCATCGTCATTGGGTTGCGCCTTGCTGCTACCGAGTTCGGCTGAAACCTTTTTGGCAAGCAGCGCGGCTTCAGCATTTGTTTTCAAATAGTCTTCTCCGCACTTTCTCAATTCTTGACGCTGGCTACGCATTTTTTCAGTGAAAACCTTTTGCTCTGGCGTCATTGATTTCAGGTTTTCAGCTCTCATTTCTTTGGGCTTGGCGGCCGGCGATCTATTGGCCGCTGCGGCAGCATGTTCCTTGGTCATCACCTCATTTTGATGCTCTGCCGCGAAAACATCAATTTGACCGGCAGGCGCTGGTATTGAATAGGTATTCTTGGCGATGGCGGCACAGCGAGCCATCACATTGCTGGCGTTCGTCAGAGGGGTGATGGTCTGATTGACATCAGCGGCATGGCTGCTGGCTGAGGCGAGGCCCAGGATCAGCGCGTGATAAATATTAATTTTCACGGTGTACCTCGTTAAAAATAATGATGACTTTAAGGTGAAATTTCCCAGCGACGGCCTCTGAACTCAAGGGCAATCTGTCCGTTTTCGCCCGATCACGTTGGCTGTGCGGCGCCCGCCCCGGCCCAGCCAAGGGAGGCCAGGCGACACCAAGCCGGTCTGTTTGAGTCGTCGCTGAAGCCTCTTCATACTCGTCAGACTGGCAAAGTTGATGACAGTTGTCGAGTATTTTTATACCAGAAAATGATGCCATCGTGACGACGTTTGGGTTGGCAGCTTTGGCGATGCACCGAGATTCAGTCGGTTCGGGCAGGCTGCTGACGCTGCGGTGCAACAACCTCGCGATGAAAACCCCCGTCAGCCACTGGCCCACTGCAGTGCCTACACTCGCCTGATGTCATCTCTGCCAAGGGGCACATCCGCCCAAACCATTGCAGCGCCTCAGACTGAGGCAGCGGCACGGGCCGCCGATCTTCGCGCGCAATTGCAGCACCATGCCCAGCGCTACTACGTCCAGGATGCGCCTGAAATCCCGGATGCCGAGTACGACCGGTTGTTCTTGGAATTGCAGACGATCGAGTCTGCGCATCCCGAACTGCGCAGCGCTGACTCGCCGACCCAACGCGTGATCGGCCAAGTATTGGACGGGTTTGCGCCGGTTCGTCATGCCGTGCCCATGCTCAGCATCCGCACCGAGACCGACACCGAGGACAGCGGCGCACAAGCTTTCGATGCCAGGGTTCGACGCGAGCTCGAACTGGCTGACGACGCGCCGTCGGTGCAATACAGCGCAGAACTCAAGTTCGACGGCCTGGCCATCAACCTTCGGTATGAACAAGGACTGCTGGTGCAGGCCGCCACCCGCGGTGATGGCGAAACCGGCGAGGATGTGACGCAGAACATCCGCACCATCGCCCAGATCCCGCGCCGCTTGCGAGGCTGCTCGGCGCCGGTGCTCGAGGTTCGGGGCGAGGTCTACATGCGGCGGGATGACTTCGAGCGCTTGAACGAACGCCAGCGCGAGCATGGCGACAAGACCTTCGTCAACCCGCGCAACGCCGCGGCCGGCGCCGTGCGCCAACTTGACCCTGGCGTTGCCGCACAACGGCCGTTGAGCTTCTTCGCCTATGGCTTGGGCCAGATCCAAGGTTGGGATCAGCCCGCCACCCACAGCGCGACGCTGGACGCGTTGGACGCCATGGGCCTGCCGGTCTGCACGGACCGGGCGGTCTGCCAAGGTGCTGCCGGGTTGATACGGTTTCACCGGTCGATGGGCGACAAGCGCGACGCGCTGCCTTTCGACATTGATGGGGTGGTCTACAAACTCAACGCGGTAGCGCTTCAGCAGCGACTGGGCTTTGTCACCCGCGAGCCGCGCTGGGCGGTGGCGCACAAGTATCCGGCGCAAGAGCAGATCACCCAGCTCGAACGCATCGAGATCCAGGTCGGGCGCACCGGAAAGCTCACACCGGTGGCCAAGCTCGCGCCGGTCTTTGTGGGCGGCACGACGGTGAGCAATGCCACGTTGCACAACCTCTTTGAGTTGCGGCGCAAGCGCGTGAGGGTGGGTGACCAGGTGATTGTTCGACGCGCCGGCGACGTGATACCCGAGGTGGTGGGACGATGGATCGGCACTGCCGTTGAACGTTCGGGTTATGTACCTAACTTCAAAATGCCATGGTCTTGTCCGGCCTGTGGCAGCGCGGTGTTGCGTGGACGAGGTGAGGTCAACCACCGATGCACGGGCGGGCTGTTCTGCCCGGCCCAGCGCAAGCAGGCAATCCTTCACTTCGCCAGCCGCCGGGCGATGGACATTGAAGGGCTGGGCGACAAGCGGGTCGATCAACTGGTCGACGGCGACCTGATCCGCACCTTGCCCGAGCTCTACAACCTGGGCTTGTCGACGTTGGCGGCGCTCGACCGCATGGGCGACAAGAGCGCTGACAACCTGGTGGCGGGCCTGGCCAAGAGCCGGCACACCACGCTGCCGAGATTTCTCTACGCGCTGGGCATCCGCCATGTGGGAGAGGCCACGGCCAAGGAGCTGACCCGGCACTTTGGCAGCCTCGACCGGGTGATGGACGCCAGCAACGAGGACTTGCTGGCGGTGCCTGATGTGGGCCCGGTCGTGGCGCAAAGCATTCGCGCGTTCTTCGACCAGCCGCACAACCGCGAGGTGGTCGAGCAGTTGCGTGCCGCAGGCATTCGCTGGACCGAGGGTGAAGCCGCGAGCGCAGCGCCGCAGACGCTGGCCGGGTTGACGCTGGTGCTGACAGGAACGCTGCCGACGCTGGGTCGCGACCAAGCCAAAGCCCTGATAGAGGCTGCCGGCGGCAAGGTCGCGGGGTCGGTGTCCAAAAAGACCCACTTGGTGGTCGCTGGGGAAGAGGCTGGAGCCAAGCTGGACAAAGCCCGAGAGTTGGGCTTGTCGGTGCTCGACGAAGCCGGGCTGCGGGCGTTGCTGGGCGGTCTGCCTGCCGACCCACCCTGACCGAACAAAGGTTTGTTCCTACCCGGTGACGGGTTTCAATGTTGGAGGAGATGGGGCCATGGCCGTTCGTGAGATTCTGAAAATGGGCGACGCGCGCTTGCTGCGGTTGGCGCAACCGGTGCGTGCCTTTGGCACCGCCGAGTTGGCGGCGCTGGTCGACGACATGCACGACACCATGGTCGCAGCCCGTGGTGCCGGCCTGGCTGCGCCACAGATCGGCGTCGACCTGCAACTCGTGATCTTCGGCTTCGAGCACAACCAGCGTTACCCTGAGGCGCCTCCGCTGCCGCTGACGGTGCTGCTCAACCCGAACATTACACCGCTCTCTGAGGACGAGGTGGACGGCTGGGAGGGCTGTCTGTCGGTGCCTGGTCTGCGCGGCCTGGTGCCGCGCTGGAGCCGGATTCGCTACACCGGCCTGGACCTGCAGGGGCGCCCGATCGAGCGCGAAGCCGAGGGCTTTCATGCCCGTGTGGTGCAGCACGAATGCGATCACCTGATCGGTCGCCTCTACCCGACCCGCATGCGTGACCTGACCCAACTCGGCTACACCAGCGTGTTGTTCCCGGAACTCGGTGACAACGCCAGTGATGACTGACACCGTAGCCTGCGCCCAGGCTGCTGAGCGGCGCAGGTTTCGCGCGATAGGTTGACTGGCGGCTGAAACCTGGCGTCAGGATCCATGCGTCTGGCCCCAGTCATCCAAATCCAAGCTTCGGGTATTTCAACGCCATCTTGGCTTGGCCGTCAGCGCTAGATGCGTCGACCGCGTTGTATCAACAGGCCGCTCCTGTCGAGTGGTGGGGGTTGATCATGAAGCTTGCCAACACGGTCGGTGACATCGGGCTGACACGCCCGGTCATGCCGTGGTTTGCCAGGGTGTGGCCTTGGTTTTTCAGTGTCTTGCTGGCCATCGCGCCGGGCTGCTTGCTGGCCCAGGTCAGCGAGTTGCCGGCCTTTGCCGGCAGCCTGAACGCCTTGGCGGGCGACGTGAGTTGGTATGACCGCGACAGCGGTGATTGGATTGACGCTCGGCAGCAGTCCTTGCGCAATTGGCCGCTGGCTGCTGGCGACCGACTGCGCACCGGATCCGACGGTCGAGCCGAGTTGCACCTGGGCAGCAGCACGGTCCGATTGGGTGCTGAGGTTGAACTGACGCTGCAGCGCTTGGATGAGCAAGGTGTGGTGCTGTGGTTGCAGTCCGGCAGCCTGGCTTTGCGGCTGATCGATCCCTTGCCTGGCAGCCCGCCCAGCGTCGAACTGACGACGATCGAAGGCCGCTGGCTGCCGACCACGCCTGGGTCCTACCGCTTCGATCGGCAACCGAAGGCCAACACACCCGCCACCCAGGCCACCGTCTGGCGTGGTGAGTTGCGTTTTATCGGGCGTGACAGCGCACTGAGCATCCCTGTGGGGCGTCGCGCTGATCTTTGGTTGGACCCCGTCAATGGGGTGACCCGTTACGCCTGGGCTGCGCTTGACCGGGATGCTTTTGCCGACTGGGTGAGCCGCGATGATCGGCTGGATGACGCGTCGAGAACGGCGCGCCATGTGCCGCCAAGCATGAGCGGTTGGCAGCAGCTCGACCGCCATGGCGATTGGCTGACGCATCCCGAGCTTGGCGAGGTCTGGCAACCTCGCACCGTGGCGCCAGGCTGGGCGCCTTTCCATGAGGGGCGTTGGGCCTGGGTGGCACCTTGGGGCTGGACCTGGATCGATGCCGCGCCCTGGGGGTTTGCACCGTTTCATTACGGATCCTGGGTGATGTGGCAAGGCCGCTGGTGCTGGTCGCCGGGCCCACGCAACCTGCCGGTGCGTTACGCCCCAGCCCACAGCGGCTGGTTTGTGGCGCCAGCACCGGGTCCCCATGCTGGGCATCGGCCGCCGCCGCCGCGGGTGGTGATGCCGATCTTTCTGAACCCGCCGCCGCGTCGTGCAGTCCCCGAGCCCATCGTGTCGATCACGCCGATCACGCCGATCAGGCCGATCAGGCCGATCAGGCCGATCGCGCCGATCGCGCCGCGCGAGGCGGAGCGGCGGCACGAGATGCCACCACATGCCATCGAAAGTCGCGATCGTGGACGACCTGGGCCTGGACCGGCGCCTGCGCCGAGGCCTGACAAGCCGTTCGCGGACCGTTCCGGGCCTGTGCCTTCACCGTCAGCCTCACCTGCCGTCTCACCGCCCACCTTACCCGTGCCGCCGCCGAAGACCGGGTCGCCCCCCATTCGACGCGACCGGGACGAGACCGCACCGACCGTGGCGCCGCCGGCTGCGACGCCAAGCCCCTCTCCTCGTCCCACACCACCTGCCCAGGCGACGCCCAATCCGGCGACGTCGCCTGGCCCAGTGCTGCCCCTGCCGGTGGCGCGTCCGCGCGATCCTCCCGCCAGGCCCGAGGGTCGCGATGGCCGCGGCCCAGGTCGCGACGAGGCGCGGCGTCAGGAACCTTCGCAGGCCGACACGCGGCCTGAGCGCGTGGAGCGCCGCTGAAGGCTTGAGGCTCAGGCTTCAGCGCAGCCAGGGCTTCATCACCGCCCAGACATTGGCGAGCATGCGCGGATGGGCCTCGGCCGTCGGGTGGATGCGGTCGGGCTGAAACAGCCGATCGGCTTGTGGGCTGTCGGCGACGCCAGCGAGCAGGAATGGCACCAGCGCAGCACCGCTGTCCTTGGCCACCTCGGCAAACAGTTGTGAGAACGCCTGGCCGTAGCGCGCACCGTAATTCGGTGGCAGTTTCATGCCCACGATCATCACTCGAGCGCCTGCAGCCTTGGCCTCGCGCGCCATCGTGGCCAGGTTGTCCTGGGTCATCTGCAAGGGCAGGCCGCGCAGCGCATCGTTGCCACCGAGCTCGATGACCACATGGCTGGGCTGGATCTGTTTGAGCAAGGCGGGCAGGCGCGACCTGCCGCCTGAGGTGGTGTCTCCGCTGATGCTGGCGTTGACCACCTTGGTGGGCAACTTGTCCTGCACCAAGCGTTGCTCAAGCAGCGCCACCCAACCGCTGCCACGCGCCAGGCCATATTCGGCCGATAGGCTGTCGCCCAGCACCAGCAGGGTTCGGGGGTTGGTTGCCGCAGCGCTTGGCAGGGCGCATGCCAGCGCCGACCAGACCAGCAGGCTACAGTGCGCCAGCGCCACTCGTCGCGACTTGCGTCGCGCCAACATCCATCTCATGAGCGATTCCGCCATCATTTCTGTCGAGCATGTCAGCCGCTCGGTCACGGACTCCACCGGTACTTTGACGATTCTCCACGACATCGACGTTCAACTGCAGCGCTGCCAATCGACCGCCATCGTCGGCGCGTCAGGATCAGGCAAAAGCACCTTGCTGGCGATCATCGCTGGGCTGGACCATCCCAGCAGCGGCACCGTGCGACTGGACGGCGAAGACCTGTTTGCCCTCAGCGAGGATGAGCGTGCCGGACTGCGCGCCCGCAAGCTGGGTTTTGTGTTCCAGAGTTTCCAATTGCTGGGTCACTTGAATGCGCTCGAGAACGTGATGCTGCCGCTGGAGTTGCTGGGCCGGTCTGACGCGCGCGCCCGCGCTGCCGAGATGCTGGATCGCGTGGGGCTGGGCGAGCGACTCAAGCATTACCCGCGCACGCTGTCGGGTGGCGAGCAACAACGTGTGGCGCTGGCAAGGGCTTTCGTGGTCGAGCCTGCCGTGCTGCTGGCCGACGAGCCAACCGGCAGCCTGGACCATGCCACCGGCGAGCGGGTGATGGCACTGATGTTCGAGATGAACCGCGAGTCCGGCACCACGCTGGTGCTGGTCACGCATGACCCGGCCATCGCCAAGCGCTGCGATCGCCAACTGCTGATCGAGGCGGGTCGTTTGGTGCCGTAAAAGGCGATCTGTCGAGTTTGCGAGGCCCGATGAAAAAGAGCGCCTTGAGGCGCTCTGTCTGCTAGCCGCTGCCTGCTATCCGCTGTCGGGTGGCCGCTGTCTGCTAGCAAGCCAGTGGCCGGCTGGCAGCCGGCCGGCACCAGTCTGAATCTCAGGGTGCGAACTTGTAGTCCGTCTTGGCGGCCTTGCGCATGTCGTCCTGGAACTTCTGCAGCTTGGTCTGCGACAGGCGCTGCTGAATTTGCGGCTTGACGCTCGCGAACTCGGGGAATTGGGCTTCCCGCGTGTCTTCGAGCATGATGATGTGCCAGCCGAATTGGCTCTTGACCGGGGTCTCGGTCATTTCGCCCTTCTTCAACTTGCTCATCGCAGCGCCGAACTCGGGCACATAAGACTCGGGTTTTGCGAAGTCCAGATCGCCGCCATTGGCACCTGATCCTGGGTCTTTGCTCTTGGCCTTGGCCAGGTCTTCGAACTTGGCGCCCCCTTTGATCTGCGCGATCAAGGCCTTGGCTTCGTCTTCGGCCTCGACCAGGATGTGTCGAGCCCGGTATTCAGTGCCGGTGGACTGGGCCTTGAACTTGTCATATTCGGCCTTGGCTTCGGCGTCAGTGATCGGGTTTTTCTTTTTGAAGTCTTCGAACAACTCACGGATCAGGATGCTTTGCCGGGCGAGCTCCATCTGCGCCTTGTAATCGGCTTGCGCTGCGATGCCGCGTTTCTCGGCTTCCTGGGCGAAGATTTCGCGCCGAACCACCTCGTCCTTGGCCATGGCTTGCATCTCAGGCGTGACTTGCTGACCAGCACGCTGCGCTTGCTGCAGCAGCAACTCGACCCGAGACTTCGGGACTGATTTGCCATTGACCTGTGTGATGTTTTGGGCGTCAGCGGCCAACGGCAGCAGCAGGGTGGCGGCGACTGCGACGGCGGACATGCGGACAGCGAATGTGTTGCGGATCATGGGCTGGTTGGCCTTTTCAAGAGGACTGGATGGGCGCGCCCGGAGCATGGGCGGCTGGAGGGAAAGTTTGCGGCGATTCGGCCTTTGCGGGGCCACCGGATCAGGCCTCAGCTGGGCTTTTTGCCTCGATCGCCAGAGCATGAACACCATGGGGTATCACCTCGCGGAGGGCATCATACACAAGCCGATGCCGTGCCACCCTGGCCAGTCCGGTCATGGCTGCGCTGACGATCTTCACCCTGAAATGTGAACCTTCACCTGCGCCGGCATGGCCGGCATGCAAATGACTCTCATTGATCACCTGCAAGCTCTGCAGCGGCATGATCGTCAGGCGCAAGGCCTCTTCGATCTGTTGCGACGACACGCTCATCCCGGATCCTTGACCGGGTTTTTGTCCTCGGCAGTCAGATACCGGCTGATGTACAGACCCTGGACCAGCGTGAACAGCAGCATCAAGCCGATGCCGCCGAAGAGTTTGAAGTTGACCCAGGTCGCGGTGCTGAAGTTGAAGGCCACCCAAAGGTTGAGCAGACCCATGGCGGCGAAGAATGCCGCCCAAGCCAAGCCCAACCGATGCCAGACCGGTTCGGGCAGCGTCATCTGCTGGCCCATCACCAGCTTGAGCAGGTTGCGGCCCAGGAAGGTTTGGCTGATCAGCAGCGACAGCCCCATCGCCCAGTACAGGCCGGTGGGCTTCCACTTGATGAAGGTTTCGCTGTGCAGCCAGATCGTCAGGCCGCCCAGTACCACCACCAGCCCCAGGCTGATCCACAGCATCAGGTCAACCTTCTTGCCGCGCGATTTGAGCCAGGCGACCTGGGCCAGCGAGGCGATCACGACCACCACCGTGGCCAGCATCACGGGCGCCTCTGCCACGGCGACTTGTCCCCCGTCGACCAAAAATCCCAAATGTTCTGTGGCGAACGCTGCCGCCCAGTCCTTGTGCGATTCGGTGTATTTGAAGGTGCCGAAAAACAGCAGGATCGGCAGAAAGTCGAGCAGAATTTTCATGGAGGCGCAGTGTACCGGGCGCGCCGGCCGGGCCCCGGGTGGCGCGCCGGGTTAGGTCTTTGGCGAAAAGTCTATCGCCGCTGAATTGATGCAAAACCGTTCGCCGCTGGGTTCTGGGCCATCGTCAAAGACATGGCCCAGGTGGGTGCCGCATTGGGCGCAGCGAACCTCCACCCGTCGCATGCCCAGGCTGTCGTCGACCAGTCGCTCGATACGACCCGGCTCGAGCTCTTTCCACCAGCTTGGCCAGCCGCAGCCTGCATCGAACTTGGCTTCGCTCTCGAACAAGGCCTGTCCGCAGCCGATGCAGCGGTAGGCGCCCTCGGACCAATGGTCCCAGAACCGGCCGGTGAAAGGCCGCTCGGTAGCGGCCCGACGTGCCACCTGGTATTGCATCGCATCGAGTTGGGCACGCCATTCGGCATCGCTCTTGCGGACCGGGTAGCGCGGATCGTCTTGCGGATGGGGCTCGGGATGGCTGGTTTTCATGCCGAAGAGATTCATGATGAGCAGGAGACTTCGAGTTGGTGGGCCCAATCGGGCGGCAAAGCTGCGTAAGCAGCCGGGGCGTTAGGGTGTTCGTCAAAGGGCTGCTGCAGCACGGTCAGCAGGCGCTGGACTTCGCTGAAGTCGCCGCGTTGGGCCAAGCGTATCGCTGATTCAGCCAGGTGGTTGCGCAGCACAAATTTCGGATTGACGCGGTCCATTCGTTCGGCCCGCTCGACGTCGACGCTGGCCTCGGCGCGCAAGCGCTCAAGGTAGCGCGCAGACCAGACGCTGAATTTCTCTCGGTCGACAAACCAGTCGCGCACAGCCTCGTTGTTGGCGCCGGCTGCGCTTGAAAATCGGCTGAGCGAACGCATCGTCAGGGTGTAGTCGCAGCCGTCCTGGGCCATCAGCCGCAGCAAGTCGTCGACCAGATCAGCGTCACCGGGCTGGTCAGTGCTCAGTCCGAGCTTGCCGCGCAGGCGTTGCTGCAAGGCTTCGGCGAACGCGGTCTTGTAGGGCTCCAACGCGGCCTTGAGGGCCTCCACAGCGTCGGCGCCGGCCACCAAGGGTTGCAAGGCCTGAGCCAGCGCATGCAGATTCCAGAAACCGACGTTGGGTTGGCGTGCAAAGGCGTAGCGGCCTTGGTGGTCGGAATGGTTGCAGATATGGCCCGGATTGAACGCGTCGAGGAAGCCAAACGGCCCGTAATCGATCGTCAAGCCGAGGATCGACATGTTGTCGGTGTTCATCACCCCGTGGCAGAAGCCCACCGACTGCCAGTCCGCCATCAGCACAGCGGTTCGTCTTGACACCGCTTCCAGCAAGGCCAGTACCGGTTGTTCCGCGCCGCGGCAGGCTGGGTAATGGCGATCGATCACGGCGTCGACCAGCGCCCGCAGCGAGGCGATGTCGCGCGCACTGTGGGTGAAATGCTCGAAATGGCCGAATCGGATAAAGCTGGGCGCGACTCTGGCGACGACCGCGGCGGTCTCCCTGGTTTCGCGCCAAACTGGCGCCGATGAGCCCACGAGGCTCAAGGCCCGGGTGGTCGGGATGCCCAACGCATGCATCGCCTCTGAACAAAGGAATTCGCGGATCGACGATCGCAGAACCGCCCGGCCATCGGCGCTGCGCGAATAGGGCGTCGGGCCAGCACCTTTGAGCTGCAACTCCATCCGGCCGGCGGGAGAGTCGATCTCGCCCAGCAGCATGGCACGGCCGTCTCCGAGCTGGCCAGCCCAGACGCCGAACTGGTGGCCGCTGTAAACGCTGGCCAGCGGCGAGGCCTTCGGCGGCAGTGCATTGCCGCCGAGCATGGCGATCGCCTCGTCACTGGCCAGCCAGTTGCCCAGCGCCAATTCTTCGGCCAAGGCCTGGCTGTGGGCAATCCAGTGCAGGTCAGGCAGCGGCGTGGGCGCCAGCTCGGTGCCGAATGCTGGGCCGAGTTGGTGTAGCAGCGTCGCGTCACGCCATGGCAGCTGATCTGTCTGATGTACCGAGGACAGCGGGGGCTGATGAAGATTCATAGAGGCTGATTGTGAGGGTTTGGTCGTCGCCCCAGGCCCATGGCTGGGAATCACCCCTGGCCGGCCGGGGCGTCAAGACGCGATACTTGCCGGTACGACAGGGTTGACGACATGAGCGGTCAGCCCGTGCGATTGAAGCCCTTTTCCGCCACAGAGGATCCCCATGCTCGGCCAGATGCAAGACCAACCGCTGCTGATTTCCAGTTTGATCGATTTTGCCGGTCGCCACCACCGCGAGGCCGAGATCGTCTCGCGCCGGGTTGAAGGCGATTTGCACCGCTACACCTATGCCGATGCCGCCAAACGTTCGCGTCGGGTGGCCAACGCGCTCGACCGCCTCGGTTTGAGTTTTGGCGATCGGGTTGCGACGCTGGCCTGGAACGGCTACCGCCACCTTGAGCTTTACTTTGGCATCACTGGCAGCGGTCGCGTCGTGCACACTGTCAACCCGCGCCTGCTACCCGATCAGATCGCCTGGATTGCGAATCACGCCGAAGACCAGGTGATGTGCTTTGACATGAGCTTTTTGCCCATCGTCAAGTCGATCTGGTCGCATTGCACGACGGTCAAGCACTGGATCGCGTTGTGCGACGCCGACCAACTGCCGGCCGAGACCGGCATCACTGGCCTTCACAGCTACGAGGCCTGGATCGCCGATGAGTCCGAGATCTACGCCTGGCCGCAGTTTGACGAACGCAGTGCGGCAGCGCTCTGCTACACCAGCGGTACCACTGGCAACCCCAAGGGGGCGCTCTATAGCCACCGCTCGACGATGCTGCATGCGTTTGCCGGCGCGCTGCCTGACTCGATGGGCCTGTCGGCCCGCGACGCGATCCTGCCGGTGGTGCCGATGTTCCATGTCAACGCCTGGGGCATTCCTTACGGCGCCGCGATGACAGGCGCCAAACTGGTGTTTCCCGGTGCTGCGCTCGACGGCAAGTCGGTCTATGAACTGATCGAGAGCGAACGCGTGACGATGGCCGCTGGCGTGCCCACGGTCTGGCTGGGTCTGCTCAACCACACGGCCCAACACGGTTTGAAGTTCTCGACGATGACGCGGACGGTGATCGGTGGCTCAGCCTGTCCGCCGGCGATGATCAAAACATTCCGAGATGACTACGGCGTGACCGTGCTGCACGCCTGGGGCATGACCGAGATGTCGCCACTGGGCACGGTCTGCACCTTGAAGCTGCACCAGACCTCTTTGCCTGAAGACCAGCAACTGGCCATCATGGCCAAACAAGGCCGGGCAGTGTTCGGGGTCGAGATGAAGATCGTCGACGCCGACGGCGCCGAATTGCCCTGGGACGGCCAGGCCAGCGGTGACTTGCTGGTCAAAGGCCAATGGATCATCTCGAATTACTTCAAGGGCGATGGTGGCGACCCGCTGGTGGACGGCTGGTTCCCGACCGGCGATGTGGCCGCTATCGACGCTGACGGCTTTCTGCAGATCACCGACCGCAGCAAAGATGTGATCAAGTCCGGCGGCGAATGGATCAGTTCGATTGATGTCGAAAACATCGCGATGGCGCATCCGGCGGTGGCGATGGCCGCCTGCATTGCGGTGCCGCACCCGAAATGGGATGAGCGGCCCTTGCTGGTGGTGATGAAAAAGCCTGGCGTCAGCACCACCGCTGCTGAGATCCTCGCGCATTTCGAAGGCCGCATTGCGAAGTGGCAGATCCCCGACGATGTCGCGTTCGTCGAGGCGATCCCGCTCGGTGCGACCGGCAAGATCCAGAAGAACAAGCTGCGCGAGCAGTTCAAGGCCCACCCGCTGAAATAGCTTGGCCTGCGAGTCCGCGCCGTGGGCTGGCCTTGTCGCTGCAGCGACAGGCGCTGGCCGCTGTGGATTCCTAACATCGAACGGTCGTGCTATTTTGGTGGTGTAGCCGCCTGGACCGGCATGCGCTGAAACTCTCCCGCGTTGAAAGGTTTGCCATGAGCGCCCTGTACCAGATCATCGACGGTGTTGCCGTGATCACGATGAACCACCCGCCGGTCAACGGCCTGAGTTATGCCAACCGTGTGGGCATTGCCGATGGGCTGAACCAGGCGCTGGCAGACAACGCCGTGCAAGCCGTCGTGCTGACCGGCGCAGGTCGGGCTTTCTCGGCCGGTGCCGACATCAGCGAGCTCGACAGTCCCAAGGCGCTGGCCGAGCCCAACCTGATGACCTTGATCAGGATGATCGAGTCCAGCAGCAAGCCGGTGGTGGCTGCGATTCACAGCATTTGCATGGGTGGCGGCCTGGAACTCGCGCTGTCCTGCCAATACCGTGTGGCCTCTCCCGGTGCGGCGATCGGGCTGCCCGAGGTCAAGATCGGCGTGATCCCAGGTGCCGGGGGTACCCAGCGCCTGCCTCGCGTGCTGGGTTTGGAAACGGCGATGAACATGGTCGTGACAGGCGAGCCCGTCAAGAGCGAACTGCTGGCAAGCCTGCCTGGCCAAAAGCTGTTCGACCAGATCATTGAGGGTGAATTGATCCCCGGCGCGATGGCTTTGGCCCGGCGCGTGGCCGGACAACGCCCGATGCCCTCGGTGCGCGATCTCAAGGTCAGCTACGCCAACGCCGACGCTTATGTGCAGTTTGTCCGCAACACGGTCAAGGGCATGAGCAAGCATTTTCCGGCGCCGCTGGCCTGTGTCGAGGCGGTGGCGGCGTCGGTCAAGACGAGGTCGCTGGAGGAAGGCATTGCCGAAGAACAGCGCCTCTTCCTCGGTCTGCTGTACTCGCCGGAGGCCAAGGCGCTGCGCCATGCTTTCTTTGCCGAGCGCGCCGCCAGCAAGATTCCCGATGTGCCCGAAGCCACGCCATTGCGCAACATCGTCAAGGTCGGCGTGATCGGCGCGGGCACGATGGGCGGCGGCATCACGATGAACTTCCTCAACGCCGGTATCCCGGTGACGATGCTTGAGATGAAGCAGGACGCGCTGGACCGCGGCGTCGCGACGATCCGCAAGAACTATGAGGCCCAGGTCAAGAAGGGCAAGCTCAAGGCGGAGCTCTACGAAAAGCGCATGGCGTTGCTAACCACCACGCTGAGCTACGACCCATTGGCCGACGCCGATCTGGTCATCGAGGCCGTGTTCGAGGAGATCGGCGTCAAGGAGGCGGTGTTCAAGCAGCTCGATGCGATCGCCAAACCGGGTGCGATCCTGGCCTCCAACACCTCGACACTCGACGTCGACAAGATCGCAAACTTCACGCGGCGACCGCACGACGTGGTGGGCATGCATTTTTTCAGCCCGGCCAACGTGATGCGACTACTTGAGGTGGTGCGTGGCAAGGCCACCGCGAAAGACGTGCTGGCCACGGTGATGGCCGTCGCCAAGAAGATCAAGAAGACCGCGGTGGTTTCCGGGGTCTGCGATGGCTTCATTGGCAACCGGATGATTGAGCAGTACAGCCGCCAGGCAGGCTTCCTGCTCGACGAAGGCTGCACGCCGGCCCAGGTTGATCGGGCGGTCGAGAAGTTCGGCTTCGCCATGGGTCCGTTCCGCATGGGCGATCTGGCCGGCAACGACATCGGTTGGGCGATTCGCAAGCGCCGTGCGACCGAGTATGCCAACCTGAAGTACAGCAAGACCGCGGATCTGCTGTGCGAGTTGGGACGCTATGGCCAGAAGACTGGCGCGGGTTGGTATGACTACCAGCCCGGCAAGCGCGATGCGATTCCCTCGGCCCTGGTCGAGCAGATGGTGGCCGACCATCGCCAATCCCTCGGCATCACGCCGCGCAAGATTGCCGACGATGAGATCGTCCAGCGCCTGGTCTTCAGCCTGGTCAACGAGGCTGGGCACATCCTGGAAGAGGGCATTGCCAACAAGGCCAGCGACATCGACATGATTTACCTGACTGGCTACGGCTTCCCGTTGTTCCGTGGCGGCCCGCTGTGCTATGCCGATCAGTTTGGCCTGTACAACGTGCTGGCCGCGATGAAGCGCTTTGCCGCCAACCCCTTGGACGATGCCTCGTTTTGGCAGCCAGCGCCCTGGTTGTCCCGCTTGGTCGCCGAAGGCAAGTCCTTCACCTGATGCTTCACCTGATCCTTCACCAAATCGACTGCCGCTCACTTTTCAAGGAATTCAACATGACCCAAGCTGTCATTGTTTCCACCGCCCGCACCCCGCTGACCAAGAGCTGGAAGGGCGCTTTCAACATGACCCATGGTGCGACCTTGGGAGGTCACGTGATCGAGCATGCCGTGCAGCGCGCTGGCATCGATCCGGGTGAGATTGACGATGTGCTGATGGGTTGCGCCAACCCTGAGGGCGCGACCGGCATGAACATCGCGCGCCAGGCTGCTTTGCGTGCAGGTCTGCCCATCACGGTCAGCGGCGTGACCGTCAACCGTTTTTGTTCGAGCGGGCTGCAGACCATTGCGATGGCGTCACAGCGCATCATCGCCGGTGAGGCCGATGTCTACGTGGCCGGCGGCGTCGAGAGCATCTCCTGCGTGCAACAGGAGATGAACACCCACATGATGGTCGACCCGGCGCTGCAGAAGATCAAGCCTGAGATCTACTGGAATATGCTGCAAACGGCCGAGAACGTCGCCAAGCGCTACAACATCGCCCGCGAGCGCATGGATCATTACGGCGCTGAGAGCCAGCAAAAAGCTTGCGCGGCGCAAGCAGCAGGGTTGTTCAACGACGAGATCGCTGCGATCACCGTCACCGCTGGCGTGGCCGATGCGGTGCTGGGTCTGCGCAGCAAGCAAGTCACGGTCAGTGCCGATGAGGGGTTGCGCCCCGGCACCACGTACGACGCCATCAAAGGCGTGCGCACCGCAGTGCCCGGTGGCGTGGTCACCGGGGGCAACGCCAGCCAGTTCAGCGATGGCGCGGGCGCTTGCGTGATCGTCAGCGACCTCTACGCGCAGCAGAAGGGCTTGAAGCCGCTGGGTCGTTTTCTGGGCTTCGCGGTCGCCGGCTGCGAGCCCGACGAAATGGGCATCGGTCCGGTGTTCGCGGTGCCGAAGGTGCTCAAGCGCCTGGGCCTGAAGATGGACGACATCGACCTTTGGGAGTTGAATGAAGCCTTCGCGGTGCAGGTGCTGTACTGCGCCGACCGCCTGGGCATCCCGATGGACAGGCTCAACGTCAATGGCGGTGCGATCGCGGTCGGCCATCCCTACGGCATGAGCGGCCAACGGCTGACCGGCCACGCACTGATCGAGGGCAAGCGCCGCGGCGCCAAGCGCGTCTGCGTGACGATGTGCATCGGCGGCGGCATGGGTGCCGCAGGCATTTTCGAAGTCCTTTGATCGATCGACGCTGCCCGACCATGACCCCTGTCCTCCGCACCCCCGATGAGCGTTTCAAGGACCTGCCCGATTGGCCTTATGCGCCGAAATGGCTGGAGCCGTTGGGCGATGGCCTGCGCATGCATTTCATCGACGAAGGGCCCCGCGACGCCGTGGCCACCGTGCTGTGCTTGCACGGCAACCCGAGTTGGAGCTATCTCTACCGGCACATGGTGCCGGTGTTTCTGGCCGCCGGACTGCGGGTGGTCGCACCCGACCTGATCGGCTTTGGCCGTTCTGACAAGCCGACCGACGCGGCGTGGCATGGCTTCGACCTTCATCGCCGTAGCCTGTTCAGCTTGGTCGATGCGCTCGACCTGCGCCACCTGATGCTGGTGTGCCAGGACTGGGGTGGCATCCTTGGGCTGACATTGCCGATGGCGATGCCCGATCGCTTCACCCGCTTGCTGGTCATGAACACGACCTTGGGCACTGGAACAGTGACCGAAGGCTTTCGCCAGTGGCGCGATTACAGCAACAGCCAGCCCGACCTGCTCGTGGGCAAGCTGCTGCGTCGTGGCAAGCGTGAGATGAGCGAGTCCGAAGCCGCAGGCTATGACGCGCCTTTCCCGGATGCCAGCTTCAAGGCCGCGCTGCGCGCCTTCCCGAATCTGGTGCCCGATGTACTGACCCAGGGCGAGGCTGCGCCGGGGGTCGCCGTCAGCCTGGAGGCTGCTGAATTCTGGCAACACCGATGGACTGGCGACAGCTTCATGGCCATTGGCGAGCAGGATCCGGTGCTCAAGCCGACGATGCACACCTTGCAATCGCAGCTCCGAGCCTGCCCGCCAGCGATGTCGGTGGCGGAGGCCGGCCACTTCGTGCCTGAATGGGGTGCGCCGATCGCAACAGCCGCGCTGGCGAGCTTTGGGCTGGCGAGGTCGTGATGCGCGCGACACTTGACTTCCTGCTGGATGACTGGCTGGGTGTTGTCAGCCTGACGGAGCGACCACGCTTTGCCGACCATACGCCCGAGACCTTCGCCCAGGTGCTCGACACCTGCGAGAAGATCGCCCGTGACAAGTTTGCCCCGTTTAACCGTTTGGTCGACACCGAAGAGCCGCGTTTTGACGGTGAACGGGTGATCCTGCCGCTGGCCACCCAGGAGGCTTGGGACGCTTATGCCGCCTCGGGCATGCTCTCGGCTGCGCAGGATTTCGAGATCGGTGGCATGCAGCTGCCCTACACCTTGGAGGCTGCCGCCAACGCCTTCTTCGCCAAGGCTTCGGTCAGCATCAATGCCAGCCTGCTGTCGGTGGGCAACGCGAACCTGTTGATGGCCCATGGCAGCGAATTGCAAAAGCGGGTCTTCGCACTCAACGAATTTTCGGGTCGATGGTCTGGCACGATGTGCTTGTCCGAACCACAGGCCGGCTCGAGCCTGTCGGATGTGGCCACCCGTGCCACGCCAGACGGCGAAGGCGCTGCGGTAGACCCGCTGGGACCACGCTTTCGGCTCAAAGGCAACAAGATGTGGATCTCTGCCGGCGAGCATGAGCTGACCGAGAACATCATTCACCTGGTGCTGGCCAAGATCGCCGACACCGACGGCAAGACGACCTCAGGCGTCAGAGGCATCTCGCTGTTCATCGTTCCCAAGAAGCTGGTCGACACGCGGGGCCAGCTGACCGGTGAGCGTAACGATGTCGCGCTGGCCGGTCTGAACCACAAGCTTGGTTGGCGCGGCACCACCAACACGCTGCTCAACTTTGGTGAGGGCAAGTTCCTGCCTGCGGGTCAAGCCGGTGCCATCGGCTATCTGGTGGGCAAGCCGGGCGAGGGCTTGCGCTGTATGTTCCACATGATGAACGAGGCGCGCATCGGCGTCGGCATGGCGGCGACGATGTTGGGCATGGCTGGCTACGAGGCCTCTCTGGCCTATGCTCGTCAGCGGCCGCAGGGCAGGCCGATGACCGCTGGCGGCAAGGACGCTGCAGCGCCCCAGGTGCCGATCATTGAGCACGCCGATGTCAAGCGCATGCTGCTGGCGCAAAAAGCCTATGCCGAAGGTGCGCTGGCGCTGGAACTGTACTGCGCCCGATTGGTCGACGAGCAGCACACCGGTCTGCCCGAGGACGCACGCCAGGCCGCGATGCTGCTGGAGGTGTTGACACCGATCGCCAAAAGCTGGCCGAGCGAGTGGTGCCTGGAGGCCAACAGTCTGGCGATCCAGGTCCATGGCGGCTATGGCTACACGCGGGACTTTCCGGTCGAGCAGTACTGGCGCGACAACCGGCTGAACATGATCCACGAAGGCACCCATGGCATTCAGGCGCTCGACCTGCTGGGCCGCAAGGTGGTGATCAATGGCGGCTCGGGACTGAAGCAGCTCGTCGCAAAGGTTGAGCGCAGCATTCAGCGCGCGCGGGCGCTGCCCTTGCTGGCGGCCCATGCTCGTGAGCTCGAGGCGGCGCTCGCGCGCTTGCTCGCTGCCACCGAGTCGGCCTGGTCGACTGGCTCACCCGAAGAGGCACTGGCCAACGCCACACCTTACCTGCAGGCATTCGGCCATGTGGTGCTGGCGTGGATCTGGCTGGACGTCGCTGTCGCAGCGCAGGCCTTGGTGGGTCAGCAGGCGGGCGACCCTGGTTTCGCGCTAGGCAAGCTGCAGGCCTGCCATTACTTCTTTGACTACGAGCTGCCCAAGATCGACGCCTGGCTGGCGGTGGTGGCCAGCCGCAACCCGCTGTGTCGCGACATGCGCGACGAATGGTTCTGACCTTGTTCTGCCCTTACAGAAGCGGCCCTAGGTCTTTGCCGAGCTCTGACCCCTGGACCCTTTGGCATTGACGGTCAGGTGTTCGCGCCAATGACGAAGTCGTCGCTTGTCCTCTCCTCACCATTGAAAGATCCTGCCGCATGGGCACGCCTATCCAACAATTGTTCGACCTTCGCGGTCGGGTCGCGCTCGTAACCGGTGGCTCTCGTGGTCTGGGATTGCAGATCGCCGAGGCACTGGGCGAGGCTGGCGCCAAGGTGATGCTGACATCACGCAAGGCCGCCGATCTGGAGCAGGCTGCCGCGGACCTCAGCCAGCGTGGCATCGACGCGCGCTGGATTGCCGCCGACGCTGCAAATCCTGAGCAGGTGCACCGGGTCTGCGCCGAGACCGTGGAGCGATTGGGACCGGTCGACATCTTGGTCAACAACGCCGGTGCGGCCTGGGGTGCATCGGCCGAAGACCACTCGCTGGCGGCTTGGGACAAGGTGATGAACCTCAACCTGCGCAGTGTGTTCGTCTTCAGCCAAACCATTGGCAAGCTTTGCATGATCCCGCGCCGTCAAGGCCGCATCATCAACCTCGCTTCGACCTCCGGTTTGGGGGGCAATCCCAAGGGCATCGATACGCTGGCCTACAGCACCAGCAAAGGCGCCGTGGTCAATTTCACCCGTGTGCTGGCAGCCGAATGGGGTGAGCACGGTATCAACGTCAATGCCATCGCCCCCGGGTTTTTTCCGAGCAAGATGACCGAATTCACGATCCAGACGGTGGGCGCCGACAAGATGGCCGCCGCTGCACCGCTTGGCCGCCTTGGCGACGATGACGACTTGAAGGGCGCCGCGCTGCTGTTGGCCTCGCAGGCCGGCAAACACATCACCGGGCAGATCCTGGTGGTTGACGGCGGCGTCAGCTGCGTGATCGGTCATTGAAGTCTGGACATTGAAGACAGACCGTTGAAGATAGGCCATTCATCTTCCTTCCAAGCGCCAGGCTGACGCAGCCTGGACATTCCGATGGCATTCCCCCTGAACGACAGAAAGAACCACCATGAGCAAGCTGATCAACCGACAGTTCCAGTTGGCATCGCGTCCCGCTGGCGAGCCTGAGGTCGCCAATTTCAAACTGGTCGAGACGGCGGTCGCCGACCTCACCGATGGCCAGGTGCTGGTTCGCAATCACTACCTCAGCCTGGACCCGTACATGCGGTGGCGCATGAACGACGCCAAGAGTTACGCTGCGCCGCAAGCCTTGAACGAGGTGATGGTCGGCGGCACGGTGGGCGAGGTGGTGGCGTCGAAAAATCCTCTGTTCAAGGTCGGCGACACCGTCAGGGGCGGGGGCGGCTGGCAGTTGTACCGACTGTTCGAGGCAGCGCAGCTTGGCTTGCTGCAAAAAGTCGACACCACCCGCATTCCTTTGTCGGCCTATCTCGGCGCTGTTGGCATGCCGGGTGTCACGGCCTGGTATGGCTTGGTCAAGATCATCCATCCCAAGGCCGGCGAGACGGTGGTGGTCTCAGCCGCCAGCGGTGCGGTTGGCAGCGTCGTCGGCCAATTGGCCAAGGCGCGTGGCGCTCGGGTGGTCGGCATCGCCGGCGGCGCCGACAAGTGCCGCTATGTGGTCGATGAGCTGGGCTTCGACGCCTGCATCGACTACAAGGCCCATCCCGACCTGCAGTCGCTGTTGCAAGCGCTGAAACAAGCCTGCCCGGCAGGCATCGATGGCCACTTCGAGAATGTCGGCGGTCTGATCCTCGATGCGGTGATGCAGTTGGCGAACCCGTTCAGCCGCGTTGCCGTCTGCGGCATGATCAGCGGCTACAACGGCGAGCCGATTCCGATGGCTGCGCCGCAGCTGATCCTGGTCAACCGCATGAAATTCGAGGGCTTCATCGTCAGCGAGCACATGGAG
>CANFPU010000062.1 GCA_947448955.1 Burkholderiales bacterium
GTTCATGGTCTGGTTGTACTCAGAGGTCGAACTTCAGGCCCGCGAACAAAGTGCGCTGCGGGTAGGGATTGGGGTTGACGTAGTACTTGAAATTGCCAAGGTTGTTGATGCCCAAAGAACCGCTCCACTGCTGCATTATTCGGAAAACCATCTTGGCATCGAAGACGCTGTAATGGCTGACCGCACCGTAGACGTCTGGGTTGACATCGTTGTACTGGCCAGTCGCGGTGTTGAACAGCGCATGGTGCTGGCGCCCGCTGAAGCGGTAGCTCAGGCTGGTCGACAGCGCATCGGTCGCATGCCAAGTGCCCACCAGCGTGGCGCGCCAGTCGGGGATGCGCGGCTGGGCCGTGCCCTCCAGACCGGGGTTGCGGCTGTTGCGGGTGATCAGCGAATGCGTGTAGGTCAGGCTGCCATTGAGCGCCAGCCCGGGCACACCGATGCGGGCGGCCTGCCCGGCGATCTCGAGGCCGCGGGTGCGAACCTGGTCGACGTTCTGGATGCTCGACAGATTGGGCGTGACGGTGACATCGGTCTGCGAGATCAGCGCGTCGCGCTTGTTCTCGGTGAAGAACGAGCCGCGCAGCATCGCGTGGTCGAACTTGCGCTGCAGCACCCATTCTGACGAGAGCACTTGCTCGGGCTTCAAATGCGGGTCGTTGGTCTTGATGCCGGTCGGGCCGTTGAAAGTCTGGAACATCTCGGCCACCGTCGGGTAACGCACACCCTTGCCGACCGATGCATGCAGCGCCAGCACAGACGACGCCTGCCAGGCCAGGTGCAGCTTGGGCGAGAAGTTCGACTGACTTCGGTCGGCATAGACCAGGTTCTGCGGATTCGGCGCGGTGTTGGCCGCGTTGAAATTGCTGCCACCGTAAGCCTTCCAAGTCTCCTGACGGCCGCCAGCGACCAAGGTCCAAGCCGGCGCAAACTTCCATTCGTCCTGCAGGTAGACCGCATCGGTCTGGGTCTTGCCGTAGGAGTTGGTGCTGAGCACACCGGTCTCACTGGTCTGCCAGTCGGCGACGGGCGCAGCCGCCGTGCCGTAAGTCACCGAGGCAAGCCGGTAACGGTCGTGGTGCAGGCCGAAGCTTAAGGTGTGCGCCGCGGCCGGGTCTGCGCGCCACTGGCCACGCAGGTCAAGGTTGGTCCAGCCGGTGCCGTCGGCCAAGTTCAGTTGCCCGCCTGGGCGCACGCTGCCCAGACCCGAGTCCAGGCCGTTGCTCGGCGTGGCGGTGCGCGTGAGGTCTTTCTTCTGGTTGTAGACACTCGCCACCGCCTCCCAGTCGAAAGCCCCGGTGCTGGCCTTGAGTGCGAGCCCCTGCATCGAGTGCTCGCTGCTGGCGCGGCTCGGCGCAGCGGCGGACACCGTGTAGTCCGCGCCGTCGATCCGTACGAATTTGTACGGGTTGGCCAGGGTCGACCCGGCGTTGTAGACGGTGGCGCCCGTCGCGTCGCGCAGATAGCTGTCGACGCTGCCGTCGGACGCGTTGCGCCACAGGCCCAGCGTGTAGCTGGCCTGCACCGCTGGCGAGAATTTGTAGCCGAGCTTGAGCTTGCCCATGTCCTGCACCGTGTGGTCGATGCCGGTCGAGCTGACGATGATGCGCGGCTTGCCCGCGGTGTCGATGTCGCGGTAGACATCGGCACTGTTGACGACGGTGAAGCTGCCGGCGGCCGCTGGGGCACCGGTCTTGGCGGTGGTGTTGCCAAAGGTCTGGGGCTGGCTGCGGTTGTCCAGATGGTCGAGCGAGAGCCAGTAAGTCCAGTCGCCCACAGCATTGCCGATGGCCGCGCTGGCGTGGCCGCCGCCGAAGCGCTCGTTGGTGCCATATTGCTGGTAGCGCTGGCTGAAAGCATCGAGCTTGACATGGGCCTCGAAGCGCGTCGGCTCACGCGTGACGAGCCGCACCACACCGGCTGCGGAGTTGCCCGAGTAGAGCGCCGAGAACGGCCCGTAGATCACCTCGGCACGGTCGATCTCCTCGGGCGAGACCATGCCCCAGCGCGGCGCGGTGGCGAAGCTGTTGTTGAGAAAATTCGACAACAGCATCCCGTCGCCATAGACCGTGGTCTGGGCGCTGGCCACCGAGCTGTTGACCCGCATCACCAGGATGGCGTTGCGGTCGCCGATGAAGCGCTCGCGCACATGGACGCTGGGCAGGTATTGCAGCACGCCGGCGGTGGTCACCGCGTTGATGCTCTCGTCGATCTGCTGCGCGCTGACCGACTCCACCGTGGCGGGCAAGCGCACGGGCTGCACGGCCTTCTGGGCCGAGACGAGCACCACATGGGAGGAGGATTGCGCATCGTCGCCGGTGGCGGCAGCCGCGCCGCAGGTCCACAGGCAAGCCAGCGCCAGAGCGGAGCGCTCGAAAATTGGATTTGTCATGATTTTCTTGTTGCAGCAGCCAGGCTTACGGCCGGGCTGGCCCTGAGCACTGCATCGCGCAGCGGGCCCACAAGGGGCCAGGGCGGGGGATCTTCAGCCGACAGAGAGTCGGCCCCAAAGCAGAACGCTTCAGACCGCCTTGGGCGGACCCCTGGGTTGCGCGGCGATCCAGGCAAACAAGGGCCCGGGCGCGCGCAGGAATAGCAGCGGCACGCTCATGCCAAACAGCGGACCGGGCACCGCCAGCTCAGCCGCAGAGGGCGGCGCCAGCAGATCACAGCGCAACAAGCAGCAACTGTCCTGCGCGTCCGCAGCCGACGCACCGCCCACAGGGGCGTCCGTCTTGGCCTTGGCGCTGGTCGAGCACACCATGCCCCAGGGCGATGCATCGCCTTGCGCAAAAGCCCAAGCCCGCGCAACCCCTGGCGCCAGCGTCGCGAGTACCAACGAGAGCAGCGTCAGCCAACTCGCCAATCGATGGGCCAATGGATAGGCAAGCCGATACCCAAGTCGATGCGCAAATCGATGCGCAAATCGATGGTCGGATCGTTGGCGGTGGCGGCGTAGACCGGTCATGTCGTCGAAGTTTAGTCGGCGGCGATGCAAAGGCGCTGGTGTTGACACTTGGCCACCAGCGCCATCGCTCAAGCGTTGGCCCCGAGCCAATCGCCCAGCAATTGGTTCACAGACTCGTGGCACTCGTACTGCACCCAATGTCCGCCGTCCGGCAGCAATCGCCATGCCCAGCCGCTGCGTATCGCAGCGATCGCTGGCGCCAGGTCTTGCGGTACCGCCGTGACATCGTGCTCGCCCCAGACCAGCAACAAACGGCCGTCATAGTGCGCCAGGCGCGACTGAAGCCCACCGGTCATCGAGATCGACTTGCTGCGGAACCGGGTCGCTTGACACTGCGCCTGGTAAACCGCCACAGCCAACGCATCGACCGCTTCAGGCGCGTGCAGCATGAAGCTGCCGAGGTTCTGGCGCAAAGCCGCGCTGCGCGATGCAAGCGGTCCGAAGCGCCAGTCGAGCAACTTCTCGGTCATGCGCCTGGGACCGCCATGTCCTCCCGCACCGAGCAGCGCCATGCTTCGCACCGGCCGGCGTTGTGCGAGTTCCGCGGCCACCAGCGCACCAAAGGAGAAGGCCGCCAAATCGAAGGTCGCACCCGGCCCGATCAGCGTGTCGAGCCCGGCGAGCAGGGCCTCGACGAGACGCTCCAAACGGTTCGGTCCGTGGGGCGGCCCGCTCAGGTTTGACGATTCGCCGAAGCCCGGCATGTCGGGCAGCCACAGCGTGCGGTGCTGCGACAAGGCCTCGATGTTGCGAACCCAATGCAGCCAACTGCCGTGCCCGCCGTGCAACAGCAACAACGGCGGCCCAGCGCCAAAGCGGCGCCAGACCACTTCACCATCCAGACCCGGCAGGGCATGCCTTGTCCCTAGCCGCTCAAGCGCCGCCCAGGGAGCCGGCGCTGGCGGACCGTTGTTCTCGGTGCTGGTCATCATCGTGTTGTGGGCTGTCATGAACGGGTGAGTGGTCGAAAAAGGGCGCGCTGAGGCGCCCGCGCCGCTATTGTGGGACAAGGCTGACCGGCCAGCGCGGCCACCCTGTTCAGGCTGCAGGCGCTGGCCGCGCGACAATGTGCGAGTTCCTGCAGGACGGCTGCAGTCGCTCAGGCTTGGCCAAGGCCGGTCCAAAGAACTGAGCACCGAGCACCGGGCGCCAGCAGCAAGAACCGGCAAATCGGTACGAAGACTGCAGCCAACCGCAGGACTTGTGACGAGCGCCAAGTCCGACGAATTTTTCTACACATTGGTCTGGATCGAATAAATTGATGAACTGTTTCAAATGTGGCCTTGAACTGACCGGCAAAGGCAAGTTTTGCAGCGATTGCGGCGCCCAGCAGCCGACGATCGAGCCGACGCTGGCTGCGGACCCTCTGGCTGCCGACCTGCCCGAAACCGTCGCGCCAGAGCCCGCGGTTGAGCCCATGCCGGCTGCGCCCGACTGGAGCGTGGCGTTGCCCAACCGGCCGAGCAGGTCAGGACGGTTTGTCGCTGCCGCGATGATCATGTTCGCGTTGTTGGGTGCCGCAGGCGCGGGGTATTGGTTCATCAGCCATGACAGCCACTCGCACGAGGAGGGCGATGTCGACGCATCTCACCAGGCATCGGCATCACACGGCGTACAGGGCACGAATCACCCGACATCGCCAGCACATGGCGCGCCAGCTGCAGATCACGGCGCAGATCACCGTGCGGATCATGCTGCAGACGACGCGAAGGACCAAGCCTCGAACCAAGCGCCCAGTGAGTCGCAACGCAAAGTGGCGGAGATGCTGAAGAAGTACAGTGAAGAATCATGGGTTGAAGCGGAAAAGCGCTACCAGGCCAAGCAAGCTGCGAAGAAGCTGAACCCAGCGCCGCGCTTCGTGGAAATCCCACCAGACGACGGCAACATCAAGGTGGAATTCACGGTCAATCTGGCAGACCAAGGCGAAAAACATTACTTTCAGACCAAGATCGTTCTCCGAACCCTCGACGTGCAATCCGAGAAGAACATCGTCGACATGCGGCCGGTACTGAACTCAAAGATCATCATCGTGTTGTCGGGCCGGACACTTGCCGAGACTTCTTCCATCGCCGGCAGGAATGCGATTGCCAACGAGGTCGCACTGGTGACCAATGCAGCGCTCGATCCGCTGATGACGCTGATCTATATCCTCCAGAGCAACCCTTCGGACGAAACCATTGCCTCACTGGTGCGCATCGGCGCGATCCCGCGTCGATTGGACGATGGCTCGAAATGCTGCAGCGCCGAGATGAAGGAAGCAGCACGCCGGTTCGCGCCGCTGACCCCTGCCGACCTGCCGGTTGAGAGCGCGCTGTTCAAGTCATTCGTGGTGCAGTGAAGCGGCCTGGGTTCGCTTTTGAGCACCATCTCTTCAGATCCACCGCCTGCGGCCCAGTTCGAGGACTTTGAACACCATGCGAATCGCCACCTGGAATGTCAACTCGCTGGGGGTTCGATTGCCGCAACTGCTAGCCTGGCTGGCGCTGCATCAGCCAGACGTGCTGGTGCTGCAAGAAACCAAGCTCACTGACGACAAGTTTCCACATGCCGAAATCGCTGCAGCCGGCTGGCACAGCGTCTGGTATGGCCAAAAGACCTACAACGGCGTGGCCTTGTTGTCACGCGCGCCAGCCGTTGAGGTGGTCAAGAACATCCCCGGATTCGACGACCCGCAAGCGCGGGTGATCGCCGCCACCGTGGGCGATCTGCGGGTGGTGGGAGCGTACTTTCCCAACGGCCAAGCGCCGGACAGTGAAAAGTTCAGCTACAAGATGGCCTGGCTGGACGCGCTGCGCGACTGGCTGCGCACCGAACTCGCGCAGCATCCCCGGCTGGTGCTGATGGGCGACTACAACATCGCGCCGGAAGACCGAGATGTCTTTGATCCGCTTGCGATGGCCGGGCAAATCCACTGCACCGACGCCGAGCGGATGCATTTCAAAGCGCTGCTCGATCTGGGCTTGGTCGACGCCTTCAGGCTGTTCGATCAGCCACCACGCCTCTGGAGCTGGTGGGATTACCGCAATCTTGCGTTCCGCAAGAACCAGGGCCTGCGCATCGACCACATCCTGGTCAGCCAAAGCCTAAAGGCCCAAGTCGTCAATTGCACAGTGGACAAGCCCACGCGCAAAAACGAGCGGCCCAGCGACCACGCGCCGGTGCTCGCCGAACTCACCCGCTGAAGCCCAGAGCAGCCTGGGCAGGCCTGCGGGCCAGCCCTCCTCAAACACTCACTCCAGCCCGAGTTCCTGGATCTTGCGGGTGATCGTGTTGCGGCCGATGCCGAGCTTGTTCGCAGCCTCGATACGGCGGCCGCGGGTAACTTCCAGCGCCGTGTGGATGAGCTGGCCCTCAAACTGTCGGGTCAGCGTGTCCCAGACCTCGCTGTCACCCGACTCCAGCAAGCGACGTGCTTCGCGCTGCAAGTCCAGCAACCAGCCGCTGAGCGCCATGCCAACTGGCATCGGGCTGGCCACCGCCACCGCGAGCGCCATAGGCATCGGGTGATCGGCAGCGGCCACCGCAGGCGTGGGTGCCACCTCGCTGGTCGTCAATTCGGGCGGCAAGTCCTTGGGTTCGACCATCTGGGCCGGCGCCATCACCGTCAGCCAGTGGCAGATGTTTTCCAACTGCCGCACATTGCCCGGAAAGTCGAAATCCATCAGCCGCGCCAATGCCGACTCGGTAATTCGCTTGGCCTCCACGCCCAGCTCTTTGGCGCTCTTGGCAAGGAAAAATCGCGTGAGCTGGGGCACGTCCTCACGTCGCTCGCGCAGCGCCGGCAGGCGCAGTCGGATCACGTTGAGGCGATGGAACAGGTCCTCGCGAAAGCCACCATCACGCACTCGCTGCTCGAGATTTTGGTGCGTGGCAGCGATCACCCTGACGTTTGACTTGAGCGGCTGATGCCCGCCGACGCGGTAGAACTGACCATCCGACAGGACACGCAACAAGCGGGTCTGCAAGTCGAAAGGCATGTCACCAATCTCGTCCAGAAACAGTGTGCCGCCATCCGCCTGCTCGAACCGACCCCGGCGGGTGGTCTGGGCGCCGGTGAACGCACCGCGCTCATGGCCGAACAATTCGCTCTCGAGCAGGTCCTTGGGAATTGCTGCGGTATTGATCGCGATGAAGGGACCGTTGCTACCAGCGTCGCCGCGCGGGCTGTGCTTGTGCAATGCACGCGCGACGAGTTCCTTGCCCGACCCTGACTCACCGGTGATCAACACCGTGACATTGCTCTGACTGAGTCGGCCAATCGCGCGAAAGACATCTTGCATCGCCGGCGCCTGACCCAGCATCTCGGGCATCTCGGCGCTACCGATGTCATTGACCTCTTCACGCAGGCTCTCTTCCATCGCCCGGCGTATCAACTCGACGGCACGCGTCAGATCGAAGGGCTTGGGCAAGTACTCAAAAGCACCGCCCTGGAAAGCCGAAACCGCGCTGTCAAGGTCGGAATAAGCCGTCATGATGATGACCGGCAGACCCGGCAAGCGCGCTTTGACCTTGGCCAGCAGGTCGATGCCCGAGCCTCCCGGCATGCGGATATCGCTGACCAGCACCTGCGGCTCATCGTTCTCGAGGGCAGCAAGCACATCGCGCGGGTTGGAAAAGCTGCGCGTGGCGAATTGCTCTCGCGCCAGCGCCCTTTCGAGCACGAAGCGGATCGATTGGTCGTCGTCCACGATCCAGATGGGTTTCATAAAGCGGCGGCCTGTCTTTCAAGAACTGCGAACTGCGTCATCAAGGCAGCGGAATCACGATGCGAAAAACCGTTCGACCCGGGACGCTGTCGCACTCGATCGTGCCGCTGTGTTGCTGCACGAAAGTCTGCGCCAAGGTCAAGCCGAGACCTGAACCCCCCTCCCGTCCCGATACCAGCGGATAGAAGATGCGATCCCGAATGTCCTCGGCCACACCAGGCCCGTTGTCTTCGATATGCAATTCCAGTGCCAGTCGAAAACGCCGCTTGCCGATCGTGACTTGGCGCGCGACGCGGGTCCGCAGCACCAGGCGCGCGTCACCGCCCGCGACGCGGTCCACCAGCGCATGGGCGGCGTTGTGGGCAATGTTGAGAACGGCCTGGATCAACTGCTCCCGGTCGCCTCGAAAATCGGGAATCGAGGTGTCGTAGTCGCGCTGTACGGACAAGCCGCGCGGAAATTCCGCCATGATGAGCGAACGCACCCGCTCGCAGACCTCGTGGATGTTGACGTCGCTGACCACATGCGGCTTGCGATGCGGCGCAAGCAAACGATCGACCAAGGCTTGCAGCCGGTCGGCTTCGTGAATGATGACCTGGGTGTACTCGGTCAGTTCGCGGCGACGTGCAGCTTCCATCTCGCCTTCGGCGCTTGGCGCCCGCAATGGCGCGGCGTCCTCGGGATGGCCCGGGGGATAGCCAATCTCCATCTCCAGCAACTGGGCTGCGCCGCGGATGCCGCCCAGCGGATTCTTGATTTCGTGCGCCAGATTGCGGATCAACTCCTTGTTGGCCTGGACATGGCCCAGTGCGCGCTCCTCGCGGTCTTGGCGGGTCTGTTGTTCGATCTCGAGCATCTCCACCAGTACACGGTCAGTTCGATGCTCGATCTGGGTGACGATCACATGCACTGGCAACGTGTCGCCGGCGACCACCGGCGCACGCTTGATCGTGCCGTCGAAGCGTGCGGTAGAAATTTCATTGCCCGTCACCGCCGCCAGCGTCTCTCTCAGTTGGGCGCTGTCGACGAACCAGTCGAACAGATTGCCTCGCATCAACGTGCGGCGCGACACACTCGCCACATCCTCGAACCGAGCATTGACGAACAACAGCTTGCCATCCGGTTGCACCACCGCCACCATCGTGGCGAGCAGGTCAAACATTTCGTAACGCAAGTGGTCGACTCGGCGTTCGGGCCGCGGCTCAGGTCGGGCGCACATGACAAGGTCCCTCAGGGTGAAATTTTGGCGATTTCGCGCTTGAGCGCCGCGATATCGGCCTCGCTACGCCCGATCGCCGCCTTGAGCTGCGCCACCCGGTCGAGGTAGGTTTGGTAATTGCGTTCATTGCCTCGGCGCTCAGGTTCGCCGTTGTTGTAATCGCGCCGCAGTGCGGTCAATTTTTCCTCCTCGCGACTGAGCTCGGTCTCCAAGATCCGTCGAGCATCGGTATCGCGCTGGCGCTGGGCTGCGGCGTCGACGCGCGACTCCACGGGTCGCGGCGTCGATGATGCTGGCGCACTGGCCGCCATCGGACGCGTCCGTCCGCCCTGAATCACCGTGACCGGCGCGCCTTCGATCGTTCGACAGCCGCGATCGCGGGCCTGCTCCACGCTGATCAGGTTGGTGAATTCATCAGCCCCGTCAGCCTTGCCCGGACAGCGGAACACGGCGCCGGACTGCGCAACTGATGCGTCGGGCGCTGCTGCGCTCAGCAAAAACAAACAGGCGATCCAGGGAAAAGTTGCGGCGGTCTTCATGGGCTCGCGCCTAGCGGCTCCCAGCCGGGAACAGCAGGCCTTCGGCATTGTTGTCCAGTGCGGGTGGCGGCATGCCCTCGATCACCCATCAAAAAAGGCGGCTTACGCCGCCCTTCGAGACCGTGCCAGCCCAGGGCCAGCGCAGCTTACAGCGTGTAGTACATGTCGAATTCGACCGGGTGCGTGGCCATGCGGAAGCGTGTGACTTCCTGCATCTTCAACTCGATGTAGGCATCCAGATAAGAGTCGGTGAACACACCGCCCTTGGTCAGGAAAGCCCGGCCCTTGTCCAAGTACTCGAGCGCTTGCTCGAGGCTGGCGCAGACGGTCGGGATCTTCGCGTCTTCTTCCGGCGGCAGGTGGTACAGGTCCTTGGTGGCGGCTTCGCCCGGATGGATCTTGTTTTCCACGCCGTCCAAACCGGCCATCAGCAGCGCAGAGAAACCCAGGTAGGGGTTCATCAGCGGATCAGGGAAGCGCGCTTCAACGCGGCGGCCCTTCGGGTTGGCCACATAAGGGATGCGGATCGAGGCCGAACGGTTCTTGGCCGAGTAAGCCAGCTTCACCGGGGCTTCGAAGCCCGGCACCAGACGCTTGTAGCTGTTGGTACCCGGGTTCGTGATCGCGTTCAGCGCGCGCGCATGCTTGATGATGCCGCCGATGTAGTACAGCGCAAAGTCCGACAGACCGGCATAGCCGTCACCGGCGAACAGGTTCTTGCCGTCCTTGAACACCGACTGGTGCACGTGCATACCACTGCCGTTGTCGCCGACGATGGGCTTGGGCATGAAAGTGGCCGTCTTGCCATAGGCGTGGGCCACGTTGTGGACCACGTACTTCTGCATTTGCACCCAATCGGCGCGCTGCACCAGCGTGCTGAACTTGGTGCCGATCTCCATCTGGCCGGCGTTGGCCACTTCGTGGTGGTGAACCTCGACCGGGATGCCCAAGGATTCGAGGATCAGGCACATCTCCGAGCGCAAATCCTGGCCCGAATCGACCGGCGGCACCGGGAAGTAGCCACCCTTGACGGCGGGCCGGAAGCCGTTGTTGCCGTGCTCGTACTCCTTGCCGGTGTTCCAAGCAGCCTCTTCAGCCTCGATCTTGTAGAAGCTGCCCGACATGTCGTTGCCCCAACGGACGCTGTCGAAGACGAAAAACTCGGGCTCCGGGCCAAAGTAGGCGGCGTCGCCCAGCCCGGTGCTCTTCATGTAGGCCTCGGCACGCTTGGCCAACGAGCGCGGGTCGCGCTCGTAAGGCTTGCCGTCAGCCGGATCGACCACATCGCAAGTCAGGATCAGCGTCGGCTCTTCAAAGAACGGATCGATGTTGGCGGTGTTGGGGTCCGGCATCAGTTGCATGTCGGAGGCTTCGATGCCTTTCCAGCCAGCGATCGAAGAACCGTCGAAGGCATGGCCGCCGGTGAACTTCTCTTCGTTGAAATGCGAAACCGGCACGCTGACGTGCTGTTCCTTGCCGCGGGTATCGGTGAAACGGAAATCAACAAACTTGATTTCGTTCTCTTTCACCATTGCCATCACGTCGGCGACGGTCTTTGCCATCAAGAATCTCCTAGCAGGACGCGATGGCCGAAGCTGCACGCGTCAAAAATGAGGGGGAAGTACTTTGGTGCTTGCTTTTTCGGGCGCGAACCCTCAAACAATCGCACAAGAATGTAGCAGAAACCGTGCCCATCACCAGCACTGTGCGAACGCAGCGCAGCAAACCGCTACCCGACAGCCCGGCAGCATCGACCGTCTCAGAATCGCACCAAACAAGTGCAAATCAGCGATCGATCTTGGGGCGGGTTCAACGCACCATTTCAGGGCCCAGTTGAACCGTCGTCTGACGCAGACCGGCCAGCAAGGCTTCGAACGCCGTCACCGTGTCCGCTGGCGCACCCTTGACGCCGAGTTCGATATGACGCCCCCACTGCGGATGATCGACGCTGGGCAAGCTGAACACTTTGATGCCGCCAAAGCGGGCCTCGATGTCCTCCATCAGCGGCGTCAGTGCGGCCTCCATGCCACCCATCACGATCACCGAACGCTCGACCTGGACCTGGCTGCCATGCAGGTCGACGTAGCGTGTGTCCAGCAAGGACTCGATCATCGGATGCGCCATCACCGGAAACCCCGGGACGAAGTGCACATCACCGACGGAGAAGCCTGGGATCTTGTTGTAGGGGTTGGCGATGATTTGCGCGCCTTGCGGGAACATGCCCATGTTGAGCCGGTGCAGGTTGTCATCGCGATCAGGCTCGTAAGGCAGGCCTTGCTCGGCAGCAACGTCTCGCATGCGTTCGCGGATCAGCGCCTCGGCCTGCGGGTGCAGGGCCAACGGCAGACCCAGCGCGGCCGCAGCGCATTGGCGGGTGTGGTCGTCGGGCGTGGCACCAATGCCACCGCAAGAGAACACGATGTCTGGACCGGCGAAAGCATCCTTGAGCGCGGCGGTGATATGGCCTCGATGGTCACCGACATAGCGGGCCCAGGCCAGGCTCAGGCCTCTGGCGCCGAGCAGCGCGATGACCTTGGGCAGGTGCTTGTCCTGGCGTTTGCCAGACAGGATTTCGTCGCCGATGATGATGAGGCCAAAGTTGCGCATGGTGTCAGGTGGGGTCAGGCGGTGTGGTTTGGGGAACTTGGTGGGGGTAGCGCCGCGAGGTTGGCAGGTGCGGCCAGGTCGATCACCTCACCCGTGGTGGCGGACCTGGCGGACCTGGCTGGCCTGGCCAGCATGGCAGACCCGGCGGCAGCCTCGCTTCGCAGCGCTGCCAACGCGGCCAATCCATAGTGGGCGAACCACAGCGCCGAGAAGCCGAACACCAGCGTGTAGAGCCAGACCGAGACCGCCACCAGCAGCGGCGCGAAGACCAGCGTCAAAGCGCTCGCAGCCCACAGCAGAGAGGGCGCGGCGCCGAGCAGGCCGGAGAACACGCCAATGCTCAGCAGAGGGAGGCGGTGGGCGCGCATCAGCGTGCGACGCTCATCCGCGCTGGCGTGTGCGGCCAGCACGTCATAGCTCATCACGCGGTAGTTGAGCCAGCCCCAGATCAGCGGCGGCAGCACCAGCACCAGCGGCGGAATGAACCACAGCGGCATGCTGATCAACAGCGCCAGCAAGGCCAGCAAAGCGCAGCCCAACGCCGTGAACAGGCTGCCGACCAGGCCTGCGCCGCGCTTGCGTTCAAGCCCTAAAAACCGTCGCGACGCCACCAGGTTGACGATGGCTGGCGTCATCAGCCAAGCCACCAACAGCACCGACAGCACGGCAATCACCGGCGCCGCCAGACCGACCACGATCAACGGCGCCAACACGGCCCGAAACGAATTGCCGGCCAGCGCCTCGACCCATTTCAGCCCGGCATCGACCAGTTGCCAACCTTCGAGCGTGGCGCGCACCGCCGCCACCGCAGGCTCCCAATACAGCCACCCCAAACCCAAGGCCAGCACCACGCCGATCAGCAAGGGCAGCAATGACAGCAGGACGACCTTGGGGTGCAAGCTGTAAGCCGCCGCCCGCAAGAACGAGCCCAGCAAGAGCTTCATGGCTTGCTGGTCTCAGCCATCAACGCAGGTTGCCCGTGTGACCAAGCGAGTAGCGGCCTGGTTGCGGCCAGACCGTCAAACCATGCGGCTCGGTGCCGACCTTGATCTGCACGACCTCGCCGCTGCTGGTGTCGAATCGGTAGATCACATGGTCATAACGGGCCGCCAACCAGAGCCATTTGCCATCGGCACTGACGTTGCCCATGTCGGGGCTGCCACCACCGGGCACCGGCCAGCGGGCGACGACCTTCTCGGTCGCAAAGTCGATCACCGACACGCCGCCGTTGCCCAGGCGCGGACCATGGATCTTGTGCGACCCTCGGTTGGCGACGTACAACTGCTTGCCATCACGGCTGGGATACAGGCCATGGGCGCCAATACCAGTGCTGATGAAACCGATCTGGGTAAAGGATTCGGCGTCGATGATGTGCACGCCATCGGCCATCATGTCTGCGATGTAGAAGCGCTTGCCGTCGGGGCTGCTGCGGATGTCCTGCGGCATGCCTTTCTTGACTGTGCAGATTTCAGTCTCGCCAGGCTCCCAGACCTTGCCTGCGACGGCTCTGGGCGCAGCACTTTCCTTGAACCGCGTGGCCGGCATTTTCAGCACCAGATAGTCCTGCACCTTGCGGTTGACCAAATCGATCTTGACGATGGTGCCTGAAAACTCACAGGTGAAAATCGCGAAGCGGCCGTCTATCGAGAAATCCGCATGGTTGATACCGGGACAACCCGGCGTGTCAATCGAGTACTGCGCCGCCATCGTTTGCGGGTGACGGAAATCGAGTCGCTTGCGTGCCTCGGCGACCACGATCGCCGACTGACCGTCGGGCGTGAAATACATGTTGTATGGATCATCGACCGGCACCGCCTTGCCCGGTTTGCCGGTGCGCGGGTCGATCGGCGTCAGGCTGCCGTCGGTTCGGCCCTCGGCATTGTTCGTCACCCACAGCGTCCGCAGATCCCAGGAGGGCACGATGTGCTGGGGGCCGATGCCCACCTTGAAGCGGTCAACCACCTTGAGCGTTTCAGGGTCAATCACCGACACATCGTTAGACCGCAGGTTGGGCACATAGATGCGCTTGAGGTCGCCGCTGATCAAGGTGCTGACCCTGGTGGCCGAGGTCTCGCTGTAAAGGTTGCGAGGATCGACCACGGCCGGCATGCCCGGCACGGTTGCCACCGTGCTCGCTGCGCTTGCGGCTGGCGTCGGGCCAGCAGCGCTTCCGGCAACCGCAACCGTGGAGGCAGCCAGCACCAGCAACATCCTGCCGATGTCATGATTGAATTTAAAGTTCATCGTTTCGCTTTTCGCTCGCCTCTTGCTCGTCCCAGCATTCTAGGAAAGTCACCGTCGGCGAGCCTTCGCCGGTCTGCCCAAAGTTCCGCCGCAGGTCCCGTCTCAGGTCCCGTCCCAGGTCCAGCAGCGCATCCATTAGCGCGTGCGCTCGCGAATGGCCGCCACCGAGGTCTCGACGATGTGGTCCACGCCCAGTTGGCCGAGCGCTGCGCTGGCGCGGCGCGGATCGCCCAACACGCCCTCTCGCCGGCCGGCCTGCGCGGCTCTGGCCAGCTGGTCTTGGCGCACCAAAGTACTGTCGATCGCCAAGGTCAGCGCGGTATCGGCCAAACCGGCGTGGCTGCCGATCTCGGCCTTGCTGAATCCGCGCGCCAGCAACAACTGCAGGTGACCGTCGGTCGCCGCGCGGTAAAAGTCGCTGAGCGAATGGACTCGGCAACCGGCGCTGCCAGCACGCCCGGACCAATCCCGGGTCAGCCTGGCAGCCACTCGATCGAGGCTTTTCTGGTAATCGCCGTGGTCCCCCAGAAACACCACATCGCGAAAGCCATGGCGCTTGAAACTGCGTGCCGTCGACTCGAGCAAGGCCTCGAAGGCCGATTCAGGGATCGAGATCGTGCCGGTGAAGCGCATGTGGGCCGTCGGCGGCTCGATCGAACCCTCGGGCACATAAGCCAATACCGGCGCCACCATCGCATTACCCAAGGACTTGGCGATCTGCAGGGCCAGCGCATTGACCCGTACGTTGTGCTTGCCCAGCACCATGTGCGGCCCGTTCTGCTCGGTGCCGCCAATGGGTACCAGCACTGTGGTGCTGCCCGCAGCGATGCGATCGCTCAACTCGGTCCAAGTCAGCTCTTCAATCCGCAGGCTGGTCGGGCTGGGCGCGGCGAACACCGGCGACGACAGCAACAGACCCATCACGCCCATCACGCCCATCACGCCCATCACCCGGATCACCCGGATCACCCGGATCAACCAAATCACCCAGCACAGCAGCCGCACCCCCAAGATCCGGCGCTCATTCATTGGTGTCATCTCGTTTTATCTCGGTCGCGGATGGTAGCGGTGTCGGCCACATGCCCAGCGCCGCGACCGCCAGCAGCAGCGCCGGAAAGCCCAGCGCCGGCGCCCATTGAAGCATCAACCCGCCGGCGGCCGGCGCGAGCATGCCGCCAGCGGTGTAGGCCATCACCAGCACGGCGGTGCTGTTGACCAAAGCGAGGCCTTGGTGACGGTGGCCGATCTCGACCATCGCCAAGGTGTACAGCGCCGCACCGGCGCCGCCCCAAGCAAAGGCGATGACCCAGGCCAGCGGCGTCCAAAACGGCACCAACAGCAGCGCCAACGCCGTCAGCAAGCTCGCCAGCACACAGGCCCGTCGCACCGCAGCAGCCGGCAGGCGGTCGGCCAGTTCGCCGGCCACTGGCGCGAGCAGCGTGCTGCCCAGGCCGCTGGCCGAGACCAACAGGGCCGAGAGCGTGGTTGAGAACCCGGCGACCAGCCCGTACAGCGGCAAGGTACTGGCAAGGCCGGACTCGAAAAAGCCGCCGACGAACCCGGTCAGCATCACCACCGGCGCGGCGCGCAACGCACCCAAGGTGCCGCGCCAGCCGGCACGAGCCGATGGCGCGGCCTGGTGGCCATTGACCGGCGGTCGCACCGGCAGCTGCAGCAACACGCCGAGCCCGACCAAGACCACGGCGACCCAACCGACCGCGCGCGTGTCCCAGGACGCTGCGAGCAGAACAGACAGCAGCGCGGGGCCGGCCATGAAGGTGACGCCGATCATCATCGCGAACAAGCCCATCACCCGGCCGCGCCGCTGCGCCGGCGCCAATTCGGCCACCGTCGCTTCGGCCAGGATCCAGCGCAGCGTCGACGCCATGCCGGCGACGAAGTACAGCAGCGCCCAGAGCGTCCGGCTGGTGGTCATCACCATCGCGGCGAGCGCGAACAAGGGAATCAAGCCACTGACCAGCAGCGCCAAGCGCGGCCCGAGTCGCTGCGCCCAACTCGACGCAAACGGCGTGGCGACCAGCAAACCAGCCCATTGCAACGAGCCGAACGCCCCCACAGCGGCGGTGCCCAGACCCTGGTCCTTGAGCGTGAACAGCAGCCAGGGGCCGAACAGGAAAAATCCGGTCAGCTGCGCAAAGGTGGCGGCGAACAGCGCGATCAGGCTGCGTTGCGCAGAGCTCACCGGCGCACCGGACGGCCGTGTGCCCGCCTCACAGCGTGTCGTCGTCCTTGGTGCCGAAGATCTTGTCCCCAGCGTCGCCCAGGCCGGGAATGATGTAGCCGATCTCATTCAAGTGGCTGTCAACCGCCGCCGTCCAGCAACGCACGTCCGGGTGCGCCTTGCCGAGTGCGGCGATGCCCTCTGGCGCGGCCACCAGCACCAGCGCGCGGATGTCGCGGCAGCCACGCGCCTTGAGCAGGTCGACGGTGGCGATCATCGACCCGGCCGTGGCGAGCATCGGGTCGACGATGATTGCCGTGCGCTCACTCAGGTGGCCGACGAACTTCTCGAAGTAGTGCACTGGCTGCAGCGTTTCGTGGTCGCGTGCCAGGCCGACCACGCTGATCTTGGCATTGGGCACCATGTCGAGCACGCCTTCCAGCATGCCCAGGCCGGCCCGCAGAATCGGCACGATGGTGACCTTGCGGCCCGCGATCTGGTCGATCTCCACCGGGCCGCTCCAGCATTCGATGCTGGTCTTTTCCAGCGGAAAGTCGGCCGTGGCCTCGTAGGCCAGCAAGCGCGCCAGCTCGTGCGTGAGTTCGCGAAACTTCTTCGTCGAGATCTTGTCCTCGCGCAGCAGGCCGATCTTGTGGCGCACCAGCGGGTGGGAGATGGCGATCACGGGCATGGCAGCGCTCCTTGGCAAGCGGTCAAAAGTAGGCAGCCGATCAGGCTGGTTGGGCCGGCCGGCGCTGGCGCAGCGCCTCATACAAGCAAACGCCCGAGGCCACCGAGACATTCAGACTTTCCACCGCACCGGCCATCGGGATACGGACCAACAAGTCGCAGGTTTTGCGTGTCAGCGACCGCAAGCCTGCACCCTCGGCACCCAGCACCAGCGCGACCGGACCGGTCAAGTCGATGTCGTAAATCGTCAATTCCGCGTCCTCGGCGGTGCCGATGATCTGGATGTCGCGATCTTTCAGCTCGTTGAGGCTTCGCGCCAGGTTGGTCACCATCAGGTAAGGCACGGTCTCTGCGGCACCACTGGCGACCTTGGCCACAGTGGCGTTCAAACCCACCGCGTGGTCCTTGGGCGCCACCACGGCATGGGCACCAGCGCCATCGGCCACCCGCAGGCAAGCGCCAAGGTTGTGTGGATCGGTCACGCCGTCGAGCACCAGCACCAAAGGCGGTCCGCTGACTTGGTCCAGCACGTCGTCGATGGCGTGCAACTGGACCAGCGCCGTCACCCGCGCGACCACGCCTTGGTGACGCGGGCTGCCAGCCAGACGGATCAAGCGGTCATCATCGCTGTCGATGAGCTTGGCATCTGCTGCCTGCGCGCGCTCGACGAACTGGCGCATCCGAGCATCTCGCCGGGATGCGTCGACATGAATCTCAACGATGGATTCGGGCGCCGTCTTCAGGCGCACGGCGACGGCATGGAAGCCGAAAAGGATCTTGGTGCTCATGAGGCCATGGTAGCCTCAACGCGCAAGGTTCCATGCCGGGCCGTCGACGGCTGACTCGCCACCATCACACTGGATCGGCCGGGGCTGATCTGCGAGACACCCAGCCCTGGACCGAGGTCTCGAAAACGCTGGTCGAGCGGCGCGAGTGGGCGGCCATCTGCGACAAGCTGTGCGCCGCCTGGGAGGCGATGCCGCACATGACGATCGCTTCGATGGAGCGCTACGCCGTCGGCGGCGGGCTGGCGCTGTCACCGGCCTGGGATTGACACGTGGTCGCATCCGACGCGTTGGTCTCGCGGCCCCAGATCGCGCGCGGGATCCCGCTGACCTGGGGCGCCATCCCGCGCTTGGTCAATCTGGTCGGGCCGGCCAAGCCGTCGCGCTGAACCGACCCGCTGCGGTCTCATGCGACCCGGCGCAGTGCAGCCAGCGCCGTCAGCGCGCCAATCAGCAGCGGTTGGTGCAGCATGTAGACCGTCAGCGGCCAGCGCCCCAGCGTGGCCAGCGGCGACAGGGTGCTTGGTACGCCACCTGCCAACAACCCAGGCCGACGCGCCAGCAGCCACTGCCCGGCGCCCAGGCCCCAGAGCATCACGCCCAGCCAGGGCAGCACCGGCACATAGTCTTCGGTGATCGGTTTGTGGGTGACCAGGCCGACCCAGTTGGTCCATCGGCTGTCGAAAAACCCGTGCTGCAACCAGCGCGGCAGCCCCAGCAGCGCGGCACCCAGCGGCCACAGCCAGGCGCCAAGCGGCGCCAACAGCCTGGCGGCGATCAGCATCAGCGCCATGCCATGCAGCACGCCAAAACTGATCCAGCTGTTCGGGAACATCAGTGCCGACCCGGCCGAGACCAGCAGCGCGCAGCCCACCACTCGGGCCCAACGCTGCCAGAAGCGCCGCCAACCCAAACCGGCCTGCATCGCCATCGCCTGACCGGCGCCGGCACAGAGCAGGAACAGGCTCACGATCAGGCTGCGCTGTGTGGTCCAAAGCGCGCTGCGGTAGAAATCCTGAGGCGGCTGCCACCAGCCCAGGTGGTTGAGGTCGAAACAGAAATGAAACAGCACCATCCAGACGATCGCCGCACCACGCAACGCGTCAAGGCGGTCAAATCGGCCCGGGACCTGGGCCACTGGGTTCGGGTCATGCATCTCGGGACCTCAAAAAATTCTCCGGGTACTGGCAGGCGGATCAAACGGCGCACCGAGGGCCCGCTCTGGCCACCATTCTGGCCCGGGTGGTCAACGGCCCTCAGCCATGCCGGCTCCTAGAATCCACGCTTGCATGTCTGCCCGTAGCTCAACCGGATAGAGCACCAGCCTTCTAAGCTGGGGGTTGGGGGTTCGATCCCCTCCGGGCAGACCATCCTTGCCATGCCGATCGCGCCCAGGCGACGACCGGGTCCCTGAAAATCACGACGGGGCCCATCAGCCCGAGCCGACCGAGGCTGGCGAAGGGCCAAACCATCCGCCATCAAAAAAACCATGCAGTCGAATACTTATTTGTCCAAGTCTTCCAAACCGCGCCAATGTTTGATCGCCGCCTGGCTCGGACTGACCCTGTTGTCGCTGAGCGCGCCTTCCATCGCCTACGACAGAGGCGATTGGGTGCTAGGCAAATACAAGAATGGGCCGTTCTGGTATCCCGGCGTCGTCGAATCGGACCGCGGCAAAGGCGTGACCGTGACCTATGACGACGGCGACCGCGAAACCCTGTCGGTCAGCCTCGTCAAGGATTACGACTGGCAGGTCGGTTCTGTCGTCGAATGCCGATGGAAGTCGGGCGACAAATGGTATCGAGGCCGTATCACCGCCCTGTCGGGCGACCGTCTCAGCATCGCCTACGACGATGGTGACCGCGAGAAGACCACGACCGGACTTTGCCGATCACGGTGAGCAAGATCCATCCGCTGGCCAAGCCATTGCGCAGCGGACAGCACCCTCACGCCTGACGCCAAGTTCCTGCTGCCTGGATGCCAGGCAGCACGCAAGACGCGCTGGCGGGCATCCAGGCAGCACGCAAGGCGCGCTGATGCACCTTGAGCAGACCACCGGCGAAGGTTGAACTGATGCGGGACCAGCGCCGCGCTGTGCCCCCGATTGACACCGCCGCGCAACACCAAGACCCGCGCCAACGTCGGCGGCGCCTGCAGGTCTTGACGCGAAAATCAGCATCAGGTTAAGCTCTTTAAAACGATAAAGTGGTTTGAACGATTCGCCAGCTTTAACTGGTTGAACTTGTTCGGAGACAACTGCCACGGCCCAGCAAACCAAGCCGTCGCTGGTCATGTTCTTGCTGTTTGGAACAGGTTGCCCGCGATGGCGTTGAGTTCGCTTGGGAGGGATTTGAGCGAAGCGTGAAGGTCGCGCGCGCGAAAACTAACCGGCCCTTGAAGCCACCGATGAGCGTTCACCGACCAGTGCCCACCGACAAGCGTCTACCGACCAGCGCTTGCCAAGGCGGGCATCAAATATTTTAGTGCAACACAGTAATGCTTGAGGCAATGAAAGGATTTAACAAATGTATATCGTGAATGCATTGCAATCGTTAAGTTTTACCCAATGTACAATCATTGTGCCTGTGGTTTTGGCATTTCTGGTTTTTATATTGCCGTGGATCCGCAAAAAACTGGGCTTTGAAGTCTCTGGCGAAATGAGCGACAGCGCCAATGAAGGCTTCGGCGCTAAGCTCTTCCCGCTAAATTATTTACCATATTTATTCGAAAAAAATGCCGTTGTTGTTGAATTTATTTGAGATATAAAATATAATATGCGACCGTAACTTTATTTTTAAATCATGGGTCGCAACGCA
>CANFPU010000063.1 GCA_947448955.1 Burkholderiales bacterium
AGCCGCAATGCTGGGCTCATCGCGCTCGAATCGTCGAGCGTGACCTCGAGCGGCAAGTCCTTGACCTGGCGTCGCAGGATGGCCAGCGGCGCCTTCGGACCCTGCAACGCACGCGCAAAGATGAAGACCGTGTCCTCTGGCGCCGCCTTGGTCAGCAACGCAGGCGCCAGCGAGATGCGCGCCTGCACCGAAGCGCTAGCCGGCGCGGCCGGCCCTGCCGGGCTCGCTGCAAGACTGGGAGCCGCCGGCACGGCCAAAGCCACGGCCGGCATGCCCGCCCGCTGACGCGCCTCATCAATGCCGCCTTGCAGCCGGCGCGCCATCTCACTGCCAGGCTCGAGCTTGCGCTGCGCACGCTCCCATTGCTGGACCGCGAGCTTGTGGTCGCCGCGATCGAAAGCGATGGTGCCGGCCAGGGACAAGGCCTTCATGTTGTCGGGGTCGAGTTGCAAGGCCCGCGCGATCATCTTCTCGGGCTCCCCATCTAGTTTGCGTCCCTGAGACATGCCCAGTGCATCGGCATAGTCGGCATAGGCTTGTGCATCCTGTGGCCGCAAATCCAGTACCCGCTGGTAAGCCGCCAGCGCTTGCGGGTAGCGCTCCAGCACGCCATAAGAGCGCCCCAGCATGGCCCAACCTTCGGCGTCGTCAGGCTGAGTCTTGAGTCGGTCAGCCAAACGCTGAGCCATCGCCTCGATCTGCGGCGCGCCGATTTCCTGCTGGCCAGCGCCCGCCACGGCCGGATCTGCCATGCCAGGCGCCAACGCCAAACCGTCTCGGTTGCCCAACCAGCTGTAACCCACTGCACCAAACAACAAGACGAATGCCGAGAGTCCTAGCATCAGCCTCGCTGAGGGCTTGGCCGCGGCCGCCTCGGGCTGCGCCACGGTGTCAGGTTGCAGCACTGCGGCCAGCAGTTCGGCCTCGATCTTGTCTCTGGCCTGGTGGGCGGGCCTGCCGGTCAGGCTGCCCGCTTTGATCAGTTCGTCGAGCTGTGCAAGTTGAGACTTAAGGTCTTCGGTACGCGTCATCGGGGGGCGTCTTCGTCAGGGGTGTCTGGGTCGAAAGCCGATGCGGCCATGCGTTGGCGACGGCGAAGCACGATCAGCAAGGCGCCTAGCGCGCCGGCCATCAGCAGCGCCGGCCCCACCCACAACAGCACGGTGCTGGGCTTGAAAGGCGGGCGATAGAGGACGAAATCGCCATAGCGCTCGGTCATGTAGTCGAGGATCTGGCGTTCGCTCATGCCCTTGCCCAGCATTTCGCGGATCTGCTGGCGCAGGTCCTCGGCCAGGCCAGCATGCGAGTCTGCGATGGTCTGGTTCTGGCAGACCAGGCAACGGAGTTCGGCCGACAAAGCCATCATCCTGGACTCGATCTCGGGGTTGGCAGCCGCTGAAGGTGCTTCGCGAGCCCAACCAGGCGATACGCCCAACGCTGCAAGCCACCAAGCCAGGCTGATCCATCGGATCACACGCCGCAAGCGCATCAGCAGTTCAGGCATTGAGCTTCCTCAGCAGCGGTTCGAGCTTGTCGCGCAACACCTCGGGCGTGACCGGTCCAATGTGCTTGTAGCGGATCACACCGGCGCGATCGATCACAAACGTCTCAGGCACGCCGTAGACACCGTAATCAATGCCGATCCGGCCCTCGGGGTCAAACACCGATTCGGTGTAAGGGTTGCCGAACTGGGTCAACCAGCCGAGCCCGTCCTCACGCTTGTCTTTGTAGTTCAGGCCGTAAATCGGTACCCATTTGCGACGAGAGAATTCGACCAACACCGGGTGCTCGTCGCGGCAAGCACCGCACCAAGAGGCCCAAACGTTGAGCAGCCAGACCTTGCCCAGCAAATCGTCGCGTTTGATCGTGATCTCGGGCCGCCCCAGCGCCGGGGCCTGGAAGCCTGGCGCTGGCTTGCCGACCAGCGGCGACGGCACCTCGCGCGGGTCGAGCTTGAGCCCAACCGCCAGGAAAATGGCCAGCACCAGAAACAAGCCCAAGGGCAACAAGAAACGTTTCATCACGCCGCCCCGACGGCGCTCGCGCTCGCTGGCCGCGACGCAGCGCGCGTCTGGCGTGAGCGGTAGCGCCGGTCACTGGCGGCCAACCCACCGCCCAGCATCATCACCAGGCAGCCGATCCAGATCCAGGCGATAAAGGGCTTGTGCTGCACCCGCACGATCCACTCGCCTCCGGGCAGCTGCTCGCCCATTGAGATGTAGAGGTCGCGCAGCAGGTTGCTGTCGACCGCGGCCTCGGTCATCGGATTGGTTTGAACCCGGTAGATACGCTTCTCGGGCCGCAGTGTTGCGAGTACCAAGCCGCCCTTGCTGACCTCGATCAGGCCTTGCATCGCGTTGTAATTGACACCCGCAACCTGCTCGACCGACACCATCTTGAAGCGATAGCCCGCGACCTCGGTACTGGCGTCGGGGCCCATCTTGACGTCACGCTCGGTGCCGTAGGTCTTGACCATGGCCACACCGAACGAAAACATCGCCACGCCCAGGTGCGCCACCAACATGCCCACCATCGCACGCGGCAGCATGCGGGCTCGGCCGATCACTCCTGGGCTTTGGCCTCTGGCTTGCGCTGCATGGGGTCGCAGTCGCTCAAGCAGGTCGACGCCCATCGACGCGACGATCCAGTACGCCAGCAGCAAGCCACCGGTGGTGGCCGGCGCGATGTGACCGGCCGCCCAGCCGGTCGCCAGTGCAGCCAGCAAGGCCAGCACGAAAGCCCAGCGTAACCGACGCGCCAAGGTGGAGGCCTCGTCATGCTTCCAGCGCATCAGCGGACCCACACCCATCAACAACAGCAGCGGCGCCATCATCAGCACGAACACGGTGTCGAAGTAAGGCGGGCCGACCGAAATCTTGCCCAAACCCATCGCGTCGAGAAACAAGGGGTAAAGCGTGCCCAGCAGCACGCCGCCGCAAGCCACCACCAACAACATGTTGTTGACCAGCAGCATGCTCTCCTTGGACAGCAGGCCAAAGCGCTGACCCAGGCCCACGCTCGGCGCGCGCCAGGCGTAGAGCAGCAGCGAAGCGCCGATCACGATCACCAAAAAAGCCAGGATGAACAAGCCGCGTCGCGGGTCGGTGGCGAAGGCATGGACCGACGACAGCACGCCAGAGCGCACCAAAAAAGTCCCCAGCAACGAGAGCGAAAAGGCCGAGATGGCCAGCAGCACGGTCCAGGCCTTGAAGCTGCCGCGCTTCTCGGTCACGGCCAATGAATGGATCAATGCCGTGCCGACCAACCAGGGCATGAACGAGGCGTTTTCTACCGGGTCCCAGAACCACCAGCCGCCCCAGCCGAGCTCGTTGTAGGCCCACCAACTGCCCAGTCCGATGCCGAAGGTCAGGAAGATCCAGGCAGCCGAGGTCCAGGGTCTGGTCCAACGAGCCCAAGTGGCGTCAAGGTTCCCGCCAATCAACGCAGCAATGGCAAAGGCGTAAGCCACCGAGAAGCCGACATAGCCCATGTAGAGCATCGGCGGGTGGATCACCATGCCGGGATCTTGTAGCAAGGGATTGAGGTCGCGACCATCCTGGGCTGCTGGGATCAGCCGCTCGAAAGGGTTAGAGGTGATCAGCATGAACAGCAAGAAGCCGGCCGAGACCAAGCCCAGCACGGCCAGGATGCGGGCGACAAAGACCATCGGCAAGCTGCGCGAGAAGCGCGCCACCGCGACTGTCCAGACCGCGAGCATCAGCACCCACAGCAGCAACGAGCCCTCGTGACCACCCCAGACAGCGGCGATGCGGTAGGGCAGCGGCAGCGCCGAGTTGGAGTTCGAAGCGACATACAGCACCGAAAAATCGTGCCGCACGAAGGACGCTGTCAGGCAGACAAAAGACAGCGCGACGAGCGCGAACTGCAAATAGGCACCGGGTCTGGCCAGCGCCATCCAGTCGGCACGCCCGCGCTGGGCGCCCAGCAACGGCATGACCCCTTGGACCAGCGCGACGGCCAGCGCCAAGATGAGAATCAGTTGACCGAGTTCAGGGATCATTTTCGAGCTCCGGGTTGCGCCAAAGCGTCGGGATTGGTCAGCGTGTCAGCCATCTTGGCCCTCATCTTGTCGGCGCGCTGCAATGCGTCAGCGGCTTCGGGCGGCATGTAGTTCTCGTCGTGCTTGGCCAGCACCTCGCGCGCAGCGAACACACCGTCAGCGCCAAGTTGGCCCTGGGCCACCACGCCCTTGCCTTCCTTGAACAAGTCAGGCAGCACGCCTTCGAACCGGACCGGCACCGTCTTGAGGGTGTCGGTGACGACGAATCGCACCGACACGCCCTCGCGCACCACGCTACCGGCTTGGACCAGACCCCCAACGCGGAAAGTGCGGCCCTGCGGCGCTTCCTTGGCAGCGACCTGTGCCGGCGTATAGAAAAACACCAGGTTGCTGTTGAAGGCGTTGAGCACCAACGCAACAGCCACGCCAACCGCACCGAGCACCGCCAAACTGATGGCCGCACGTTTGTGACGGGGTTTCATGGCCCTGTCCCCAGTTCTGACTCGTTGCGGGCCGCCGCAAAAGCCTGATCGCGGCGGCGTCTGGCGGCCCACGCTTCTGCGCAGAGCACCAGCAAAGTCAGGCCATAAGAGCCCCAGACATACAGGCCGTAACCGCCCATGTGGACAAATTGTTCGAAAGACTGCCAGTTCATCTTGACCCTTCGGCGTGGGTCAGCGCCCTGACCCAATCGGTGTCGGACTCCTGCTCGAGCACGATCGCGCGGGCTCTGGTGAGCACCACCGCAAAGCTGTAAGCCCAGAAGCAAAGTGTCATCAGCAACATGGAGGTCAACATTGTGCTGACCATCTTCGGTGCTGCACTCATGCTGATCGACGAGCCTTGGTGCAGCGTATTCCACCAACGCACCGAAAAATAGATGATCGGAACGTTGACGGCGCCAACCAGCGCCAGCAGTGCACCGGCGTTAGCGGCGCGCCGCGGGTCGTCAATCGCCTCGGTCAACGCGATGTAACCCAGGTACATCAACAGCAGGATGAATTCCGAGGTCAGTCGCGCATCCCAGACCCACCAGGTACCCCAAGTCGGTTTGCCCCACAGTGCACCGGTCCACAAGGCGAGGAAAGTGAACAAAGCGCCGGTCGGCGCCAGCGCGCGGGCGAACATCGACGCCATCCGCGCGTTGAGCATCCAGCCCAACGCGGCCCAGAACGCCATCACCAGGTAGATCAACATCGACATCCAGGCGGCGGGCACATGGATGAAGATGATGCGGTAAGCCTCACCTTGCTGGAAATCGGTCGGTGCGATGGCAAAACCGACATACAGACCCACCAAACCGAGCGTTAGCGTCAGGGCCCAAAACCAAGGCACGAGCACGCCCGAGGCCGTGTAGAACCGAGACGGCGCGGCGAAGGTGGTCAATCGAAGTTTCATGGTCGAGGTCAGGACATCTCTGGCAGTTTCAATCGAGGGAAATTCGCAACGCCGAGGCGGCGGCCAGCGGCGCGCCCAACAGCGTGAAGATCAGCAACGCACCCAGCAGCGAAAAGTGTGCCTGCGCCGACAGACCGCCATCGACAGCGACCACGGCGCCAGTACCGAAAATCAGCGCCGGCACTGTCAGCGGCAGCACCAGCAGAAAGACCAAGGCCGAGCCACTGCGCAAGCCTAGCGTCAACGCCCCCCCCACCGCGCCCAGCAGACTGAGGACGGGAGTGCCCAGCAGCAGCGTCAGCGCCAATGTCGCGATCGCACCACCTTGCATGCCAAACAGCAGCCCGATAAGTGGTGAGGCCAGCACCAACGGCAGACCCGAACTCAGCCAATGCGCCAGAACTTTACCCAGAACAATGACCACCAGCGGTTCGGCGGTCAGCAGCATCTGCTCGAGCGAGCCGTCCTGGTGGTCGCTGGCAAACATCTGCGTCACCGACAACATCGCCGCGAGCAAGGCGCAGACCCAGACCACGCCGGGTGCGATCTGGCGCAGGGTCTCCACCTCCGGGCCGACACCGATCGGAAACAGGCTCGCTGCGGCGACAAAGAAGCCTAAAGGCAGCAATGCTTCGACACGGCGCCGGCTGGCCAACAGCAAGTCGCGGTGGGTCACCGCCCAAAGCAGCGCCATCAATGGGCGCGCCAGGGTTCGAGGTCAAGCGCCGTGGCGCCGGCCAATATCACCGCCTGGTGACTGGTCAGCAGCACCGCACCACCCCGCTGCGCATGGGCCTGGATCAGGTCTGACAGCAGCGCCACACTGGCTTGGTCGAGCGCGTCATAAGGCTCGTCCAGGATCCAGGTTCGCGGTTGCTCATCTAGCGCGAGCCGGGCCAGCGCGCCGCGCCGCCGCTGCCCTTGCGACAAGGTGCGTACCGGTGCATCGCGACGCGAACCCAGGCCGAATTGGTCCAGCGCGTTGAGCGCGCGACGCGCTGCATCCCGGACACCGTGCAAACGGGCCAGGAAGGCCACGGACTCGGTCAGGGTCAGATCATCCTTCAGCGCGTTGGCGTGGCCGATGTAGACGATGGCCTGACGGGCTGCGCTGCCGGCTATCGGGCGGTCGTTCCAGGTCACCTCGCCCTCGGCCGGTGCTGACAGCCCCGCCAGGATTCGCATCAAGCTGGTCTTGCCACTGCCATTGGTGCCACGCAGCCAGGTGATGCTGCCAGCATCCAGACGCAAGGTCAGACCTCGGAACAGCAGCCGCCGGCCACGACGACAGCCCAACTGCCGTGCACCCAAGGTCCCGAGGTGGTTCAGCTGGGGTGGGCGGACGGGAAGGATCGGAACAGCGCTCATCTTCGACGGTTCCTGCTCGGGCAGGACACCGGTGGATTGGAAACTACGGGCGAATGCTAACGGGCTTGCGAGACAGAGGTCTTGAGCAATATCAAGACGGAAATCAGACGTCAACCGAGAAGGCCATCCTGACGGCCATCCTGACGGCCTTTCAGACCGCCATCGGCGTCACGTCAAAAGCCCGATCTGCCACTGACGAGTAGCCCGACAAAAAGCATTAGGCGATGGCGCGCCGCCGACCGGCCCCTGGAGGCCGGCAATTGGCGGTTGGAGGCTGGGGCTTGGAACCTGCTCACACAAGCCATCCGACACAATAAGCGCTTTACATGATTGCCCACTCGCTGGAACACGATATGAACGCCAAGCCCACAAGCCTGCAGCCAGTGCTGCGAACGATCGCGATTGCATTGAGCACCTGGATGCTCGCGGGTCAGGCGCTGGCGCAGGCCAAAGCGCCTCAAGGTGTGCTGGCCACGGTCAATGGCACAGCGCTGAGCAACGAGCTGCTGGAGTTCCTCCTGAGCACCAACATCGCCCAAGGTGCCAAGGATTCGCCGGAGCTTCGTCAGCTGATCAAGGAGGAGTTGATCGGTCGCGAGTTGCTGGCGCAGGAGGCACAGCGGCTCGGGCTCGACAAGCAAGCGCAGGCGCTGTCACAGATGACGCTGCTGCGACAGAATTTTCTGGTCGAGTTGCTGTTGAAAGACCGCGCAACCAAGAACCCGATCACCGATGAGGCCCTGCGCGCCGACTACGAACGCCAGATCAAGTCGCTTGGCGAGGTGTCTCAGTACCGCATCAGTCATATTGTGCTGGCGAGCGAGGCTGATGCCCGCGAGGTGTTGGCACGCGCCAAAAAGGGCGAGCCGTTCGACAAACTGGCCCGCGAGAAGTCTCTCGACGCCAGCAAGAACGAGGGTGGCAGCCTGGGTTGGTTGCTCCCGAACCAGTTGCTGGCAGCGCTCTCCAACGTGATGGTCAACCTGGATCAGGGCGCAGTGGCTGCGGCGCCGATCCAGACCTCGGCAGGCTGGCACGTGCTCAAGGTCGATGAAAAGCGACCCTTTAAGGCTCCCAGCCTGGAGCAAAGCAAAGAGCAGATCCGTCAAGGCCTGCAACAACAGCAAAACGCCGAATTTGCCCGCAAACTGCGCGAAGCCGCCAAGATCGGTCCATAAAAAATCATCGTGCGCTGGGATTCAGGTCCAAATTTCGCAGCTTTTTGAGCGCTTTTACCTGGAATTTCGCGTTTTGGTGACCCGCAGGCCTGTAGCCTCAAACGGTGTCAGCGCCCAGGCTGACGATATTCTTTCTAGGACCCTCCGATGAGTTCATTGAGTGTGGGTACAGCGGCCACGCCGGTCCCGATGCAAACCACAGGCGTCTTGCCCGATCGCGGGTCTGTCGCGCCAAAGGCGAATTCGCCAGCTGCCACGACCGTTGCGCCGGCGCCCAAGCCTTCTCAGGTCGAGCAGAGCACTGCGCACAGCCGGGAGGTTGTGGACCAAGCGGCGCGGCGCATCGAAGATTTCGTCAAGTCGGTGGGCCGGTCGCTTTCCTTCAGTGTCGAATCCGGCACCGGCCACAGCGTGCTGCGCGTGGTCAACCCGAACAGCGGTGAGGTGATTCGACAACTGCCGGCCGAAGAAACGATGCGGATTGCACGCTCGATCGATTACCTCCAAAGCGTGCTGGTAAACCAGCGCGCCTGAGCGACGCGGGCCCGGCCACCGCCACGCCCATCCACCCTCATCCAACCAGCGAAGGTCAGCCGAGCGGATAGTCCGGCACGCCGTGATCGTCGACACGGTGGCACGCTACCCAATGTCCGCTTGCACGCTCGCGCAGCTCGGGCTCAAACGCTCTGCATTGCGCTTGGGCATGCGGACAGCGACCCGCAAAACGGCAACCCGCAGGCACATTCACCGGGCTGGGCGGCTCGCCTTGAAGCCGGATGCGACGACCTCGTCCCCGTTCGCGCGGGTCGAACGACGGTGCCGCGGACCACAGCGCCAGCGTGTAGGGATGCAGCGGCCGCGCAAACAGCGCGTCACGACCGGCGCGCTCGACGATGCGACCGAGGTACATCACCGCCACTTCGTCGCACATGTGGCGCACAACGCCCAGATCGTGCGAGATGAACAGATAGGTCAGCCCGAAAGCCTGCTGCAATCGCAACATCAGGTTGAGCATCTGAGCCTGTATCGCCACGTCTAGCGCGGAGACCGGCTCGTCGCAGACCACCAACTCGGGCCGCGCTGCCAGCGCCCGCGCCAGCACGATGCGCTGGCGCTGGCCCCCCGAGAACTGGTGCGGAAATAGCATCAACTGTTCGGGCCGCAGCCCCGTCTGCAGGAACAACTCACGCGCCCGCTCAGGCCGGCCAGACGGGTCGCCGACGTCCATCAAATTGAGCGCATCGAGTATCGCGTCGCCAGCACGCTTGCGCGGATTCAGCGACGCATAGGGATCCTGGAACACCATCTGGAAGCGCCGACGCTCACGCCTCAGTGCGTCACCTTCGAGCGCGCTGATCTCGGTGCCACCCAAGTGCACCCGCCCGTTGCTGATCCTGAGCAGGCGCATCACCGCCAATGCAATGCTGCTCTTGCCCGAACCGCTCTCGCCGACGATGCCGAACGTGCTGCCGCGTCTGACCTCGAAACTCACCCCATCGACGGCCTTGACTGTGCTTCGAGCGCCAAACATTCCGCTACCGACGGCAAAGTGAACCTTCAGATCCCGCACCGCCAGCAGCACGTCGTCCCCGGCGGTCATGCTGGCCCACCTTCCACATGCAGCCAACACTGCACGCTGCGCGAGGACCCCAACATCGTCATCGGTGGCAAGACGCTACTGCAATGCGGCATCGCGCTGGTACAGCGCTCGGCAAACATGCAACCCATACCTCGCTCGAGCAGCGAGTGCACGGTGCCCGGAATCTCTTCCAGCGGCTGTCCCGGCACTGCCGTGCGCCGGCCTGGCGCGCAGGCGATCAGCCCGCGGGTGTAAGGGTGCTGCGGCGACTCAAGAATCTCGACCGCGCTACCGGTCTCGACCACCCTGCCGGCATACATCACAACCACCCGATCGGCCATCTCAGCGACCGCGCCCATGTCATGGGTGATCAGCATCACCGCTGTGCCTTGCTGGGTGGCGGACGTTTCGCGCAACTCGGCGATCAGGTCAAAGATCTGCGCCTGCACCGTGACATCAAGTGCTGTCGTTGGCTCGTCAGCAATCAGCAGATCGGGCTGACAGGCGAGTGCCAGCGCAATCATCACCCGCTGTCGCATGCCACCCGAGAACTGGTGCGGATACTCGTGAACTCGGCGCCGCGGCGCGGCGATGTGCACGGCGCCCAGCATCTCGACCGCACGCTCCAGCGCCTGCTTGCGGTTCAAGCCTTGGTGCAGCCGCAAACTCTCAGCAATCTGGTCGCCAACCGTAAATGCTGGATTCAACGAGGTCATTGGCTCCTGGAAAATCATCGCGATCCGATTGCCACGAACTTGTCGCATCTCGGGTTCTGGCAGCGCAAGCAAGTCGCGGCCATCGAACATCAACCGACCCGAGGCGATGCGTCCCGGCGGCTGAGGGATCAAACGCATGATCGCCAGTGCGGTCACACTTTTGCCGCAGCCCGACTCACCGACCACGGCCAGCGTCTCGCCGCGCGCCACGGTAAAGCCCACATCGTCGAGCACGCGTGCGACGCCGCGACGGGTGCGGAACTCGATGCCCAAGCCCTCAACCGACAGCAGCGGCCACTCAGTCATTGCGGCGTTCATCGCAGGCGCAGCTTCGGATTGAAAGCGTCATTCAGGCCGTCACCAATCAGACTGACCGACAGCACCGTCAAGAAGATCGCCGCACCTGGAAAGGTCACGGCCCACCAGCACTCGAGCACGTTTCGGCGATTGCCACCAATCATCATGCCCCAGCTCATCACGTTGGCGTCCGACAGGCCGAGAAAGCTCAAGCCCGCTTCGAACAGGATCGCCGAGCCGACGATCAACGACGCTGAGACGATCAACGGCGGCAGCGCGTTGGGCAGGATTTCACGCAGCATCAGCCGCAAATGGCCGGCACCCATTGCCCGCGCCGCGTTGGCATATTCGAGATGGCGCAAGCGCATGAATTCGGCGCGCGCCAGTCGCGCCGTCCCGGTCCAGGCCACGATGCCGATCGCAAACACCACCACCAGCAGCGAAGGCGTGAACAGCGTGACGAGCACCATCGCGAACAGCAGCGCCGGTAGCACCTGGAACAACTCAATCAGCCGCGACAGCGCGGTGTCAACCGCACCACCGAAATAGCCCGCCAGCGCGCCAACCGTGATACCGATGCTCACCGCCACGGTCGCCGCAGCCAGACCGACGAGCAGCGTCACACGCCCGCCGACCAGCATGCCAGCCAGCACGTCACGGCCCAGGTAATCGGTGCCGAGCCAGACTTTGCGCACAATGAACGGCTGTGTGAAGGGCGGCGCGACGATGTCGAAGGGTTGAACGCCATACATCCTGGGCCCGATCAGCATCACCAGCACGATCATGGAAAGCAGGCCGAGCCCGAGTATCGCGGCCTTGTTGCTGCAGAAAGCGCGCCAAGCTTCTCGCCAGGGTGACAAGGCCTGTAGCGCCGGCCGTTGGGATTCGTTGATCGTCATGGGGACGCAGTCAAGAACCGCGCAATCGCGGATCGATCCAGCGGTAGCTCAGATCAGTTAGCAGGTTGGCCACGATCACCAGCAACGCCGAAAAGGTCAGCACACCCAGCAATGTGGGGTAGTCGCGACCGAGGATCGCATCGAGCGCCAGCGTGCCCAGCCCGGGCCAGGAGAACACGGTCTCGACCAGCACAGCGCCCGAGATCAGATTGCCGAATTGCAAGCCGGCGACCGTGACGATGGGCATCAGCGCGTTACGCAGCGCGTGCTTGAAAGTGACCACCGCGTCCGACAAGCCCTTGGCGCGTGCTGTGCGGATGTAATCCGAGCCCAGTACCTCGAGCATGCTGGTGCGCGCCAGTCGGCTGTACTGCGCCAGGTAGATAATGCCCAAGGTCAGCGCTGGCAACACCAAGTGGTGGGCGACGTCGACCGCATGGGCCCAGCCCGTCGCGCCCAGGCTGCGTACATCGCGCATGCCAGCGATCGGCATGATCGGCCAGACTTTGCCGAACAGGATCACCAACAAGATGCCGGTCCAGAACACCGGCATCGAGTAACCCACCAGAGACAGCACGGTGACCGCACCGCTGCGCAGGCTGTCGGGCTTGCGCGATGCCAGCACTCCCAGCAAAGTGCCGAAGAAGATCGCGCCCAGCAGCGCCGTCAGCACCAGCAGCACCGTGGGCCAGAGCCGGTCGAGGATCAGGTCACTGACGGGGCGGTTGTAGGTGTAGCTCAAACCCATGTCGCCACGCACGCTCTTGACGATGTAGGTGAAGAATTGCTCGGGCAGCGGGCGGTCCAGCCCGTAGTTCTTGCGGATACTGGTCATCGCCGCCTCGTCAGCACCGCCCATCTCGCCGGCGATCACCTGGGCCGGGTCGCCAGGCGCGGCGTGGATCAGCGTGAAGTTGACGGCCAGCACGGCCAACACCAACCCAAAGGCCAGCGCCAGACGGCGAAGGGTCAGGAAGATTGCTCGCATCCCGAGAACAGGCCTGCTGCCCTCAGGCCTTGACGCCGACGTCGACCGCCGCGTCGGTCAGACCCCAGATGCCGCGCGGCGGGTTGTTCACTTTGCCGTGGTAGCCCTCGACCACCACCGCCTCGACCAAGAAGGCGACCGGGCAGTCGTCGACGATCAACTTCTGCGCTTCCTTGTATTGCAACTTGCGCTTGGGTGCGTTCATCTCCTTGCCGGCGGCGGCAAGCAATTCATCGACCTTGGGGTTGCTGTAGCTCTGGGTGTTGGACCAGATCACGCCCGGCTTGATATTGCTCGACAGCCAGGTACGGTGCACACCGATCACCGGGTCACCCCAGTTCCAGACCGAATCCATCGTCATCTCGAACTGCTGCGAAGCCACCCGCCGCGCCCATGTCGGGAAGTCGGGCGACGCCCGCACCGCAACCTCGATGCCGACCTTGGCCAGCGCGGGTTTAAGGTATTCCTGAATGGTCTTGAGCTCGCTCGACCCTGGAATGGTGTCGACCTCCAGAGACAGGCGGATGCCACCGGCCCCAGGTTTGACGCCTGCAGCGTCGAGCAACTGCGTTGCCTTGGCGAGGTTGAGATCGTATTTCTCGACGTCGGCGCTGTACAGCGGACTGCCCGAGGCGATCGGCCCCGTGCTGGCCTTGTGTAGGCCACCCAACAGCGACTCCAGAATGAACTTGCGGTCGATTGCGTAGTTGATGGCTTGACGCACCCGCTTGTCGGAGAGTTTGGGGTTCTTGGTGTTGAAGGCCAACCACAACAGGGGTCCGATCGCCGGTCCGGCGTTCTCGACCAGTTGCACCCCAGGGATCTTGCGGGCCCGGGCCAGATCGCGCGGATCACCGATGCCCTGGTGCACGTCAATCTCACCGCGCTCGAAAGCCAGCAACAGACTGGACGGGTCCTTGAACTCTTTGACGATGATGCGGTCCAAGCGCGGCAAGTCCTTCAAGAAGAATCGATCAAAGCGCTCCATCACGATGTGCTCGCCGGGCTTGAACTCGACCAGCTTGAATGGGCCCGAGCCGATGGGGCTGGCGTTGCGGGGATGGACTTTGGGGTCGGTGCCATCGCCAAAGATGTGCTTGGGCAGGATCGGCGTCAGCGAGGTCGACAATGCCAGCAGCAGTGCTGGGTGAGGCTCAGACAAACGAACCACCGCGGTGTGGGTGTCGCTGATCGTCACCGCATTGACCGGCGCGTACATCGATTTGAACGGATGGTTGTCACGCACCATCTCGATCGAGAATTTGATGTCCTCGGCCGTGATCGGCTTGCCATCATGAAACACCGCGTTCTTGCGCAACTGCAACATCACGCTGCGGTTGTCGGGCGACAGCTCCCAGCGCTCGGCCAGGAAAGGTTGCGGCTTCCAGTCGGCCCCCATTCGCAGCGGCGACGCAAACAGCTGCGCCGCCGGGAACATCGTCGCAATGCCGCTCTGCACGGCCGAGTTCAAATGACGTGGCTTCTGGGTCGTGCCTACCACCAACACGCCCCCCTTGGCAGCCTGGGCGGCAACCTCAAACGGGATGCCGAACAGGCTGCCAGCGCCCAGCAAGCCGGCCTGGCCCAAAAAGTTGCGACGATTGGATGGATGCATGAATTCTCCTGGGAAGCTGGTGCGTGGCAAACCCGGGATGCTAAGGCCTGCCATCCGGCCCGGCCATCGGGGTTGACCTCTTTTGACGACCATCTTGCGCTGCGGCTGCAGGGTTTCGGCCATCGCCTGCGATGTGCCGGGCTTGCTGTGCAAAGGGTCGAACGTCAAGGCGCCTGTAGGCAACGTCCTACACAAAGGCACAGCATCGGCCGACGGCGCCAATCCACGCATTGGCGCACAGTGGCATCTTCGATGCCTAGCTCGTTCTCTGAACTCACCCCCATCTCATCGCAGATTCAGGCGCAACCCCAGCCCCAGGAGACATTGCTGCCCATGCGCCAGCTCAAGACCTACATCGTCGAAGACAGCCTGGTCATCCGGGAGAACCTGATCGCCACGCTAGAGGAAATCAGTCCGGTCAAGGTCGTGGGCGTGGCCGACGAAGAATCGACCGCTGTCCAATGGCTGACCCAGCCCAAGAATCCGGTCGACCTGGTGATCATCGACATCTTTCTCAAAACCGGATCAGGTCTTGGCGTGATCCGTGCCGGCGCCAGCTTGGCGCCGCGACCCAAACTGGTGGTGTTGAGCAACTACGCGACCCGGGACATGCGCGGCAAGTGCCTGCAACTCGGCGCTGACCAGGTGTTCGATAAGTCGCATGACATCGACGACCTGATCCAATACTGCAACGACCTCGTGGTCGGTGACAACGCAGGCACCCTGCCCTGATTCGATCTACTGGATCAAGCCGTTCTTCAGCGCGTAATAGGTCAGATCGCTGTTGGACTCTAAACCCATCTTGTCCATCACACGGCTGCGGTAGGTGCTGACGGTCTTGACGCTGAGCGACAAATTGTCAGCCAGGTGGCCGATGGTCTGTCCCTGCGCCAAGCGCAGAAAGACCTGTAACTCGCGCTCGGAGAGTTGTTCATGCAAGGGCTTGTCGCCACCCGCGACCAATCCTTCGGCCAGGCGCTCAGCCAGTCCAGCGCTGATGTACTTGCGGCCGCGAAACACTGTTCGGATCGCTTTGACGATTTCTTCAGGTTCGCAGTCCTTGTTGAGATAACCGCTGGCGCCCTGGCGCAGCAAGGTGGTCGCGTAGTGCGCCTCGGGAAAACCGCTGAGGATCAGCACCGGCAGTTCCGCCGCACGCAGTTTGATCGCCGCCAGCGTGTCAACACCGTTCTGCTCGGGCATCGAAATGTCGAGCACCATCACGTCGATCTCGCCAGCGCGCACAATGTCTAACGCTTCGCGGCCATTGGCTGCCTCGGCGACCACCGCAAAGTCGGGTTGATCGGCGAAGAACTGGCGCAGTCCGGCCCGAACGATGGCGTGGTCATCGACGATGGCAATTCGGATCATGGGTTCTTGGCGCGCTCCGCGTTGGCTGACGCCGCATTTTGCATTGAGGACCGACATGAATGACCACTGGGCAACCAAACGCGCTGCCATCGCCTTCTTGATGACCTGTATCGCGGCCGTGGCAATTGTGCTGCTCAGCGAACGATCCTATTGGCAAGCGACCGACACGCTGCGCGAGCTGGCTGAGGTGCAAGCTGAACGCACTGTGGCCTGGCGACTGTTTGAAGGCCTGGTCGACGCCGAGACCGGCCAGCGCGGTTACCTGTTGACCGGACAAGTAGAGTTTTTGAGACCTTATGCGGCCGGGATCAAACAAGCTGAAAATGCCACCCGGTCACTCAGCACCACCCGTACTGACGAACCCGAAGCGATGGCTTTGCTCGCACGGATTCACCGACTGAGCGAAGCACGACTGGCGCTTCTGGCACAAACCATCCAACTGCACGAGAGCGGCAAACATGCCGCAGCGATCGAAATCGTTGCCGGTGGCGAAGGCAAGCGCTTGATGGATGAGTTGAGAATCAACATCGGCGAATTGCAGCAGACCTCGATCCGTGCAGTCGCGTCGAGCCGGACCGAAATCTACGCCACACTGATGTTCAGCCGAATCGGCATGGCGGTGTTGAGCACGCTGTGCGTGATCGCCCTGTTCGTGTATTTGCGCCAGTCCAAGGTGGTGCTAGCGCACCATCAGGAACTCAAGCGCGCTGTACAGACCGAACGAGATCGGCTCGAAATCGAAGTGATCCAGCGCACCGCGCAGCTGACCGAACTGACCCAGCACTTGCAGACCGCACGCGAGGATGAGCGCAACCGCCTGGCGCGCAACCTGCATGACGAACTCGGCGCGCTGCTGACCTCGGCCAAGCTCGACGCAGCGCGCATCAGATCGCGGCTGGCCGGCACCGCGCCCGAAGCGCTGGAACGCCTCGCCCACCTGGTCGAGACGCTCAACAGCAGCATCGCGCTGGGGCGGCGCATCATCGAGGACTTGCGGCCCTCGACGCTGGGCAACTTGGGGCTGATCGCGACGCTGGAGATCCTGGCGCGGGAATACGCCGAGCACTCGGGCATCGCGGTGCACTGCACGCTGGCGCCGGTCAGGCTGCAGGCCTCTGCCGAACTGATGGTCTACCGGCTGGCGCAAGAGGCGATCACCAATATCAGCAAGTACGCCCAGGCCAACCAGGTCTGGATCGAACTCACAGCAAGAGACGGCCAGGTAGAGGTCTCGGTGCGAGACGACGGGGTCGGCTTTGACAGCCAACTGATTCGTGGCGGCGCCTATGGGCTGCTGGGCATGCGCTTTCGGGTCGAAGCCGAGGGCGGCAGCCTGACGGTGCTGTCAGCGCCAGGACAAGGCACCGAATTGAGGGCCAGCCTGCCGGAGTCCAGATCAGATGCCGCTGGCCAGATTGCTGGCGCTGCAGAAACAGCCGCGTCCGCTTGAAGAACAACGCCTGAACGAAAACGCCTTCAGGACAGCGCCTGAAGCCTAGGTGATGAAAACGAACAGTCGTTCGATCAGCGCGCGCCAGACAGATGGATCACCATTTTCGCCCGGGCCAACCCGGGCGTGTGGAACCAGGCTTTCCCTCCGCACGCCTCACACCCGTCCCTACGGGTTTGCCGAGCACTGGCATGCCACGTCCGCGGAACAAGAAACGGATCGCCTTGACGATGTCCTCAGGGTCGCAGTCTTTGTTCAGGTAAGCGCTGGCGCCGCGACGCATCATCGCGTTCGCATAGTGAGCCTCGGGGAAGCCGCTGAGGATCAGCACAGGCAAAGCTGGTGACAGGGCCTTGATGTCCGCCAGCGCGTCTACGCCACTCTGGTCCGGCATCGACAAATCCAGCAGCAGCACATCGACCTCACCCTTGGCGACGATGGCCAGTGCCTCGTGACCATTGACCGCCTCGGCCACCACCGAGAAATCGGCCTGCTCGGAGAAGAACTGACGCAATCCAGCACGAATGATGGCGTTATCGTCAACGATGGCAATTCGGATCATTTTAGTAATTTATTTCTTTTACATGATCTCACACTTTGGTCAACGCCAAGCAGGCTTCATCGAGGTGAGGTTCCACCCTTGCCGTTGCCCTTGAAGTCAGCGCCGGCGTCACGTCATCGGTCAGTCGCGCGGCAGGCAATATCGTGGCATCAGGTCATTCCCACCAAGTTGCCGCTGTCAAACCCGAGCTTCGGCATCGCTTGCGTGGTGCGGCGCCGTGATGCCCACCGCAAGGCAAGGACAGTGGCGATGAACTGGCGCGGCAGCTGCCAGTCACTGCGACCGACGTTCAACTGCTGCTCGTACCGAGCCCCGACGACGAAGTTCAGATCCAACTTCTCGCGACTTGAAAGGCGACTGATGGACGCTGTAAGGCTCAGCGATCAATCTTTGACATGCCAATCAAGTACGCCGCCAAAGGCGCCACACCAAACCGATTCAGCCATTATCTTGTGCTCGCCGCTGTCAGCGAGATCCGCCACGGACGGATTGACGGCACTGACCTGCGATCGGCGTCGAACGAGGCATTGGGACGGATTGATTGTTACCTGGCTAGCCGGTACCAACTCCTCAAGCGCATTGCGCAAGCAAGATACCGCAGCATCGCAAGACAGCGATATCGTCTTGATGGGCCTGGTTCTCGATTCGCACCGTACTGCACTGGCCTAGAGACAGACGAAGACCGCTCGCGGTTCGAGGTCAGATCAATGGCCGCACTATGTGACACAACCCATAAACTAAGTGCACGTGAATTGGCCCATAACGATGCGGCGATGGATAGGTCAGGCCACTTATTGCCGAAGCGATTACTTCAGACCAAGCAGCTGCACTACCCAGCATTGCGAAAAATTTAGGCCGAAACATCAATGGCCTGATGCTATAGATTTGCATTTGAATCGGCCTGAATCAATGGACAGGATCAGAGTTGTCTAGGCATCGTCTCGACACCTGTCGCGCGTGCAGATAGACTCGCGTCCTCGCAACCGCTTACCAATCCATTCAATGGCCACTCTTTCAGCTATCCAAAAGCAAATCGCAGACCTCGAAAAACAGGCTGCAGCCATTCAAAAAGCCGAGATTGACGCAGCCACTGCGAAGATCAAGGAATTGATGACCAAGTACCAGTTGACGGCCAGCGACCTTGGCCTGCCAAGTGCTGCCGGTAGGAAGAGCACGAAGCTCGGCGCGGCCAAGCGCAAGCCCTTCGTGCGCAAGACGGCCGGTATTCCCAAGTTCCGCGATCCCAAGACCGGCCAGACCTGGACCGGTAACGGCAAGGCGCCAGGTTGGATTGCTGGCGCCAAGAATCGCGACAAGTTCCTGATCAATGCGCCTGCCGCAGTGGCTCTGGTCACACCCGCCCCAGCCGCAGTGACCAAGGCCACGCCGAAGAAGCGCGCCGCGAAGAAGCCGGTTGCTGCGGTCGCGAAAGTCGACGCAGCCAAAACCGCAACGCCCGCCAAGCCTGCGGCGAAGAAGACCCGCGCCAAGAAGGCCGCATCGGCTTCGACCACCGCGGCCAAGAAGTCCGCGCGCGCCGCGAAGAAAACCGCGAGTGCGCCAATGTCTGCCGCGACTGCAACGTCAGGCGCCGCCGAAACAGCGGCCTGAGACAGACCCGCGCCGAATCTGATTCGGCGTTGACTGGCACCAAAAAGGCCTCCGTCTAGGAGGCCTTTTTTTGTTGAACGGTCACTGCTCAGGAATGCTTGCGCAGTTCTAGCTTGCCGAGTTGAGCTCGATGTACTTCGTCAGGACCGTCGGCGAGGCGAAGCAGGCGTGCCATCGCGTACGCATGGGTGAGACCGAAGTCGTTGCTGGTACCGCCACCGCCATGGATCTGAATCGCCCAATCGATCACCTGGCAGGCCATGGCCGGCACGGCGATCTTGATCATCGCGATCTCAGTCTTGGCGACTTTGTTGCCGACCAGGTCCATGCGCTCGGCAGCGTTCAAAGTCAGCAAGCGAGCTTGTTCGATCAGGATTCTCGCGTCGGCGATCCGCTCGAGCGTCACCCCCTGCTGCGAGACTGGTTTGCCGAAGGCGACCCGCGACAGGCTGCGCCGGCACATGCGCTCGAGCGCGCGCTCAGCCAACCCGATCAATCGCATGCAATGATGAATGCGCCCCGGCCCAAGCCGGCCCTGGGCGATCTCGAAACCCCGGCCCTCGCCAAGCAACAAGTTGGAGACCGGCACCCGCACGTTTTCAAACACCACTTCGGAGGCGCGGTCTGGCGTGCCATAAAAGCCGAACACCGGCAGCGGCCTGATCACCCTGACGCCCGGCGTGTCCATCGGCACCAGGATCATCGATTGCTGGTGGTGGCGGTCGGCGTTGTTCGGATCGGTCTTGCCCATGAAGATGGCGATCTTGCAGCGTGGATCGGTGGCGTTGGTGGTGTACCACTTGTGGCCGTTGATCACATAGTCATCGCCGTCTCTCACGATCGCCGATTCGATGTTGGTGGCGTCGCTCGAGGCCACCGCGGGCTCGGTCATCGCGAAGCACGACCGGATCTCGCCGGCCAGCAGCGGTTTGAGCCAGCGCTCTTGGTGCTCCGGCGTGCCATAGCGCGCCAGGACCTCCATGTTGCCGGTGTCGGGCGCCGAGCAGTTGAGGACCTCGGGCGCGAGCAGCGAGCGCCCCATGATCTCGCACAGCGGTGCGTACTCCAGGTTGCTCAGCCCCGCGCCATGCGGCGACTCGGGCAGAAACAGATTCCACAAGCCCGCAGCGCGCGCCTTGGGCTTGAGTTCATCGAGCACAGTCGAGACCTGCCACGGGCCAATTTTTTCGACCTGCGCGAGGTGTCGCTCCTCGTTTGGATAAATGTGCTCGTCCATGAAGGCGAGCAATCGCTGCTGCAGCGCCTGAACTTTGGGGGAAGGGTCGAAGGCCATGGGTTTCTCGGGGTAAATGGGACGGAAATGGGGAGGCAATCGCTGTCGCCTGCAGTATGGCCAGTGCCTCTTGAGGGGAGGCTCTAGCGCACTTCAGAGGACGGGCTAGGCCTTGGCGCTGAGCCGACGGCCCTCGCGGGCGCAGCGCTCGAGCAACGGCGCGACGCGCCAATAGCCGTGGGCATCGCCACGGCGTCGGCCATAGCGATTCAAGGCCTCAACGATCGCCGGCAAGCCGATCACATCAGCCATGAAGATGGGCCCACCACGGTGGTCCGGGAATCCGTAGCCCGCAGTCCAGATCACATCAATGTCACCCGGACGGTACGCGATGCCTTCTTCGAGGATCAG
>CANFPU010000064.1 GCA_947448955.1 Burkholderiales bacterium
GCACGAGTGCGATCACGAGCCAGACAGCGACCTTCGAGAACCATTGATTGTTCACTGCGGCTCCTTAAGCCCAACCGGATGACCGGTGGCGGCGCACGGTACCCAGCGGCACGTTCACACCTTACATTCGCTCAACCCGACTTCAGATGGGGTCGATTCTAGACGAGTCAAGGCCCGAAAACGGGTCCAACCGACGACCTTGAGCAGGGTGATTCCAGCTCGATGCGATGCCATGAAAAGCCAAACTCCAGCCGCCACCTTCAACCCGCCTTGAGACCAAGTCCAATCAGATAAGTTTCAGCCGACTTGTCACGGGATGCCTTGGGCTTGATCGCCTTGACGACCCGAAAATGATGCTTGAAACTCTCTACCAGTTGGCTATAGCCGGCGCCGTGGAATACTTTGGCAACCAAAGCACCACCCGGCTTGAGGTGGCTCTGAGCGAAGTCCAGCGCCAATTCAATCAGATGCTCTATCCGAGCGGCATCGGCCGATTCGATGCCTGTGAGATTGGGTGCCAAGTCGGACACCACCACATCGACCAAGCGACCGGCCACCAAATCGTGCAACTGTGCCAGCACTGAATCTTCGCGGAAATCGCCCTGGATGAATTGCACACCCTCGATGGGCTCCATGGGCAAAATGTCCAGCGCGATGATGGTTCCCAGCAACTCGCCGACTGCCGCGCCACCGACGCCTGCCGCTTTGGGTGCAAAGCGACGGCGAAGGTATTGGCTCCAGGCGCCCGGTGCGGAACCCAGGTCGACCACCACCTGACCTGGGCGAATCAAGTTCATCGCTTCATCGATTTCTTTAAGCTTGTAAGCCGCCCGGGCGCGATAGCCGTCGATCTTGGCCAGCTTGACATAGGTGTCGTTGATGTGGTCGTTGAGCCAAGCTTTGTTGATCTTCTTGCTTTTGGACTTGATTTTCATGACGGGACGATAATAAGGGTATGTCTGCCATTCATTTGACGCCCGCCCAACGCAAAGAAAAGCGTGGCGAAGCCCATCATCTAGACCCCGTCGTGCTGATCGGCACCGACGGACTGACCGATGCCATTTACAGAGAGGTCGATGCGGGACTCAAAGCCCATGGGCTGATCAAGGTTCGGATGTTTTCCGACTCGCGACCAGACCGTGAAGCGGCCTTGACCGCGATGGCCGACAAGCTAGATGCTGCGCCAGTGCAACACATCGGCAAGCTGCTGGTGCTGTGGCGGCCTATTCCCGAGAAAGAAAGGACCCTCAAGGAAGGTGGGATGGCAGCGCCTCGAGTGGTCAAAATATTGAAGTTCTCCAAGAGTGGCAACCATCGGGCCCAGATCAAGAAGGTCACGGTCTTCGGCAACCAGCGCGTCACGGCTGGCGGCGAGATCAAGCGCGTGAAGACTCGGGTGACCAGCGTCAAGAAGAAGGCTCAGGACTGAGCAAGCACTTGCCCAGCGAAACAAATTCGTAAGTCCCTCAGCGGCTTGGTGCTGCGCCGCGCCAAGCCAGCACCCCGAGCAGCAGTATCTTGGCACCAAAGAACATCGCGCTGGTTGCGTGCAGTTGCCCAAAGCTCAGCGCGAAATGCCCTGACTTGGCGGCGGGCATGAAGGGCTGGACAGCAAAGTACCCTGCCAGCGTACAAAACATGGTGCCTAGGGACAGCAGCATTTCGGTGCTCAGCACCGGGTGCAGCCCTCGCCTGGCGCGAAGGCGTTCAAGCACCAGCAACAACAAGCCGAGCACCAAGCTCAACCAAGCCTCTTGCAGGAAGATTTGGCCCACAACGCGTCCCGCGTCGGCACGATCTAGCAACGCAAAACTCGCTGGCGCAGCGATCATCGCCAGACAGAGCAGCGCGCCGACCCAACAAGCCGGCAGCAAGCGACGCAGCCGCTCCAGGGACTTCAAAGGTAGCGAACTTCCACGATTTCATAGCGCTTGAGGCCGCCAGGTGCACGGACCTCAGCCACGTCACCAGCCTCCTTGCCGATCATTGAACGCGCGATCGGTGAGCTGATCGAGATCAAACCCTTTTTTAAGTCGGCCTCGTCATCGCCGACGATCTGATACGTGACTTCCTGGCCGCTGCCTTCCTCTTCCAAGTCGACCGTGGCGCCAAACACCACCCGACCGCCGGCATCTAGCGTCGCCGGGTCGATCACCTGCGCAGCAGCGAGCTTGCTGTCGATCTCGAGGATGCGGCCTTCGATGAAGCCCTGCTTGTCCTTGGCGGCCTCGTACTCGGCATTCTCGGACAGATCACCCTGAGCCCGAGCTTCCGAGATCGCCCGAATCACGGCGTGGCGTTCGACGGTCTTCAGCTGGTGAAGCTCTGCTCGGAGCAGTTCGACACCGCGCTTGGTGACGGGAATGGTGGCCATGCGGGCCTCCTGAAGCAATGTGAGGACGGATAAAAACAAAACCGCCGCGCTATGCGCCCGGTGAACGGACGCCAAGGCGGCGGAACGGTGACAACCGAAAACGTTAACCGCTGAGTTTAGTGCAACTCGGCATGCAGTTCCTGCAGACTGCGCACGCTCAAGCCCGCCTGATGTTGCATGGCCTCAGTCGCCGCCTCGCATCCAGCCATCGTCGTGTAGTAGGACACCCGATTGGCCAACGCAGCAGTCCGGATGTAACGCGAATCAGCGATCGCTGTGCGAGTCTCGTCGACGGTGGTGAAAACCAGTTGAATCTCACCGCCCTTGACCATGTCGGCGATATGGGGTCTGCCATCCATGACCTTGTTGACGACCTTGACCGGCAAACCTGCCGCTGCGATGGCCGCTGCCGTGCCTTTGGTCGCCACCACCGCAAAGCCCAACGCGACCAGATCGCGGGCGACGTTGACAGCCCGAACCTTGTCACCGTTCTTCACCGAAATGACCACACGACCTTTCGTGGGCAGGCGAGAGCCGGCACCGAGTTGGCTCTTCAGCATGGCCTCGCCGAAAGTTTCGCCCACGCCCATCACCTCACCGGTCGAGCGCATCTCGGGTCCGAGGATCGGGTCGACGCCAGGAAACTTGTTGAACGGGAAGACCGCTTCCTTGATGCTGAAATATGGCGGGATCACCTCATGAGGCGCCACGCCGCCCGGCCCGATCTGATCCGCCAGCTTTTGGCCGGCCATGCAACGCGCAGCGATCTTGGCGAGTTGCTGGCCAGTGGCCTTCGACACATAGGGCACGGTTCGTGACGCCCTAGGATTGACCTCCAGCACAAAGACGACCGCACCGTCGGGCGCAGCCACATCGCCTTGGATCGCGAACTGCACATTCATCAAACCGACCACCTTCAGTGCCAACGCCATCACGGTGGTCTGTCGCCGCAACTCGTCCTGCAAGGCTTTGGGCAAAGTGTAGGGCGGCAACGAGCAGGCCGAGTCGCCGGAGTGAACTCCCGCCTGCTCGATGTGCTCCATGATGCCGCCGATCATCACCTGGGTGCCATCGCTGATGCAGTCGACATCCACCTCGATCGCATCATCGAGAAAGCGGTCCAGCAGCACCGGCGACTTCTCGCTCACGCGCACTGCCTCGCGCATGTAGCGCTCGAGGTCCTTGTCGCCGTGCACGATCTCCATCGCCCGACCACCCAGCACATAGCTCGGGCGAACCACCAACGGGTAACCGATTTCATGCGCCAGTGCAATGGCGGACTCCTCGGTGCGCGCAATACGATTCGGCGGCTGCTTCAGGCCGAGCTGATGCAACAACTTCTGGAAACGCTCGCGGTCCTCGGCGATGTCTATCGAATCGGGCGAGGTGCCGATGATGGGCACGCCGTTGGCCTCCAACTCCAGCGCAAGCTTCAAGGGCGTCTGGCCGCCGTATTGGACGATCACGCCAACAGGGCGTTCCTTGTCGACGATCTCGAGCACATCCTCAAGCGTCACGGGCTCGAAGTACAGCCGGTCACTGGTGTCATAGTCGGTCGAAACCGTCTCGGGATTGCAGTTGACCATGATGGTCTCGTAGCCATCCTCGCGCAGCGCCATCGCTGCATGAACGCAGCAATAATCAAACTCAATGCCTTGTCCGATGCGGTTGGGCCCGCCGCCGAGCACGATGATCTTCCGGCTCTGGGTCGGTTCAGCCTCGCACTCGCCGCCCACCGCCTCGTAGCAGGAGTAAAGGTAAGCGGTCTGGGTCGCGAACTCGGCTGCGCAGGTGTCAACCCGCTTGTAGACCGGCCGTACGTCCAAGACATGGCGAGCGCGTCGAACCTCGTGCTGGTTGCTGGCCATCAACTTGCCCAGACGCTTGTCGGAAAACCCCTTCTGCTTGACGAAGCGCAGTTCAGCCGCCGACAAGCTCGACAGCGTTCGGACTTTCAGTTTGGCCTCGGTGGCGATCAGGTCTTCGATCTGGGCCAGGAACCAGGGGTCGATCGCTGTCTCGTCGAAGATCTCATCCAGCGTCATGCCGACGCGGAAGGCATCAGCGACATACAAGATGCGCTCCGGGCCAGCATTGCCGATCGCCTCGACAATCTCGTCACGGTCGCTGGGCCGGCAGCCGGTGCGCTCGGTCAGGCCGTCGATGCCGGTCTCGAGCCCGCGCAATGCCTTCTGAAAACTCTCCTGAAAGGTGCGGCCCATCGCCATCACCTCGCCCACCGACTTCATCTGAGTCGTCAATCGGGCGTCGGCGGCCGGGAACTTCTCAAATGCAAAGCGCGGAATCTTGGTGACGACATAGTCGATGCTGGGCTCGAAACTGGCTGGCGTGGCACCGCCGGTGATGTCGTTGCGCAGCTCGTCCAGCGTGTAGCCCACCGCGAGTTTGGCAGCGATCTTGGCGATCGGGAAGCCGGTCGCCTTGGACGCGAGCGCCGACGAGCGCGAGACCCGTGGATTCATCTCGATCACCACCATCCGGCCGTCGACCGGATTGATCGCGAACTGCACGTTCGAACCGCCAGTGTCAACGCCAATCTCGCGCAAGATCGCGATCGAGGCATTGCGCAGCAACTGATATTCCTTGTCGGTCAGGGTCTGGGCCGGTGCCACCGTGATCGAATCACCGGTGTGGATGCCCATCGGATCCAGATTTTCGATCGCGCAGACGATGATGCAGTTGTCCGCCTTGTCGCGCACCACCTCCATCTCGTATTCTTTCCAGCCGATCAGGCTTTCCTCGATCAGCAACTCGTTGGTCGGCGACAGGTCGATGCCGCGCTTGCAGATCTCCTCGAACTCTTCCGGGTTGTAGGCGATACCCCCACCGGTGCCGCCGAGCGTGAAGCTGGGCCGGATCACCATCGGGAAGCCCGAATTTGCGGCGTTCGCGCCGATCTCAGCGGTGATGCGCTTCTGCACGCTCCAGGCTTCTTTGATCGTGTGGGCAATGCCGCTGCGCGCCGAGCCCAGGCCGATGGAGGTCATCGCGTCCTTGAACTTGAGCCTGTCCTCGGCCTTCTCGATCGCGTGCTCATTGGCGCCGATCATCTCGACGCCCCACTTGGCCAGCACACCGTGTTTGTGGAGGTCGAGCGCGCAGTTCAGCGCGGTCTGGCCACCCATCGTCGGCAGCAAAGCCATGGTCTCATCGGGGTGGGCGCTGCGCTCCTTGGCGATGATTTTCTCGACCACCTGCCAGGTGATGGGCTCGATGTAGGTCACGTCAGCCGTGTCCGGGTCGGTCATGATCGTCGCTGGATTGCTGTTGACCAGCACGACCTTGTAGCCTTCCTGACGCAGCGCCTTGCAGGCCTGTGCTCCGGAATAATCGAACTCGCAGGCTTGGCCGATGATGATCGGACCGGCACCGATGATGAGAATGGTCTGGAGATCGGTACGCTTAGGCATTTTTCTTCTCCGCCATCAGCGTCGTGAAACGGTCAAACAAGTAGGCGATGTCATGGGGTCCGGGCGACGCCTCGGGATGCCCCTGGAAGCAAAACGCCGGTCGGTCCGTGCGGGCCAAGCCCTGCAACGTGCCATCGAACAGGCTGACGTGGGTCGGACGCAAATTGGCGGGCAAGGTTTTTTCGTCCACTGCAAAACCATGGTTCTGACTGGTGATCGAGACCTGCCCGGAATCGAGATCCTTCACCGGATGGTTGGCGCCGTGGTGGCCAAACTTCATCTTGAAGGTCTTCGCGCCTGAGGCCAGCGCCATGATTTGTTGACCCAGACAGATGCCGAACGTTGGAATGCCGGTGTCGATCAAGCTGCGGGCGGCGTCGATCGCGTAGTCGCAGGGCTCAGGGTCCCCGGGGCCATTGCTCAGGAAGATGCCGTCGGGCTGGTGACTCAAGGCTTCGGCCGCTGTGGTGCGCGCCGGGACCACGGTCACGCGACAGCCGCGACTGGCCAACATGCGAAGGATGTTGCGCTTGACACCAAAGTCATACGCGACCACATGAAATCTTGGTGCCCGCAGTTGGCCATGACCCCGGCCCAGCTGCCATGCCGTCTCAGTCCATTCGTAAGGCTTGGCCGAAGACACCACGCATGCCAAATCCTGGCCGGCCATGCTGGGCGCTGACCTGGCACGTTCAACAGCTCGCTCAATCTCGGTCGGCGTCGCAACCAACCCGGCCGCAAATGTCATGATGCAGCCGTTCTGGGCCCCGGTACTGCGAAGCACCCGGGTCAGGCGGCGGGTGTCGATGTTGGCGATCGCCACCGTTCCCTCTCGCTGCAAGTAGGTGTCAAGCGCCATGCTCGCCCGAAAATTAGACATGCGCAGCGGCAAATCCCTGATGATCAAACCAGCGGCATGGACTTTGGAGGATTCGACATCCTCGTCATTGACGCCATAACTGCCGATGTGAGGATAAGTCAGCGTGACGATCTGCCGGCAGTAGCTCGGATCGGTAAGAATTTCCTGATAGCCGGTGAGCGAGGTGTTGAACACAACCTCGCCAACGGTGACCCCGTCGGAGCCAATAGAACGGCCTTGAAAGACCGTGCCATCTGCAAGGGCGAGGACAGCGGTGGGCAGGACTGGCAGCAAGAGGAAGGCTCCGGATTTCGCGCGAGCCCGGCGTCTCTCAGGCCACAGGGTCGTGGGCAGGAAGCCCCGTTGGGGAAACTTCTTCGGAGCTTTACCGAGGCTGCCGCGGTGGCAGGTAAACCGGCCGATTATAGCCTTCGGGTTTGCCCTTGAGCCTGGGCGATCCTCCTTGGCACGCCCAGGTTCGTGCCCGCGCAAGCACCAATCCCGGCGCTCCGATTCAGCCCAATGCCGCGATCCCAGCTCGGGCAATCTGCGCATCTTCATTGGACTTGACGCCTGATACGCCGATAGCGCCAATGCAGTGGCCGTCGACCATCACCGGCACACCACCTTCGAGCATGCCCTCGAGGGTAGGTGCACTCAGGAATGAATAGCGCCCCTGGTTGATGGCGTCCTCATAGACCTTGGACTCGCGGCGCCCCAGCGCCGCCGTGCGGGCCTTGGCCGGCGCGATCATCGACGAAATCGGCGCAGCACCGTCACCGCGCTGCAACCACAACAGGTGGCCACCATCGTCGACGATCGCGATCGTCACCACCCAATGGTTGGCCGCGGCCTCTGCCTCTGCGGCCTGGGCCATGGCCCGCACTTCACTCAGGGTCAACACGGATTTGGTCTGCATAAAAATATCCGGAACAATAGGACCGCGAAGTGTGCCTCAGGCTGGCGAGACGATTGCCGACACATCGCGCAGGTCGGGCCGACGGAACTTACAATCAAGTTTGAGGATCCGACTGCTTCCACGACACACCACCTTGGAGTTCACATGAACGAACAACGCCTGCAAACCTTGTCCGGCTTCGGCGGTTCAGGTTCTTTGGCCGCTGACCGAAACCGCGTCTTGCGCAACACCTATTGGTTGCTCGCGCTGACGATGGTGCCCACGGTGTTGGGCGCCTGGGTGGGCGTGGCCACCGGCATCACGGCAGCGATGGGGAACGGCCTGAGCACGATCCTGTTCCTGGCCGGTGCTTTCGGCTTCATGTATGCGATCGAAAAGACCAAGGAGACCGCCACCGGCGTCTATGTGCTGCTTGGGTTCACCTTCTTCATGGGGCTGATGCTCGCGCGCCTTCTGGCAATGATCCTGGGTTTCAAGAATGGCTCGTCTCTGATCATGACCGCCTTCGGTGGGACGGGGCTGGTGTTTTTCGGCATGGCCACGCTGGCCACCGTGATCAAACGCGACCTGTCGGGCATGGGCAAGTTCCTGTTCATCGGCGCACTGATCCTGCTCGTCGCAGGCATCGTGAATGTGTTCATGCAATCGAGCGCCCTGATGATGACCTTGTCGGTTTTGGCGATCGTGATCTTCTCTGGTTTCATGCTGTTCGACATCAAGCGCGTGATTGATGGCGGCGAAACCAACTACATCAGCGCCACGCTGGCAATCTATCTTGACATCTACAACGTGTTCCAGAGTCTGTTGATGATCCTGGGCATCGTTGGCGGCGAGAAAGACTGACCATCGCCTCGCGCCGTGGGTTGCGGCGCTCGGTCGGGAGGATAGAGGCGACCCGCCTGCGATCGGCCGGCCACACTGAAATTTTGCACAGGGGCTCTTCGGAGCCCCTGTTTCATGGCCGATGCAAGCCGCTTGCATGATGCAAGACGGGTGACTGCCTCCAGGAATGAATCAAGATGCCCGGCACAGACTGGAACCAGCCGCTCTCGTCTCTGGCTGATCGTTGCGATGTGCTGGTGGTTGGCGCAGGCCCAGCAGGCAGTGCCTGCGCCGGACTGCTGGCGAGAGCAGGCCGAAAGGTCGTGCTAGTAGAGGCTCAGCGCTTCCCACGCGACAAGGTTTGCGGCGACGGTCTGGTGCCAGACGCCCACGAAGCGCTGCGCCGTCTGGGCGTACACGCTGAGGTCATGGCACTGGCACGATCCGTCACTGCAGCGCGCTGCGTGGCGCCGAGTGGCAGCTTTATCGATGTCGCGGGAGAACTGGCCGTGCTGCCGCGCCGCGTCCTGGATGCCTTGTTGTGCCGCGCGGCATTGCGAGCCGGCGCGACGATGGCTGCCCCAGTCCGATTCGTTGCACCGCTGATGGATGCGGACGGGCGGGTTTGCGGGGCGACGCTGACCGACGGCGTGCTGACGCGCGAGATCAGTGCGGCCTGGGTGGTGCTGGCGACGGGCGCGCTGCCTAGCGCCATGCTGGCAGCCGACCTGTGCCGAAGGCGCAGTCCCAGCGGTATGGCACTGCGTACCCATGTCCGTCACGCCGGGATGACCACCGAACTGGCCGAGATGCGTTTTGTCTGGCATCGCCAGCTTGCCGGCGGTTATGGCTGGATATTTCCAGGGCCAGGCGGGGTCTTCAACATCGGCGTCGGCAAACTCGACGGCCGGGAAAAGCGGTCGGGATTCTTGCCTTGGCGTCGGCAAGCGCCCAATCTACGCGAGATGTTTGAGGCCTTCCTACGCATTGACCCGCTGGCAGCCCAGCTGATGCGCGAGGGAGAACAACTGAACGACCTCAAAGGCGCGCCGCTCAGGTGCGACTTGGCCGGTGCCGATTGGTCGCGGCCCGGCCTACTCGTCACCGGCGAGGCCGCTGGAGCGACCTACTCATTCACCGGCGAAGGTATCGGCAAAGCCATGGAAACTGGCATGGCCGCAGCCGACGCCTTGCTAGCCCACGCCGAGGACTCCACCACCCGAGCCGTGGAACAGGACTACCGCTCAAGGTTGCAAGCCCTGTTGCCCCGCTTCAAGACCTATCGCCAGGCGGGCAGCTTCAACCGGCTGCCCTGGTTGGTCAGTCTGGTCATTTGGCGCGCGCGACACAGCCCTCACCTCAACGCAAAGCTCAGCGAGGTGCTCAGCGAAACACGGATGCCTGGCAGCTTACTGACACTGCGCGGCCTGCGCAGCATGCTGCATCGCTGAGCCGAACCGAGACTCAGCGGCGATCAAACACCGCCATGCTCTCCACATGGGCCGTGTGGGGAAACATGTTGACCGCCCCGGCAGCCACACAACGGTAGCCGGCTTGGTGCACCAGCAGCCCAGCATCGCGCGCCAGCGTTGCCGGATTGCAGCTGACATAAACGATACGGGCGGGCGCTGCCCAGGTCTCGCGCGGCGCTGCATGCAACGCCGTCAAGGCCTTGACCAGTGCAAACGCGCCTTCGCGCGGCGGGTCGATCAGCCATTTATCGGCGGCCCCGAAGCCGACCAAGTCGTCGGCGCTCAACTCGAAAAGGTTGCGCGCCTCAAAGCTCGCGCGCCCGGACAAGCCATTGCGCTGAGCGTTCTCGCGTGAGCGCTGCACCAAGGTCTCGCTGCCCTCAACTCCCAGCACCGAGAGCGCCTGGGTTGCGATCGGTAGCGTGAAATTACCCAAACCACAGAACCAGTCGATCACCCGTTCCTGCGGTGAGGCCGCCAGCATCCGCAGCGCCCGCCCGACCAAGACGGTATTGATCGCATGGTTGACCTGGGTAAAGTCGGTCGGCTTGAAGGGCATCGTAATGCCGAACTCTGGCAGTGAATAGGCCAGTTCCGGTCCGCCAGCGTCTAGCAATCGCACCGTGTCAGGGCCTTTGGGCTGCAACCACCACTGCACATGATGCTCGGCGGCGAACACGCGCAAACGATCTTGGTCGTCCGAGGTCAGGGGTTCGAGGTGGCGCAGCACCAGTGCGATCACCGGGCCCTCGGTCCGCTCGCCCATCGCCAGTTCGATCTGTGGCAAGCGGTCGCGCTGGTCCATGCTGCCGATGAGTGCGCGCAGCGGCATCAGCATCGCACTCACCTGAGCCGGCAATACCGGGCAGACCTGCATATCGGCCACATACCGGCTTTTGCGCTCATGAAACCCGACCAGTACCTTGCCCTTCTTCGCCACGTGCCGCACTGACAAGCGGGCCCGGTAACGGTATCCCCAGGTCGGACCTTCGATCGGCCGAAGCATGCGCTCTGCCTTGACCTTGGCAAGGTGCTGCAGGTTGTCTTCGAGTACACGCTGCTTGACCGCGACCTGGGCGCTGGCGTCGAGATGCTGCATCTTGCAACCACCACAGGCGCCGGGATGCAAACCAAAGTGAGGGCAGCCAGGCCGCACCCGCATCGCACTCTCGCGCCGCATGGCCGTCATCGTGCCCTGCTCCCACGCGGCCTTGCTGCGGCCGACTTGCACCTGTACCTGCTCACCGGGCAAGGCGCCTTCGACAAACACCACCTTGCCCTCGGCGTTGTGCCCCACGCCCTGGGCTTCCAAGTCTATCGACTCGACGTTCAACCATTCATCGCTTGCAGTCATGGCGGCGATTATCCAGGGCATGAAAAAGCCGCCCGCAGGCGGCGTGGGCGCAGGATCCCATTCACTTTCAAGGCTTGCCGAACTCGGTCATGACCAGCAAGCGGACGTCGAGGATCGGCGACAGGCGAGACAGGTCGTGGCCCAGTCGCTTGGGCGCGGTATCGGTCACAGGTGGTTTGCCAAAAACAAGATCCAACCCTCGTGAAGACCTCGTAGATTTCTCACCCAACCACGATCGACAGACTTGGGTCACTGCACCCAAAAAGGTTGCGCGTCCTGACGAAAAGGCGAAGACATTCCAATGTTTCAAGCCGCCTGACGCAACACGATCACGCGTCGCTGCAAGTCCTCGAGCAAGTCAAGCTCTCGCTCGAGGATCGGTTCAAGTGTCTTGGCACGAACATGGCCGTAGCCACGGATTTGCTCCGGCAAGGAAGCCAGCGCAACGGCGGCATCGTGGTGTGCGCCGTCCCGCGTGTGTTCGATCACGGCCAGCGCTTTCGCGATGTTCTCCTCGTACCGGGTGATCAGCGCTCGCTCACTGCGCCTTTCGGCGCTGTAGCCAAATACATCCCAGGTCGTGCCGCGCAAGCCACGCAGCCTGGCGAGGAGGCGGAAGACCGGGATGATCCAGGCGCCGAACTCGCGTTTTTTCGGCTCGCCGCTGACCGGGTCGCGGGCCGACAACCCGGGTGGCGCCAGGTTGAAGACGGGCTTGTAATCACCCTCAAATTGCTGTGCCACACTGGCCAGGAAGCCGCTGTGCACATGCAAACGCGCGACCTCGTATTCGTCCTTGATAGCCAGCAGCTTGAAGTAATACTTGGCCACCGCCTCGGCCAGCGCGCTGCGACCCGCAAAGTGCTGCTGCTCGACGGCCCGCACCCGCTCCACCAGATCAAGGTAGCGCTGGGCATAGGCAGCGTCCTGATAGTCGGTGAGGAACTGGCTGCGCAGCGTGATCGTCTCGTCCAGGGTCTTGACGCGAGCGGGCGAGATGCCAGCGCCCACGGCCACCCGTTTGGAAGCCAGCAGGCGCTCGACCGCCTTGGGGTCGACGGCGGTACGCCGGCCCCACACGAAAGCGTCCTGGTTCATCTGCTGGGCCGTGCCGTTGAGCACGATGGCGGCCTCAATGGCGGTGGCTGAAATGGGAATCAAGCCGCGCTGGTAGGCGAATCCGAGCATGAACATGTTGGCGGCGATGCTATCGCCCACCAGTGCGGTGGCGATTCGGCCAGCGTCGACGAATTCGGCGCAGTCCTCGCCCACCGCATCGACCACATTGCTGCGCAGGCCGCCGCTGGGAAACTGCATGTCGGCAGCCCGCGCGAACTCGCCAGGCATCTTCTCTTGCACATTGACCAGCATCCGGGTGCTGCCATGCCGGGTGGCAGCCAAGGTTTTGGAGTTACCGGCCACGATCATGTCGCAGCCCAGCACCAGGTCGGCACCACCCGCCGCGATGCGGATCGTCTTGATCGCCTCAGGCGACGGCCCAAAGCGCAGGTGGCTCCAGACTGACCCGCCTTTTTGTGCCAGACCCGCCATGTCGAGCAGGCCACAGCCTAAGCCCTCCAAATGCGCCGCCATGCCCAGGATCGCGCCGATTGTGACGACTCCGGTGCCGCCCATGCCAGCCACCATGATGCTGTAGACGCGCTGGTCGACCGCTGGTCGCACTGGCTCGGGCAGCGCGGTAAACAAGGTGTGCTCGGTCACCCGAGCCGGCTTGCGCAGCTGGCCACCCAGCACCGTCACAAAGCTGGGGCAAAAACCCTTGACGCAGGAATAGTCCTTGTTGCAGGACGACTGGTCGATGGTGCGCTTGCGGCCGAACTCGGTTTCGAGCGGTTGGACCGAGACGCAGTTGGACTTGACGCCGCAATCCCCGCAACCCTCGCAAACCAAGTCGTTGATCAAGATGCGCTTGGCCGGGTCGGGGAAGGTGCCGCGCTTGCGGCGGCGGCGCTTTTCCGCGGCGCAGGTCTGGTCGTAGATCAAGGCACTGGTGCCGACGACCTCGCGCAACTCGCGCTGCACCTGGTCGATCTGGTCGCGGTGGTGGACGGTCACGCCCGCCGGCCAGGCCGTACCAGGCGGGTATTTTTCCGGCTCATCAGTGACGACCACAATGCGCTTCACGCCTTCAGCGCGCACCTGGTGAGCGATGGTCGGCACGTCGAGGTGGCCGTCGTGGCGCTGCCCGCCCGTCATCGCCACCGCATCGTTGAACAAGATTTTGTAAGTGATATTGGTCTTGGCCGCTATCGCGGCGCGGATCGCCAGCAACCCCGAATGGAAGTAGGTGCCGTCGCCGATGTTCTGAAACATGTGCGGGCGGCGAGAGAACGGCGCTTCGCCGACCCAAGACATGCCTTCAGCCCCCATCTGGGTATAGCCGGTGGTCGAGCGGTCCATCGCCTGCGCCATCCAGCTGCAACCAATGCCGGCATAACCCTTGCTGCCCTCGGGCAGTACGGTCGAAGAGCTGTGAGGGCAACCACTGCAGAAGTAGAAGCTGCGAATCAGGATGTCAACGACGCCCTTGGGGGCGCGGTAAGCCCGCAGCGCTTCGACCCGCAGGCGCAATGCGGCGTTGTCGTTCAAGGCCAGCAGACGCTCGCCGATCGCGATCGCCACCTGATTGGAATCGAGCGCCATCTCGGACTGGAACAGCGTCTGCCCCTGCTCGTCGAACTTGCCGACGATGGCCGGCATGTCACGCCGGCCGTAGAGTTGCTCCTTGATCTGCGACTCGATCAGGCTACGCTTTTCTTCCACCACCACGATCTTGTCCAGACCGACGGCAAATTCAGCGGCGCCCTCCGGTTCCAGCGGCCAGGTCATGCCGACCTTGTACAAGCGCAAGCCCAAGTCGGCGGCAGACTGCTCCGAAAGATGCAGATCATCGAGCGCCTGCAGCACATCGAGATAGCTCTTGCCGTGGCTGATGATCCCCAGTTTGGCCGACGGCCCGTCGATGATGGTCCGATCGATCCGATTACTGCGCGCAAACGCCCTCACCGCGCCCAACTTGTAGCGGTGCAGCCTTGCCTCCTGTGCGTGCGGGGTGTCAGGCTGGCGAATGTTGACGCCATCGGCCGGCCACGCCACGCCTTCGGGCAAGGTGATCCGCACCCGATCGATGTCGACATCGATCGACGCTGTGGCCTCCACTGTGTCCTTGACGCACTTCATGCCGACCCAGCAACCGCTGTAGCGCGAGAGCGCCCAGCCCAGCACGCCATAGTCCAGAATCTCCTGCACACCGGCCGGGCTGAGCACGGGAATCATCGCGTCGACCATCGCGAATTCGCTCTGGTGACAGGTGGTCGACGACTCGCAGGTGTGGTCGTCGCCCATCAGCACCAGCACGCCGCCCAGCGGCGACGAGCCAGCGAGGTTGCCGTGGCGAAATGCGTCGCCGGTACGATCGACGCCAGGACCCTTGCCGTACCAGAGCGCAAACACCCCGTCGTATTTGCCTTCGCCGCCGATCTCGGCTTGCTGAGAACCCCAGACCGCGGTGGCGGCCAGGTCTTCGTTGACCCCGGGCACGAACACAACGTTGTGCGCCTCGAGGTGCTTGCTGGCCTTGCCAAGTTGGTCGTCCAGGCCACCCAGCGGTGAGCCGCGGTAACCGCTGATGTAGCCTGCGGTGTTTTTGCCCATGCTGACATCGCGCTGATGCTGGGTCATCGGCAATCGAACCAGCGCCTGCGTGCCCGTGATGAAGATGCGCCCCTGGGTCAGCGTGTATTTGTCGGCGAGCGTGACAGTTTTCAAAGTCATGGCGTTCTCGATTCCTGCGGGATGAGCGAGGGATGTCGGCGCGGTGCGAGTTTCAGGGTGGAACCGCAGGGGCGTCCGCCGACGGAAAAACCGCACCAGAAAAGGCGCTAGCTGTCGATAGTGTCACCCGTAGCGGTGCTTTGGCCGTCGCGTCCGCGACGACTGCCAGATGGACCTGGTTTGGCGCTCCTTGGCTGCGGCACCGGTGCCGAAAATCAGCGCGCCGGTAGCAGCCGCGCCGGATCGATAGGCTTGCCCTGTCGCCGGATCTCGAAGTGCAGTTGCACCCGGTCCGCGTCGCTGGACCCCATCTCGGCGATCTTCTGACCTCGACGCACCGCCTGGTCTTCCTTGACCAGCAGCGTCTGGTTGTGGGCATAGGCCGTCAGGTAGGTGGTGTTGTGCTTGACGATCACCAAGTTGCCATAGCCCCGCAAACCTGAACCGGCATAGACCACCCGACCATCTGCCGCTGCCAGCACCGCATCACCGGCCTTGCCCGCGATCGACAGGCCCTTGTGCTTGCCCTCTTCGAAGCCAGCAAACACGCTTCCCGCCGCTGGCCAGGCCCAAGCCATGTCTTCGTCGCCTTCACGCGCTGGCGCGGATGCTGGCGGCGGCACCGGCATGGATGCTGCGGACGGCGCCTGTGCCGCAGGCACCGAAACCACCGCTGCCGCGGCGACCGCGCTCGACGCCGGCGCTGCCGCCGTCGGCTTGCCAGCGAGCGGACGCGGTTCCGGCTTGGGAAAAGCCACGGCGTTCGTGGCCACGGCATTCGGATCCACGCCTGGTGGCACCACCCGCAACACCTGGCCAACCTCAATCACATTCGGGTTTTCGATCGCATTCCAGCGCGCCAGATCACGCCAGTTCTGGCCGTTGTCCAACGCGATACGGATCAGCTTGTCACCAGGCTTGACGGTGTAGAAGCCCGGCTTGCCAGCACTTTCAACCCCCGGCAGCGGCTTGGGCGTTTCAGGCGCAGGGGTCACCACAGCGACCGGCTCGGCCACCGGCGCCGGCTTGGGCGGCGTCACGGGTGCTCGGGCCACCGGCTGGGTCGGCCGTCGCTCCTCGACTGGCGCTTTGTGAGGCGATGATCCGCAGCCCGAAAGAAGCACCAACAACAGACCAGCCGATAGCAGCGTCGAACGAGGTGAAGGCATGGAGAGAGACCTGCGTGATCGAAGATTCAAGCAATCCCCGATCTTAAAGGGACGAAGTGCACAGCCTCATGCTCGCTACGCACGCAGCCGGCTTCGTTGCGATCAACCACCACCAGCACCTGTCCGCGCCCGCCGGGCCGACTGGACGGGGCCACCAAGCGCCCACCGACGGCCAACTGGTCGAGCCAAGCCAATGGCAGCTCGTCACCGCCAGCCGCAGCAATGATGCTGTCGTAAGGCGCATTGGGCCCATGACCGAGCATGCCGTCGCCATGGATCAGCCTGACTCGGTCGAGCCGCCAGGACATCAAATGGACGCAAGCTTTGTCGAACAAGGGCCTCAGCCGCTCGATCGATACCACCCGAGGGGCGAGTTGCGCCAGCAGTGCGGTCTGGTAGCCACAACCGGTGCCGACTTCGAGCGTGCGCCCCAGGTGACCGCTGGCGCGGGCTTGAGCCCCATCGAACAGCAGTTCGAGCATGCGAGCCACCACCGAGGGCTTGGAGATGGTTTGACCATGACCGATTGGCAGACTGGTGTCTTCATAGGCCTGGATGGCCAGCGCACTGTCGACAAACAAGTGGCGCGGCACCTGATGCATCGCGGCCGCCACTGCTTCGCAACGCAAGCCCTCGACGCGCAAGCGCTGCACCATTTGCCGGCGCACCGAGGCTGAATCCAGCCCCAATCCCAGCGGCACGGCCTGTCGACCGGCATCCTTGGCGGCCTCGTGGAGCGGGCGCTGCGGTCTGAGGGTTTCTCGCGGTTTGGTGGTGACGCCGGCCCGTCCCATACGGTCGAGTAGCAACGGAAACCGCGGCGCACGGTCGTTGCCGCCGCCATCGCTCACCGCATCACCCTGAACGCTGCCGCCAACCGAGTCAGACTGACATCAGCCGCCCTGGCCGTCCAGCACGGCAGGCTCATGGGCGCGATGCCAACCTGGAGCGCCAATCAGGCAAGCGAGCATGGTCGGTCAGGTCGACCTGCAGCGGCGTGATCGACACGCAGCCCTGGGCTACCGCATGGAAATCCGTGCCTTCGCCCGCCTCGCGCGCGTCGCCCGCCGGGCCGATCCAGTAAATCGGCTCACCCCGCGGGTTGGTCTGGCGAATCACCGGCTCGCTGGCATGGCGTCGACCCAGCCGGGTGATGCGACGCGGCAAAGCGTCGGCGTCAGGCCGATTCGGGATGTTGACGTTCAGCAGAAATGGCTGCCCGGTCAAACCCTGGGCCAACAGCTGCTCGACCACGGCTCGCGCGACCCGACCCGCCGCGTCCAAGGCCATCCATCCTTTGTCGACCTGAGAAAAAGCGACCGACGGGATACCGAACAAATAGCCTTCCATGGCTGCGGCCACGGTGCCCGAGTACAAGGTGTCGTCGCCCATGTTGGCGCCCTGGTTGATGCCCGAGAGCACCAGATCGGGCCGGTAGCCCAGCAGCCCGGTCAGCGCCACATGGACGCAATCGGAAGGTGTGCCGTTGACAAAGCGCAGCCCGGGTTGGGTCGCTCCTCCGGCAAACACCTGGAGCGGCCGGTTCAGCGTCAATGCATTGGAGGTGCCGCTGGCATTTTGCTCGGGCGCGATGACCTCGATTTCGCCCAATCCCTGGATCGCCGCTACCAGCGTTGCCAAGCCTGGCGCCAAGTAACCGTCGTCGTTCGCTATCAGGATCCGCATAGGCTAGAGATTGTAGGCACACGACGCCTGGCCTCCAGGTCGCCAGACCACGTCCGCAGGCCCGAACACTGCATCCAGCGAGCCGTCATCGCCCACATGAGGGTGTCGGGCCGCGCCCGCAACGCCCATGCCTGCGCTAGCATCGCCAAGGGAGAGCAATGCTATGACCGTCAAGGTCCTGATTCTGGAAGACAACCCGGTCGCACGAAGCTTTCTGTGCCGTGTGGTGCGGGAGAGTTTTAGCGATGTGCTGGCGATCACTGAGGCCAGCGATCTTGAAACAGCCCGCAAACACATCAAGCTGACCGGCGGACCGAGCGGGATGCACGGCGTCGATCCCTTCAAGCTGATCCTGGTCGATCTCGAACTGCCCGATGGCAACGGCATGGCCTTGCTGCGCGAACTGTCGCACTACCCGGCCACCAAGATTGTCAACACGCTGTACTCAGACGACGAGCATCTGTTTCCGGCATTGCAGTGCGGCGCCGACGGCTACCTGCTCAAAGAAGACCGCTTCGAGGTGCTGGTCGAGGAATTGCAAAAAATCATTCGCGGCCAGCCGCCGCTGTCGCCCGCCATCGCCAGGAGGTTGCTGGCACATTTTCGACAAGGCAGTGAGACCGGTGCGCGCCAACTTGATTCGGGCTTCACGATGCCGGCGACCTTTGTCGCCGCCAATGCGCCGGTGACGATCGAGCAAGTGCCCGACCACGACCGATTGACACCGCGCGAGACCGAAGTGCTGACGTTCCTGAGCAAGGGTTTCACGATCAAGGAAATCGCTGGTCTGATGGGCATCAAGTGGTTCACCGTCAACGACCACATCAAGTCGATCTACAAGAAGCTCAACGTCTCGAGCCGCGCCGAGGCTGCCGTGTTGGCGACCAAGCAGGGTCTGGTCTGAAAGCACGGGAGCAGGCCGCACGGTCGTGTTCGGCCCGCTTGAGCGGCAAAACCATGTACTCGGCGCTGCGCTGCTGGATCCTGGGTCGGCGCACAGGCGCGGCGGCGATGAGCGCCGAGCGAATGTTCGACCGCCTCTACCGAGTGGCCCGAGCGCTCGAACAATCACCTGAACAAGCCAGGCGCCAGATCGCCGACCTGTTGCAGGAACTGTTTGCGCCGCTGTCGCTCGTGCCAACCGATCATGCGGAAGCCCCGTCGCGGATCAGCGTCGATGGTTCGACCCTGGTGGTGCCGATTCCCAGCTTGTCGGCCCGCGACGTGCAACCGATCGCAGCGGGCGGCCTGGTCTTGCGCTTCGCCCACCAAGGCCAGCGTCTGTTCACCCAGGCCGATGCACAACTCAGCGAGCGCTTGATCGAACAATTGCGACGCGCAGTGGCCTACGACCGGGCGGTCGAACAAGGTCGAAGCGAAGAACGTGCCCGAATCGCCCAGGACTTGCATGACGACATTGGCGCACGTCTGCTCACGCTGATGTACCAGGCACCTAACACAGAAATGGAGGAGTACATCCGTCACACGCTGCAAGACTTGAAGACACTGACCCGTGGCTTGGCTGCCGCCCACCACCCGTTGTCGCACGCGGCCGCCGAATGGAAGGCCGACATCGGCCAACGATTGAGCGCCGCAGGCTGTGATCTGCACTGGCATTTTTCGACCGACCGAGAACTGCTTTTGTCGGTCGTGCAGTGGTCAGGCCTGACCAGAGTGCTGAGAGAACTGGTCAACAACATCATCGCCCATGCCCAGGCCAACCAGGTCTGGATCAGCGTCTGCCTCGACCACGCTCAAGTCGCGATGCAGGTCTGCGACGACGGCATCGGCCGCGAACCCTCGGGCTGGTCGCAGGGCCTGGGTCTGGGCGGCGTGCGCAAACGTGTCAGGCTGCTGGGAGGAGAGGTGGCATGGGTGGAGCAGCCTGGACCTGGCATCCGCTGCGACGTGCAACTGCCGCTGTCGGACGAGCGGAGCTGAAACATCCGCCATCAGGCCGGCTCAGGCCACTGTGCAGAGCATGCTCAAACCGAGCGCCTCGGCCACCTCGATGCCGTCGACGCCCGCCGACATGATGCCGCCGGCATAGCCCGCGCCTTCGCCTGCGGGATACAGTCCTGCCACGTTCAGGCTCTGCAAGTTCTTGCCGCGGGTGATGCGAAGCGGCGACGAAGTGCGAGTTTCGACCCCGGTGAGTACCGCATCGGCCTGTGCAAAGCCCCGAATCTGGCGCTCGAAAGCCGGTAGCGCTTCGCGTATGGCGACCAAGGCCTCATCGGGCAGACTGCCCCGCCCCGGTTCGGCCAGATCGGTCAGCGTCACGCCGGGCTTGTAAGACGGCAGCACATTGCCAAAGTCACGCGCCAGGGCCCGGCCATGCCGACCGGCGACGAAGTCGCCCAACAGTTGACCTGGCGCGCAGTAGTTCTCGCCACCGAGCCCATAGGCGCGCGACTCCCAGAAGCGCTGGAAAACGATGCCGTCGAGCGGTGAGACCGGGCCGCTGGCGTTCCGGTCCAGGCGGTAATCCTGCGGTGAAATGCCGACCACGATCCCGGCGTTGGCATTGCGCTCATTGCGAGAGTACTGGCTCATGCCGTTGGTCACCACCCGCCCAAGCTCGGAGGTTGCGGCCACCACCGTGCCCCCCGGACACATGCAGAAGCTGTAGACCGATCGGCCGTTGCCAGCATGGTGCACCAGTTTGTAGTCGGCGGCGCCAAGGATAGGGTGGCCAGCGC
>CANFPU010000065.1 GCA_947448955.1 Burkholderiales bacterium
CTATCTGGAGGACATCCTCGAGCGCCTGCCAACCCATCCGGCCAGCCGCATCGACGACTTGCTCCCCCACCGCTGGACGCCGACGACGATCTCTATCTGAGGCTCGTCGCATTCGTCAAGATGCGTTCGCCGGACGCATACCCAACTCCTGCTGACGCGGGCCGCGTATCTCGTTCTGAGCAGTTCAAGCAAAAAAAAAGCCCCCGGCCGGACTACCGTCCGACCGGGGGCTTGACCCTCAGCCTCAGGCCTTTGCGACGTTTTCGGCGGTGAAGGGCATGCGACGAACGCGCTTGCCGGTTCCTGCAAACATCGCATTGGCCACCGCAGGGCCGATCAGCGCCGTGGCGGGCTCGCCGATACCTCCGGGCTTCTCGGTGCTGGCCACCAGCACAATGTCGATCTGCGGTGTTTCATGGCCCCGCATGATGCGGTAGGTATTGAAGTTGGCCTGCTGCACCCGCCCCTTGTCGACCGTGATCTCACCCCATAACGCAGCACTCAGGCCGAAGATGATGCTCGACTGGATCTGCGCCTCGACCGTGTCGGGGTTGACCATCTGTCCCAGATCGGCCACGACCGTGACGCGGTGCACCTTGGGTTCGCCGCCCACCATCGAGATCTCGGCCACCTGGGCCATGTAGGTGTCGTACCCCTCCATCAGCGCCACACCGCGGAACCGGCCGGCCGCGGCTGGTTTGCCCCATCCCGACTTCTCGCTGGCCTGCTTGAGCACGTTGAGGAAACGCGGCTGGCCTTGCAGCAAGGCCATCCGATAGGCCAGCGGATCCTGCCCGGCCGCCGCCGCCAGTTCGTCGATGAAGCTCTCGTTGGCGAAGGCATTCATGTTGTGGCTGACCGCACGCCAGTAACCCACGCGCAGCCCGGCGTCGTGCTTGATCACATCGTGTCGGGTCGCTGGCACGCTGTACGGCGCGACGGCAGCTTCGGTCATCAGGCCGTCCGGCGCTTCGGCCGGCAAGCCGAAGATCCGACCGGTCACCGACTGCGAGGCAACCCGGAAAGTCATCGCCTGCGGCTTGCCATCGGTGCCCAACGATGCCGCCAATTGGTGGACGCCCAACGGACGGTAGAAATCGTGCGTCATGTCGTCTTCACGCGACCACACCAGCTTGACCGGACGCTTGACCGCACTGCTGATCTGCGCTGCCTGGATGATGAAGTCGATGTCGATGCGGCGGCCAAAACCACCCCCGATGAAGGTCGATTGCACCGACACATCTTCGGGCTTGAGGCCCAGTACCTTGGCCACCGCGCCTTGGGCCGAATCCGGCCATTGGGTCGAGCCGATCAGCAGCACCTTGGCGCCGTCGACATGGGCCGTGAAGTTCATCGGCTCCAGCGGCGAATGGGTCACGTTCTGCGTCAGGTACTCGGCTCGCACCACCTTGGCGCCGCCTGAGATCGCCGCATCAGCGTCGCCCACCGGCGGGCGAACCGGGATCGCGCCCTTGCCGGCCAGCAGCGCGGCACGCGTGCCATCGAACATCGCCTGGGTGTTCAGGCCGGCATTGGCACCTTCGTCCCACACAATGACCACCGCTTCGCGCGCCTTGCGGGCACGCCAGTAGCTGTCGGCCACCACGGCCACACCATCAGGGATCTGCACCACGTCAACCACGCCAGGCATGGCCTTGGCCTTGGCGGCGTCGAAGCTCTTGACCGTGCCACCGATCACCGGGCATTGAGCCAGTGAGGCGTAGACCATGCCGGGCAGCTTGACGTCGATGCCGAACACCGCGCTGCCGTTGACCTTGGCTGGCGTGTCGAGCCGGGTGGTGCGCTTGCCGACGATACGGAACTGGCTGGGGTCCTTCAGCACGACCTTCTCGGGCGCCTTCAGCTTGGACGCGGCGTCGGCCAATTGGCCATAGGTCGCGACCTTGCCGCCAGCGCCGGTAACCCGACCGTCGATCGCCTTGAGCGAACCGGCGTCGACGTTCCAGCGCTGGGCGGCCGCAGCCACCAGCATCTCGCGCACTTGGGCGCCGGCGATGCGAAGTTTCTCCCAGCCCTCGCGCACCGAGGTCGAGCCACCGGTGAGTTGAAGGCCGAAGATCAGCGCGTTGCCGTAGACCTTGCCAGGGGGTGCAAATGCCACCTTGATTTTCTTGATGTCGACGTTGAGTTCCTCGGCGATCAGCATCGGCATCGAGGTGTAGACACCTTGGCCCATCTCAGCGCGGGCCGAAATCAGCGTGATGGTGTTGTCGTCGGCGATGTGGACCCAGGCATTGGGCGTGTGCAATGTGCCTGCGGCCTGTGCCGGGCCGGCAGCGGGCAGGCTCACGCCCACCATCAGACCGCCGGTGACGGCAGCAGAGCCTTGCATGAAGCGCCGGCGCGAGACCGTGACGGCGTTTTGATCAGTGGTGATGTCGGTCATGTTGGTCTCCTTCAGGCCTTGGCGCCACGGATCTCGGCGGCGGCGGTCTTGATGGCGGCACGAACCCGCACATAGGTACCGCAGCGGCACAGGTTGCCGCTCATGGCCTGGTCGATCTCGCTGTCGTTGGGGTTCTTGTTCTTGGACAGCAGTGCGGCAGCGCTCATCAATTGACCGCTCTGGCAGTAGCCGCACTGCGGCACGTCATGCGCGATCCAGGCTTTTTGAAGCGGATGGCTGTTGTTGCGAGACAGGCTTTCGACCGTCGACACAGACTTGCCGGCCACCGCCGACAGCGGTGTGCCGCAGGAGCGGATCGGCACGCCGTCCAGATGCACCGTGCAAGCGCCGCAGAGCTGGGCGCCGCAGCCGAACTTGGTACCGGTCAGGCCAATCTCGTCGCGTATCACCCACAGCAGCGGGGTGTCGGGCTCGGCTTTGGCCTCGACAGGCTTGCCATTGATCTTGAATTTGATGCTCATCGCTGTCTCCTGGGGGGTGGATATGGGGCACTGACAGTGCCTTCTGATCTAACGAATCAACCTAAACCTAGATTCTCATCGCAAAACAAAGGCGCGGTGTCCGTGCGAGGGAAAACACCCAGCCCAAAACCCGAACCGCACGGCAGCGACCACCAACGCCTGCGAAGCTGCCACCGCCGGCCGCGTCACTGCAACGTCACTGCAACGTCACTGCAACGTCACTGCAACGTCACGGTGGCGTCACGGCGGGTTAGGCCGGGTCAAGGCGCGTCGCGATACATCTTGCCGCGCCTGCGCACTGGCGCCAGCAGGCCGAGGTCGCCTTGCAGCACCTGGTAGCCCTGCGGATAGGGCGCGCGCAACGGCTCTTCCAACGCTGCCAGCACGCGGTCGTCCTGGTAGTAGCGTGTCACGGTCTCGAGTGCGAGCGGGCGCATGAAGCCTGGCTCAACCCCGCGGATCGCGTCGACCAGGGCCTGGCGCTGCGCGGCCTGGAGCGCCGTAAAGTCGCAGCTGTGGCGGCGGCGAGACTCGTCCGTGAGGCGGTCCAGTTCGGCAGCCAGCACCGGCATCAGTTGCGGCGCCCAGGCCATCAAATGGGCCGGCACACCGACTTGCGAGGCGCCTGGCAGCCGGCCATCCGGGCCGGGCGGCACAATCATGTCGAGCACGAGGTCAAGGATCGCGCACTGCATCGCATCCAGCGGCAGCGTGTCATGGCGGGGGCGAGGGGCTTCGGTCACGGGCACCTTTGCGGTTTCTTTCGAGGGGAGGTCACGGGGAGTCTCTGGGCCCGCTAGTCGAACAGGTTCGCGAGCCGCTGCTTCATGGCGTCAGCGATGTACAGCGCGACCGCCTGGATCGTCGAGGTCGGGTTGACGCCGCCGGAGGTGACGAACACGCTGCCGTCGACGATGAACAGGTTCTTCACATCATGGCTGCGGCCCCACTCGTTGACGACCGAGCGTTCCGGATCGCGGCCCATCCTGGCCGTGCCCAGCAGGTGCCAGCCGGCCAGGCGCACGGGCGACTCGGTGTAGATGTCGGTAGCGCCGGCTGCCTTCATGGCCTCGGTGGCGCGGTCCAGCGCATGTCGCATCATCTGCTGGCTGTTATCGCTCATCCGATAGGTTATTTTCGGCGCAGGAATGCCGTGCGAATCCTTGAGCACCGGGTCTAGCGTCACGGTGTTGTGCAACTCCGGCAGGTCTTCGCAGCAGATGCCGATGTTGAAGCTGTGGTTGAAGCGGCGCGCAAAGGCCTCGTGGTGCCCGGCACCCCAGGGAATGGTGCCGCGGACCAGCCCGGTGCGCGCCGTCGTCACCGGCCCGGCGCCGCGGGTGATCTGCAGGTTGTAGCCGCGCAAGAAGCCACGCGCGACGTCGGTCTCATAGAACTCCTGGCTGAGCAGGCAGCAGCCGGCCGGGCCGTACCGCGAGGCCAACGCCTCGTCGAACACGCCCTGGACCAGGCCCCAAGGATGCAGCATCAGGTTCTTGCCGACCAGGCCAGACCGGTTGGCCAGGCCGTCCGGGAAGCGCGCCGAACGCGAATTCAGCAGCAAGCGCGGCGTGCCCACGCCGTTGCAGGCCATTACCACCACCTCGGCGCGCTGAGTGCGTTCGACGCCCTGATCGTCGTAGTAGACGACGCCGGTGGCCATGTCGTTCTCGTCGACCAGGATCTCGCGCACCCGACACCGCGTGCGAAGTTCCACGCCCGCCCGCCGCGCCATCGGCCAATAGGTGATGTCGGCACTGCTCTTGGCGCCCTTGGCGCATCCGGACGAACAAGGACCGAGGTTGGCGCAGGCCTCGCGTCCCTCGTAGTCGCGGGTGATCAGCGCGCTGTCCGAGGGCCACCAATGCCAGCCCAGCTTGTTGAAGCCGCGGCCGATGGTCTCACCCATCAAGCCCAGCGGCACCGGCGGCAGCGGTGGCTGGTGCGCCGGGATTGCAGGATCGCCAGCCAGACCGGAGACGCCGATATTGCGGTCATTCAGGGCAAAGAACGGGTCGAGCGTCGAATAGTCGATCGGCCAGTCGTCGGCCACGCCGTCGAGCGACTTGACCCGAAAGTCCGAGGGATGGAATCGCGGCCAGTGGGCCGAATGCAGCACGGTGCTGCCTCCCACGCCATTGAAATTGACGACGGTGATCGGCGAATCGGCGTCGTCGATCGGGTAGTCGGTCACTCGCTTGCGCACGTTCGGGTCGATCGACCAAGGGCCGGTCGCCTGTGCCTCCCAGTCGCGGCGCGTGCTCGGATAGTCGGCCGGTTGGGTCCAGTCACCCTGCTCCAGGCAAACGATGCGCATCCGGGTTTCGGCCAGACTCCAAGCCACCGCAGCGCCGGAGGCGCCCGAGCCGATGATCAACACGTCGACGATGTCTTCAGCCATAGGCGCTCCGTGGGCGTTGGGTTCGAAAGCTGGACGAGCGGTCCGTTGCACCACGAGCGCTTCGCCGGCCAGGATTTTCAAACCTCCTATTCTCGCCCGCGCTGGCCCGCGAGGGGTCGATGTAGAAGTCGCCCGGCGGGCAGTACAGACCTTGCGGTGTCGCGATGACCAGGTCGTCCATGGTCGGTTGTCCGGTGGCCCGGCGGGGCGGTGGACAGGCTCGGCAAGCACGACTGGCTCAATACTTGCCGCTGGTGCCGGCCAACCGCAGGAACCAGTAGGCAGCCCAGGCCACGAAGCCGCGTCGCAGCGCCGCCCACCAGCCCGCGGCCACGGGTGGCCTCAGCACCTCGGTCGAGACCTGCAGTGCCACCTCGATACGCAACGCCAGATCGGCGGCGAAGGGCTGGTCACGAATGATCACGTTGGCCTCCAGGTTGAGCAACAGCGACAACGGATCGATGTTGCTGCTGCCCACCGTCGCCCAGTCGTCGTCGACCACCGCAACCTTGGCATGCAGAAATGCCGGGCTGTACTCGAAGACACGCACCCCGCTGCGCAGCATCTCGTCGTAAAGGACTTGTGCCGCCAATGCCGCAAAGCGGTAATCAGCTTTGCCCTGAAGCAGCAGCCGCACCCGAACACCGCGCTGCGCGGCGCGGTGCAGCGCGCGGCGAAACAGCCTGCCGGGGTAGAAGTACGGACAGACCAGGTCGACGCGGGTCTGGGCGCGCGAAATCGCATCGACATAGGCCTGCTCGATGCTGCGACGTCGGCGAAGGTTGTCACGCACCAGAAACACCACCTGCACCGGCAGCAGCCAAGCCTGCGGCGGGGCTGGGGCGCTCGGCAGCACGCGTAAACGTGCCAGCATGCGGCGCGCTCGGGCCAGCGGCTCGGCGCTGCGAGCGAGTTGAAGTACCTCATCGCGCCAGTCCGCGCCCAGCGCAGCGCGGCTCCACATCGCTCGGGCGGTCTGCTCCATCAAGGCCACCGCAGGGCCTTGCAACTGCACCGCGAAATCGAGCCGAGGCGCCTCCGACCAGCCATGGTTCAGGTCGAGTCGGTCGTCGATCAGGTTGATACCGCCGACGAAACCAGCTTGCCCATCGACAACGCATAACTTGTGGTGCAAGCGGCGCAACTGGCCTGGCTGCAGCAGATGCCACCAGCGGTCGACCGGTCGAAACACGGCCAGGTTGACACCAGCCGCTGTCAGCCGTTGGCGCAACGCGATCAAGGAGTCCTTGCTGCCAAAACCGTCGACCACCACGCCGACCCAGACCCCGCGCTGCGCAGCATCCGCCAGCGCTTGCGCCACGGCTTGCGCGGCGGCGTCTTCGTGAAAGATGTAGGTCGTCAGCCAGACCTGATGCCGCGCCGCAGCGATGGCTTCGCACATCGCCGGAAACAACTCATCGCCACCGGCCAACAGACCCACGCGATTGCCGCCGGTCAGCAGCGGCGCGGGACGGTGCGACAGCGCGATGCGGGCGGGCGGCTTCACCGGTCGGCCAGTCCAGGCGCAGCGGCTCAAGCCAGCTGCAACTCCACCAGCAGCGGCAAATGGTCGGACATCCGCGACCAGTTGGCGTTGCGCGGCACGATGGCCGAGAGACAAGACATGCCACGGGTGTAGACCCGGTCCATGGCGAACATCGGCACCGACGAGGGGAAGGTGCGCTGGGCTCGCGCGGGCCCAGCGCTGGCGCGCAACAGGTTGATGGCCTGCATCGGACCGTCGAGCTTCTCGCCCCAGTCATTGAAATCGCCAGCCACCAGCAGCGGCGCACCGGCTGGCACCTCGGCGGCAACAAAGGCAGCCAGGCGTTCGACCTGACGCACCCGACTGGCGTGGATCAGGCCGAAATGCGCAACCACGGCGTGGATCTCGATGCCCTGCCACTGCACCGGCACGTGCAGCAGGCCGCGCTGCTCGAAACGGTGGTCGCTGACATCGCGGTGCCCGACCGAGAGAATCGGCCAGCGCGACAGCAGCGCGTTGCCATGCTCGCCGTGACGCGTGGTGGCATTGGTGCGGTAGGCCACCTGATAGCCTTCGGGCGCCAGGTAATCGGCTTGACCGCCCTCGGGCCAGCCCAGCGGGGTGCGCTCAAAGCGTAGCGCATCGCGCCGGTGGTGCAATCGCACTTCTTGCAGGCAGACCAGATCGGCGTCCAGCGCCTCGATGCCCAGGCCGAGGTTGTGAATCTCAAGCCGCTTGCCGGGACCCAGACCACGAACACCTTTGTGGATGTTGTAGGTCGCCACCCTCAGCGAGGCTTGCCGCGAGGTGGCAGGGCCATGCACGGGCAGGCGTGAGGCGCCAAAGTGGCGTATGCCGTGGCTGAAGCCGGGGCTCAATCGGCGACGCCAGACAGCTTCGGCAAGTGCAGCAGCGCCTCGGCGTTGCTCGGCGAAAAGCAACGGTCAGCGGCCTCTCGCCAAGGCAGCCAGACATGCTGCAGGTGCTCGCGCGGGCTCAGCGTCACGGGCGTGCCGGTCGGCACGCAAAGACCGAACACATGCTCGGTGTTGTGCGTCACGCCAGGCGCATAGCGGTGCCGCCAAACCGGGTAGATCTCGTAGACATTGCGCAGCCGCCAATCGCGCAGCGCAGACCTGGGCACAGCAGCAGAACCGACCGCGATGCCGGTCTCCTCTTCGACCTCGCGCATGGCGGTCTCGAACAGCGGCTCGTCGAGGGCGTCGCGGCTGCCCGTCACGCTTTGCCAGAAGCCGGGACGGTCGGCACGCTCGATCAGCAAGACCTCGAGCGCCGACGTGTGGATCACGACCAGCACGCTCTCGGGAATCTTGAAGGGCTTGGCCGTCATGCCAACACCCGCCGCTGGCGCACCGCTTGCGCCAAGCCGCGCAGCAGCGGCTCGGTGTCCTCCCAGGCAATGCAGGCATCGGTGATCGACACCCCTGGCCGCAACGCGGCGCCGGGCGAGAGATCTTGTCGGCCCTCGTGCAGGTGGCTCTCCACCATCACGCCAATGATGCGGCGCTCGCCGCCGGCCAACTGCGCCGCCAAGTCGGCGGCCACGTCGATCTGACGCCGGTGCTGTTTGGCTGAGTTCGCATGCGAGCAGTCGACCATCACCTGCTCGCGCAGCCCCGCCTTGCGCAGCGCCTCACAGGCAGCCGCGACATGCGTCGCGTCGAAGTTGGGCGATTTGCCGCCGCGCAAGATCACATGGCCGTCGGCGTTGCCGCGGGTCTCGAAGATCGCTGCCACGCCCATCTTGGTCATGCCCATGAAAGCATGCGGCGCAGCGGCCGAAACCAACGCATCCGCGGCGATCTGGATGCCACCATCGGTGCCGTTCTTGAAGCCTACTGGGCAGCTCAGGCCCGAGGCGAGCTGGCGGTGACTGGGGCTCTCGGTGGTGCGCGCGCCGATCGCGCCCCAAGCGATCAGATCGCTCTGGTACTGCGGGCTGAGCAGGTCGAGAAACTCGGTGCCCGCGGGCAGGCCGATCGCGTTGATCGCCAATAGCAACTCGCGCGCCCGGCGCAGGCCCTCGTTGATGCGAAAGCTGCCATCAAGCCGAGGGTCATTGATGTAGCCCTTCCAGCCCACGGTCGTACGGGGTTTCTCGAAGTAGACCCGCATCACGACGATCAGTTCGCCGGCCAATTCATGGGCCAGCGGCAACAGGCGACGGGCATAGGCGATGGCCTGGTCATGGTCATGGATCGAGCAGGGCCCGACCACCGCCACCAGCCGGTCATCGCGGCCCTGCAACACGGCACTGATCGCGTGGCGTCTGTGTTCGACCAGCGCCTCGATGTCGGCGGTGACCGGCAATTCCTCAAGCAGTACCGCGGGTGAGACCAGCGCTCGAACCGCCTTGATCCGCGTGTCATCGATGCGGGTGGTGTCGAGGGTGCGGCCTGGTCTGGCGCCGGCTTCATGGTCCGGGCGTGGGGATTCAAGGTCTGTCATGAACTGCTAGTTGATCACGCCAACTGAGGTATCGATGAGCGCGCGCAGACGCGGTCACGCAACCAGTCGGCAAAAGTGGGCTCGTCGATTTCGCCCGCCGCCAGACTGAGCATGACCAACACGCAGTCCGAATCCGACGCCACGAGTTGCCAGCCATTGAGCACCAGGAACAACTCGGTTGCGACCAACGCAGAGCGCTTGTTGCCATCGATGAAAGGATGATGGCGGGCCAGACCAAAGGCATAGGCGGCGGCCAATCCGCACACGCTAGGCTCGCCGGAAAGCCCCAGATTGCGCGGACGCGCTAGCACAGACTCGAGCAACCCAGCCTCCCGCCAGCCAGCGGCACCGCCATGCTCGGCCAGTTGCTCCTCATGAACTGCCAGGATCACCGCCGGGTCGATCCAGACCCAAACCTGGTTTGCTGCCACGTCGCTATTTGGCCAGTTCGTGCAAGACCGCCCGCCTCGATTTCATGATGTCCCGGGCCGCATGCATCTGGTCACCAAAGACAGGGTCATGTGGCGTAATGCGCATGCCATCGGGACTCTCGGTCAAGTAAAGCGTGTCGCCTTTGCCGAGCTTCAACAAGGCAAGCACCTCCTTCGGCAGGATGACGCCAACCGAATTACCGATCTGGGTGAGCTTGAGCGCGTGCATGAGATCTCCAGCAAAGTTATAACGACTGTTATACCCGACTGGCGCTAGACCACAAGCCGCCACCGGCCCCTCGATCGAGCGGGCCGGCGACTTGTCGATCAGACCGTCACGCCGCCCGGATTGCGCAGGCGGATATGCAATTCGCGCAGCTGCTTTTCGTCGACCAGACTGGGCGCGCCAGTCAACAGGCATTGAGCGCGCTGCGTCTTGGGGAAAGCGATCACATCACGGATCGAATCAGCCTTGGTCATCAGCGTGGTGATGCGGTCCAGCCCGAAAGCCAGGCCACCGTGCGGTGGCGCGCCGTACTGCAGCGCGTCGAGCAGGAAGCCGAACTTGAGCTGCTGCTCCTCGGGGCTGATGTTGAGCGCAGCGAACACCTTGGCCTGGACCTCAGCACGGTGGATACGCACCGACCCGCCGCCAATCTCCCATCCGTTGAGCACCATGTCATAGGCCTTGGCAATGCAGGCACCAGGGTCGGTGTCCATCAAATCCTCGTGCCCGTCCTTGGGCGCCGTGAACGGATGGTGCACCGCGTTCCAGCGGTCCGCCTCCTCGTCATGTTCGAACATCGGGAAATCGACCACCCACAGTGGCGCCCAGACGTCGTTGAACAAACCGTGATGGCGACCGAACTCACTGTGGCCAACTTTGACGCGCAGCGCGCCCAAGGCATCGTTGACGATCTTGGCCTTGTCAGCACCGAAAAAGATCAGGTCGCCATTGCGCGCGCCGGTGCGGGCGATGATCTCGGCCACCGCCCCGTCATGCAGGTTCTTGACCACTGGGCTCTGCAGACCTTCCCGACCCTTACCGGCGTCATTGACCTTGATCCAGGCCAGACCCCGCGCGCCATAGATCTTGACGAACTCGGTGTAGGCGTCGATCTCGCCTCGGCTCATGTCTGCCCCGCCAGGGATTCGCAGCGCCGCGACCCGACCACCTTTGGCATTCGCCGGGCCTGAGAAGACCTTGAAGTCGACATCGCGCATCACATCGGTCAGCTCGGTGAATTCAAGCCTGACCCGCAGGTCTGGCTTGTCCGAGCCGTATCGGCGCATCGCCTCGGCGTAGGTCATCTCGACATAGACCGGCAGTTCCAGGCCCATGGTCTTGCGAAAGACCTGGCGGATCATCGCCTCGGTGACCGCGCGAATCTCTTGCTCGCCCAGGAAGGAGGTCTCGATGTCGATCTGGGTGAACTCGGGCTGGCGGTCAGCGCGCAAGTCTTCGTCACGGAAACACTTGACGATCTGGTAATAACGGTCAAAACCAGCGACCATCAGCAACTGCTTGAACAGCTGAGGCGACTGCGGCAGCGCGAAGAACGAGCCGTCGTGCACCCGCGAAGGCACCAGGTAGTCGCGCGCGCCCTCGGGCGTGCTCTTGGTCAGCATCGGCGTCTCGATGTCGATGAAGCCTTGCTCATCGAGGAACTTGCGCACCTCCATCGCCACCCGGTAGCGCAGGATCAGGTTCTTCTGCATCGCCGGGCGACGCAGGTCGAGCACGCGGTGGGTCAACCGGGTGGTTTCGCTGAGGTTGTCCTCGTCGAGCTGGAAGGCCGGCGTGACGCTGGGGTTGAGCACCTCCAGTTCCCAGGCCAACACCTCGACCTTGCCACTGACGAGGTTGGCGTTGGCGGTACCCTCGGGCCGGGCGCGGACCTTGCCAACGATCTTCAGGCAGAACTCGTTGCGAACGCCTTCGGCGATGGTGAACATCTCGGCGCGGTCGGGATCGCAGACGATCTGCACCAGGCCTTCGCGGTCGCGCAGGTCGACGAATATCACGCCGCCATGGTCGCGACGGCGGTGTGCCCAACCCATCAAGGTGACGGTCTGGCCCATCAGCGCTTCGCTGACCAGACCGCAGTAGGTGGTTCTCATGACAGGACTCCGATGCTTGTCTTGTTCGGGGCCGGCGCCGCGCATTGGGCGCGCACCGGATTGAAGTGTCTTTGGATTGGCTGGGGTGGGGCTGCGGCCCTCAGGACCAGGCGCATGGCTCGGCGCGCCCGGCCCGGTCAATTTCGGCTGGGTAGCACCGGCGAAGGTGCCGGCGGCGGCGGCACCACGACACCCATCGAAATGATGTATTTGAGCGCCTGGTCGACGCTCATCTGCAGCGGTCGCACTTGGCTGCGCGGCACGATCAGGAAAAAGCCAGAGGTCGGGTTGGGCGTGGTTGGCACGTAAATGCTGACATGCTCGCCGTCCAGATGGGCCTGCACCTCGCCACCAGGCTTGCCGGTGACGAAAGCGATCGTCCACGACGCTGCGTGTGGATACTGCACCAACACGGCCTCACGAAAGGCATTGCCATTGCTCGAAAACAAGGTGTCCGACACCTGTTTGACCGAGCTGTAGATCGCGTTGACGATCGGGATCCGAGACATCGCTTTGTCCCATTGCCGCACCCACCACTGGCCGAAGATATTGGTCACGAACATGCCGGTGATCAGCATCATCGCGACCATCACCAGCACGCTCAGGCCGGGCACATGACGCAAGGACTCAATGAACGCATCGGCGCCCGCCGGCAGCACGGCCTGGCTGAGCATCAACAGCCAGGAGAACATGCCATCCATCAAGCCCAGCAACCACAGCAGAACCCAGATGGTGATGGCCAACGGGAGCCAGACCAGCAGCCCGGCAATGATGTACTTTCTCACGCGGCGTGCTCTGTCGTCAGTCGGTCCGTTCCAGTCATCGGCATCACCTCAGCTGCCGGTCGATGCGGCCGAGCTGCTGCTCGGCGCGGCCGGCGCGCTCGGTGCGGCCGCAGGGCTGGACGGCGTGTCCGCAGGCTTGCTGTCCGCGGACTTGCTGTCCGCAGCGGCCGACTTGTCGCCACTGGACTGGCCTTCCTGGTCAGCCGACTTGTCCTTGACCGCCACGCCGGTCGCCGGCGCCGCACCAGAACCCTTGAAGTCTGTCGCGTACCAACCCGAACCCTTGAGCTGGAAACCGGCTGCCGTCACTTGCTTGGTGAAGGCCTCAGCGCCGCAAGCCGGGCAAGTGTGCAGCAGCGGATCGGACATCCGCTGCAAAACGTCTTTCGCATGGCCGCAATCGGTGCAGCGGTAAGCGTAGATCGGCATGGCTAAACCCTTGACGCAAAACTAAATATTATAGCTGTGTGAGCCTGCCGGGCAGCACGATTGGCTGACGCGAAGCCGCTTGATGGCCTGGCCAAGCCATCAAGCCCTCAGGGTTTCAAACCCACCGCCCGGTGGTGTGAGCCCCGGTGGTTCTTCAGCGACTGCGGCCCGATAGAGCCCAGCACCATGCCCAGCACGGCCATGAAGAAACCACCCAACTGGGCCGGAAAGGCTTCGCCAGCAGGCGTGAGCATGAACAGCAGCCAGGTCAACACGCCCAGCACGATCGAAAACACCGCCCCCTGGGTGGTGGCGCGCGACCAGTACAGCCCAGCCACCAGTGGCACGAAAGCACCAACCAACGTGACCTGGTATGCGCCCGAGACCATTTCATAGATCGGCGTTCCCTGCGATGCCATCGCGTAGCCGCAGACACAGGCCGAGAACAACAGCACCGCGATGCGCATCGTCATCAGCTCCTGCCGGTCGCTGACGCGAGGGTAGAACTGGCGCCAGATGTTCTCGACAAAGGTCACCGAAGGCGCCAGCAGCGTGGCCGATGCCGTGCTCTTCAGCGCCGAAAGCAGCGCACCAAAAAAGATTACCTGCATCACGAACGGCATCTTGGTCATCACCAGGGTCGGGATCACCTTCTGCGGGTCGTCCTTGATCAACGCGGCAGCGGTCTCGGGCATGATGATCAGCGCGCTGACGACCAGAAACATCGGCACGAAGGCGAACAAGATGTAACAAATGCCGCCGATCACCGGTCCCTGGGTCGCGGCATTCACGTTCTTGGCCGACATCACGCGCTGAAACACATCCTGCTGCGGGATCGAACCCAGCATCATCGTCATTGCCGCCGCAATGAAGAACGCGATCTGCTTGAAGCTGGGCTCGGGCAGCAACTTGAACAGGTCTTTGGACGCGGCCAAGGCCAACACCTTGTCGCTGCCGCCGGCCAGATCGCTGGCGAACACGGCAATGATGCTCAGGCCCACCACCAGGATGACCATCTGGATGAAGTCGGTCACCGCGACTGACCACATACCGCCAAACAAGGTGTAGGCCAGAATCGACGCCGTGCCCAGCACCATGCCCATCGACACCGAAATCGCGCCGTCGGACAACAGGTTGAACACCAGGCCGAGGGCGGTAACTTGGGCCGAGACCCAGCCCAGGTAGCTCAAGATGATGACCAGCGAGCACACGACCTCGACCGCCCGGCCGTAGCGCTCACGGTAGTAGTCGCTGATCGTCAGCAGCGTCATCTTGTAGAGCTTGCTGGCGAAAAACAGACCGACCAAGATCAGGCAGGTACCGGCGCCAAACGGGTCTTCGACCACACCGTTCAGGCCACCCTGCACGAACTTGGCGGGGATGCCCAGCACGGTCTCGGAGCCGAACCAGGTGGCGAAGGTGGTGGTGACGATCATCACCAGCGGCAAGTGACGGCCGGCGATCGCGAAGTCGGCGGTGGTCTTGACCCGCTTGGCAGCCCACAGACCGATGGCAATGGTGACCAACAAATACAGGAGAACCAGGGTCAGCAACATGGTGGCGAGGCTCCGCGAAAAGCTTGAGGACGGACGGCCACAGCAGCGCGGCCGGCGGCATTATCAGCCGACGCCGCAGCCACCGCCGAGGGTGCTCAGCGCCAATGCAGCAAGATCTGGGTCGCGAGCACGCCGCCAACAAAACCCACCGCCGCGTACAGCAAGGCCTGCAGCAAACGATTGGTGCGGCGCTGCTCGACCAGCAACGCCAGCTTCGCAGGATCGCTGGCTTTGCCGCGCAACAAAGCCTGGTGCACCAGTCGCGGCAGTTCGGGCAACAACTGGGCATAGCGCGGGGCCTCGTTCTTGAACCGCTCGACCAGACCGGTCCAGCCGACCTGGCGATGCATCCACGATTCCAGGAAAGGCTTGGCAGTGGCCCACAAGTCCAAATCCGGGTCGAGCTGACGGCCAAGGCCCTCAATGTTGAGCAAGGTCTTTTGCAAAAGCACGAGTTGCGGCTGGATCTCGACGTTGAAACGACGTGAGGTCTGGAACAGGCGCATCAACACCTGACCGAGCGAAATGTCCTTGAGCGGGCGGTCAAAGTGCGGCTCGCAAACGGCGCGAATCGCGCTCTCGAGTGCATCGACACGGGTGTTGGGCGGCACCCAGCCGCTCTCGACATGGAGCTCCGCCACGCGCTTGTAGTCGCGGCGAAAAAAGGCCAGGAAGTTCTGCGCCAAGTACTCCTTGTCCCAGTCGGTCAAGGTGCCAACGATGCCGAAATCAAGCGCGATGTAGCGCCCGAAGCTGCGTGGCGCCAGACTGACCATGATGTTGCCGGGGTGCATGTCGGCATGGAAGAAGCCGTCGCGAAAGACTTGGGTAAAAAAGATCGTCACACCATCGCGCGCCAGCTTCGAGATGTCGACACCGGCTTCGCGCAGGCGGGCGACCTGGCTGATGGGCACACCGTGCATGCGCTCCATCACCAGCACGGTCGAGGTGCAGAAATCCCACACCATCTCGGGCACCATCACCAAGTCCAGGCCTTGCATGTTGCGCCGCAGTTGGGCTGCGTTGGCGGCTTCACGCACCAGGTCGAGTTCGTCATGCAGGTAAACATCGAACTCGGCCACCACCTCGCGGGGTTTGAGGCGCTTGCCGTCGGCCCAGACCCACTCGACCAACCGCGCCAACTGATGCAGCAGCATCAAGTCATGCTCGATGACCTCGAGCATGCCGGGGCGCAAGACCTTGACCGCGACCTCACGGCCGCTCTTGAGGGTGGCGAAGTGAACCTGCGCGATCGACGCACTGGCCACCGGCACCCGGTCGAACAACTCGAAGATTTCGTCAATGCGCCGCCCGAAGGCTTTTTCGACCATCGCGAGCGCTTGATCGCCAGGAAACGGCGGCACACGATCTTGCAGATGCGCGAGCTCATCGGCCACGTCCAGCGGCAACAGGTCGCGCCGGGTGCTCAGCACCTGGCCGAACTTGACAAAGATCGGACCCAAACGCTCCAGCGCCATGCGCAGCCGCGCCCCACGCGGCGCATCCAAGCTGGACCTGCGGCCGATCGTCGCCACCCGCACCAAGGCCCTGACCCAACCCTGGCGGAAGCCCGACAAAGCGACTTCGTCCAAGCCGAAGCGCAGGATCGTCAGGCCGATGAAGATCAGCCGAAAGAAGTGACCCATCACAGCCCTGGGTGCTCAGCGGCCGCGGGCTAGCCCAGCGGCTGCGGAGACACCCTGTACCGCAGCGCGCAGGCCTGCGGCCAGGGCCGAGCCCACTCGCTGCAACTCCCGCGCCACCGAAGCACCGAAGAGTCGATCCAGATCGTCGGCCACATCCCAGCGCAAGTTTTTGATCAACCAATCAACGTCCGTGGCCAGCTGGGCGTCGCCGTCGATCACCAGCGGCGGCATCTCGCCGCTCATCAGACACTGTCCCAACGCCAAGGGATTGCCCAGATCGAGACTGACCTGCAAATCGGCGACGCCAGGATCGGCGCACCAAGCCACCAAACCGGCCGGTGTCACCGTGAATGCCAGTGATGGCGGTGCCGGCAAGAGCCGAGGCCAGTTCTGCAACACCAGTTGCAGCAACTTGCCGCTGTGCGGCACCAGTCGCGCCATGGCCTGGGGCTCGGACGCCAGCACATGGTTGACCACCAGCACCAAACGGTCCATCAGCGCAGGCGCCAGCAAGGCGTTGAAGTTTTGCAGCATTGAGTGAGATTGTAGGCAGGCACCCGCGAGACGGTCATCGGCGCTGCCAGTGCGCGACGGCAAATTGCCCGAGAATAAATTTCGACCAAGCGCACAACGCTGGCAATTCGTCGAACGCGGACCGGTTCAGCCTCGCAAGGGTCAGACTTTTCATGAACCAAGTGGCGCACAAGGGCCCGAACTTGAACCCACGACCCTGATGTTCGAGACCCGCAGCAAACGCAATTTCAGCAGCGCGCCGCCATCGGTCACGTCACTGATCGCCACTTTGCTAGAGCCAGCCATCACGGTACTGGTTTATGTGATCGCGATGCACTGGCAAGACGAGCCGATCGGTCGCGCCGACCTGACGCTTTGCTTTCTGGTCGTGGCGCTGACTTGGCCTGGGGTCAACCGCTTCCACGACCGGCTCAGCTCGGCTGCAGTGGGCATCCTCGGCTCCTGGCTCACGCTGCTGGCGATCCTCGCGGGCTTCGGCTACGGCACCCGAAGCTTCAGCCTGTTTGATCGAGAAGTGATGACTTTCTGGGTGCTGGTCACGCCGGTGTTGCAACTGCTCGCAGTACGCCTGGGCCACGTCATCGTGCATCGCGCCAGCGAACGAAGCAGCTACCGCCGCAGCGCGGTGGTCATCGGCGCCGGCGCACTGGGCGCCAAAGTGGCCAACAGCATGCTGGCCCGACCTGGGATGGGACTGGATTTCGCCGGCTACTTCGACGACCGCCACGATGCCCGCACTGAAGCCGGAAGCGCCTGCAGGCAATTGGGCGATCTGCAAAATGCGGCATCGTTCATACGCCAGAACGGCATCAAGGAAGTCTTCATCACCTTGCCGCTGGGTTCGCAGCCCCGCATCATCGCGCTGCTGGAGAGCCTTCAGCGCACCACCGCGTCGATCTACTTCGTGCCCGATGTGTTCGGCATCAGCATCATCCAGGGCCGCCTGCAAGACTTCAACGGCGTGCCGGTGGTGGGCATCTGCGAGACGCCGTTCACCGGCACCCACCTGCTGATCAAGCGCATCAGCGATCTGGTGCTGGCCAGCCTGATCCTGTTGCTGGTCTCGCCGGTCATGCTGGCGGTGGCACTCGGTGTCAAGCTCAGTTCGCCAGGGTCGGTGATTTTCAAACAAAGGCGCAACGGGCTCGATGGCGGTGAAATCGTTGTCTACAAGTTTCGGTCGATGACGGCGCAAGACGACGGCGCTGAGATCAAGCAAGCCACGCGCGGCGATGCCCGCGTCACGCGGTTCGGCGCCTTCATCCGCAAGACTTCGCTGGATGAGTTGCCGCAGTTCATCAACGTGCTGCAAGGCAGCATGAGCATCGTCGGACCTCGGCCGCATGCCGTGGCCCACAACGAGATGTACCGACAACTGATCAAGGCCTACATGGTGCGCCACAAGGTCAAGCCCGGCATCACCGGCTGGGCCCAGGTCAACGGTCACCGCGGCGAAACCGACACCGTCGGAAAAATGCAGGCCCGGGTGGAGTACGACCTCGAGTACTTACGCAACTGGTCGCTCGGACTGGACTTGGTAATCATCCTGCGCACCGTCAAGGCGGCGTTTTACGACATCAAGGCGTATTGATGGTCCAGCCCTCGCCAATCGAGGTCACCAACATCAACAACATTAAAACCATGACCCGCCAACTTCGCCGCATCCCGAGCCTTGGTCTCTCGCATCGCGCCGCACCAACCCGGGGTCGGCAAGCAACCTGGGCCGGCGCCAGTTACCCAGTCTGCCTGGTCTGCCTGGCGGTTGCGACGCCAGTCACAGTGCGGGCCGATGAGCCCAACCCTTGGTACCTCGGCGCCTCGCAAGCGCTGACACAGCAGTCCAACCTGTTTCGCATCGGCAGAAATTTGGCTGGCGCCGAACAGACGCTGCCGGCTGGCGTCAGCAAGTCAGACCTGGTGTCCACCACCGCATTGATCGGCGGCATCGAACAGCCGATCGGCCGCCAACGCCTTTACGGCAGCATCAACCTCGCCGACAACCGATACCAGCACAACCGCCAGCTTGACACGCCCAGCCACAACGTCAACCTGGGGTTGGACTGGTCCACCATCGAGCGCTTGTCGGGCAGCTTGGGCTACGCCGACAACAAGCGCCAGGTGCAGTTCAACACGCTGAACAGCGCCAGCTCGGTCGAAACTCGCCGCAACATCGTCGACACCCGGCGCGCCAATGCCGTGGCCAGGTTGGGGCTGGTCACCAAGCTGACCGCGGAAGCCCAATGGGCGCACGAGCGCGTGGACTACTCGGCACCAGAGTACGCATTCCGTGAATACCGCCAGAGCAGCGTATCGCTAGGCCTGAATTACAAGCCCAGCGGGCTGTTGACACTGGGCGCCGCATGGCGCCAGACCCGCGGCGAATACCCTTTGTTCAGTGCGCTGGCAGCAGACCGGTTTACCCGCGATGACCTTGACCTCAGCGCCAACTGGCAACCCAGCCAGGTCAGCCAACTCAGCGCCCGACTGAGTGCGACCCAAACCCGGTACGAGCAGGACACGCTACGCAATTCGTCAGGCCCCACCGGCTACGTCAACTGGCATTGGCACCCGACGGGCAAATTGAGTTTGAGCGCCCATCTCGCGCGCGATTTTGGGCAATCGGGCTATGCCGCCGACTTCGGTGCGCTGGGCAACGGCGTGATCGACTACAGCAACACCCGAACCACCTGGCGCCTGCGCGCCGATCAGGCTGTGGACGCCAAAATCGCCCTCAGCGCCTCGATGGCGCAGGTGCACCGGGCGCTGGTGAACACAGCGGCGACATCCGCCGCAACGCTGGGCGTTGTCCGCGGCAGCGACAACACGCTCTCGTTCAGCCTTGGGGCGCGCTGGACTCCGACACGCCACAGCTTGCTCAGCTGTGACCTGAGCCACGACCAGCGCCGCACCAGCACCGCGCTGTCCACGGGCATGGGCGCCGCGGTGTTCGGATGCAGCGGGCAACTCACGCTGCAGTGAGTGCTGCTGAGACAATTCGCCGCATGCCCCTTGTCCTGCTCACCGGCGCCACTGGCTACATCGGCTCCCATACCTGGCTAGCGCTGCAGCGAGCCGGTTTCGAAGTGGTCGGCGTCGATGACTTCTCCAACAGTTCGCCCGAGGTGCTGAACCGGCTGCAGCAACTCGGCGGCAGCCCGCCGGTTTTCGAGCGCGCCAATGTGTGCGACGTGTCGGCGATGAGCGCCTTGCTGGCGCGCCACAAGTTCGACGCGGTGGTTCACTTCGCTGCTTTCAAGGCGGTTGGCGAGTCAGCCGCTTTGCCGCTGGCCTATTACCGCAACAACGTTGGCGGGCTGGTCAGCACCTGCCAGGCGATGGTGGCCACAGGCTGCAAGCGCATGGTGTTCTCCAGCAGTGCGACGGTCTACGGTGACCCGCCGCAGTTGCCGATCAGCGAGGACAGCCCGCTGTCGGCCACCAGCCCCTATGGCCAGACCAAACTGATCGGCGAGACCCTGCTGCGCGACCTCGGTGCGGCCGATGACCAGTGGCAGACGGCTTGCTTAC
>CANFPU010000066.1 GCA_947448955.1 Burkholderiales bacterium
ACCGCCTTGAGCCGCTGCGGCAGTTGCGCCGACTCGCGCAGGTCGAGTTGCGGGTACCAAACCATCACCACGCCTTCGGCGAAGCGTGTCAGCGCCTCGCGAGAGGCGGCCACCACCTCGGCATAGTCGGTCTTGATCTCGTAGCTCGGGTCCATCAGCAGCACACCGCGCCGGGTCGGCGGCGGCAACTGCGATTTCAGGCCTTGAAAACCATCCGCACGCTGCACCAACACCTGCCGGTCGCCGGCAAAGTCCTCGGCCAGCAGGCCATGGTCGGTGGGATGCAGTTCGTACAGCCGGAGTTGATCTTGTGGGCGCATCAGCGCACGGGCGATGCGCGGCGAGCCTGGGTACAGCGCCAACTCGGCATGCGGGTTGAACGCCTGGACCTGGGCCAGATAGTCGGCCAGCAAGGCGGGCAGCGCATGCACCTGCCAAAGCTTGGCAACGCCTTGCTTGTACTCGGCATGCTTTTGCGCGTGGTCGGCGTGCAGCGCATAAGCGCCCGCGCCGGCATGGGTATCGACCAGACGCCAGCCCTTGTCCTTGGCGTTGAGGTGGCCCAGCACGGCAACCAAGATGGCGTGCTTCAGGACATCCGCATGGTTGCCGGCGTGAAAAGCGTGACGGTAAGCGAGCATGGGGAGACTGTGCCACGGCTCACAGCGTCAGGCCGACGACGGGCCCGCAGTGTGGGTCAATCCAGCGTGATGCCCAGCTTGGCCGACAGTGCAATCCACTGCGCCGAATCGGTGTCCCAAGTCTTGCGCGCATCCGCCAACGTGGCCACCGGTGGGTTGGGGATGCCGAAGAACTGGTGCAAGTCCTGCAGGCGCTGACTGGCGTAGGCCTCGCGAATGCCCTCGGCGAGTTTTTCCAGGATGTCACGCGGCGTTCCGGCCGGCGCGCACATCGGCAAATAACCGTCTAGCGCAAACACCGGGTGGCTGAAACCCTGCTCGATGAACGTGGCCACATCGGGCATCTTCGGACTGCGCAGCTTGCCGGTCGCACCGATCGCCCGCACCACGCCACGCTGGATGTGCGGGATGATGGCCTGCACGCTGCCCACCGCCATCTGCAACTGGCCGCCGACCACGTCCACCCACATCGGCGCCTCGCCGCGGTAATGCGCGACGACGATGTTGGTCTTCTCGGTCTGGTTCCAGGTGTCGGCGATCAGGTGCGGCCAAGACGCGGCGCCATAAGAGCCCATCGCCATCGGGTTGGTCTTGGCGTAGGCCAGCAACTCCTTGGCATTCTTGACGGGCAGCTTGTCGGGCACGCCCAAGATCAGCGCGCCACTGGGGAACAGCGCGATCGGCACCAGGTCCTTGTCGGCGTTGTAGGGCAGCTTCTGGTAGAGCACCCGTGCGCCCCACATCGGCGCGCTGGTGCTGACCAACAGCGTGTAGCCGTCGGGCGCGGCCTTGGCCACCTCGCCCACACCCAGCGTCCCCCCGGCACCGGTCTTGTTCTCGACCACGAACGACTGGCCGAACTTGCGCGACAGGTGGTCGCTGTAGGCGCGGGCGTAACCGTCGGTCAGGCCGCCCGGTGGAAACGGCACGATCACCCGCACCGGCCGGTTGGGCCAAGCGGCCTGGGCATGACCACCAACCGGCAGCAAGGCCGCAGCCGACGCTGCGCCGAGCAGCAGGCGCCGGCGATCGGTCAGGGAAGGATCGGGTCGCATCGGGGTCAGGCTCATCAGAGGCTCTCTGGTGGCATTGGATGGCGGGAATGGCATGACACTTCCAGCCTTGTACGGCGGCGGTCAACCCATCAGCATAGCCGCAGCCCAGGCCTGGGACTTACCCGCAGCTATCGATCACTCGCCCAGACAGCGCCAAGACAGCGCCAAGACAGGCGGACCTCAGCTCACTCACCCAGATACGCTGCCCGAACCTTGGGGTCGTCGAGCAAGGCCTTGGCGTCGCCGCTCATCGTCACCTCGCCCGACTCCATCACATAGCCGCGGTCGGCCAGGCTCAACGCACGGCTGGCGTTCTGCTCGACCAGCAAGATGGTGGTGCCTCGGCTGTGGATGTCGGCCACCACCTCGAAGATCTTGTCGACCATGATCGGCGACAGGCCCATCGACGGCTCGTCGAGCAGCAGCACCTTGGGTCTGGCCATCAGTCCGCGGCCCATCGCCAGCATCTGCTGCTCGCCGCCGCTCATCGTGCCGGCCAGTTGCAGCGCGCGCTCCTTCAGTCGCGGGAAGATGGCGAACACCTTGGCGATGTCGGCCTGCACCTCGTCGTCGTCGCGCACATAAGCGCCCATCTGAAGGTTCTCGACGATGGTCATGCGGCTGAACACGCCACGCCCCTCGGGCACCATCACCAGCCCTTGCTTGACCAAGTCCCAGGCGCCCTGGCCCTTGATGCTCTGGCCCATGAAGCGGATCTCGCCGTCGGCCACCGACTGGGTGCCGGTGATGGCCTTGAGCGTGGTGGTCTTGCCCGCGCCGTTGGCGCCGATCAGCGAGACCAACTCGCCTTGCCGCACCTGGAAGCTCGCGCCCTTGACGGCCTGGATGCCGCCGTAGGCCACCTTGAGGCCACTGACTTCGAGCAATATTTCGTTGTGGTTTGCCATGATCAATGTGCGGCGTGGCCTGCGCCGAGGTAGGCCTCGATCACCTTGTCGTTGCGTTGCACGTCGTAAGGCGTGCCTTCGGCGATTTGCTTGCCATAGTCCAGCACCGTGACGCGGTCGCACAAGCCCATCACCAGCTTGACGTCGTGCTCGATCAGCAAGATGGTGCGGCCGTCCTTGCGGATGCGGTCGATCAGTTCGCGCAACACCACTTTCTCGGTCGCGTTCATGCCGGCGGCCGGCTCGTCGAGCGCGATAAGTTTCGGGTCGGTGGCCAGCGCGCGGGCGATCTCCAGCCGGCGCTGGTCACCGTAACTCAGGGTTCTGGCCTTGAACTCGGCATAGCGGCCGATACCGACATAGTCCAGCAAGGCCTGGGCACGTTGGGCAATCGCAGCCTCTTCGGCCTTGAAGCCGGCGGTGCGAAACACCGCGCCGACCAGGCCGGAGCGGGTGCGCACATGGCGGCCGACCATCACGTTCTCGAGTGCCGTCATCTCGGCGAAGAGCCGGATGTTCTGGAAGGTGCGCGCGATGCCGGCCTTGGCCACCTCGTGCACCGCGCTAGGCTTGTAGGGTGCGCCACCCAGGTCGAAGCTGCCCGAATCGGGCGTGTAGAGCCCCGTAATCACATTGAAAAAGGTGGTTTTGCCGGCGCCATTGGGGCCGATCAGACCGTAGACCTGGCCTTTGCGGATGGTGATGCCCACCTCGGACAAGGCTTGCAGCCCGCCAAAACGTTTCGAAACCCCGGCCACCTGCAGCACGATGTCGCTCATGTTGTCGGACTCCAATCAGCGCGGGGCAGCAGCAGGCAGCGGCTGAGGCGCCGCCTTGCCATGCTCAGGCGAAGGCCAGAGCCCACGCGGACGCGCGAGCATGATGACGATCATCGCCAGCGCGATCATCAGCTGACGCAGGATCGCCGCGTCAATGCGGCCGTCGGTCATGCGCTGCAGGTCGAGTTCGCCGGCGACCCAGCGCAGCGCCTCCGGCAGCGCGGCCAGCAAGACCGCGCCCAGCACCACGCCGGGGATGTGGCCGATCCCGCCCAGCACCACCATCGCCACGATCATCACGCTCTCCTGCAGCGAGAACGACTCAGGCGAAACGAAACCCTGGAAGGTGGCGAACATCACCCCCGACACGCCGCCAAAGGTCGCCCCCATGCCGAAGGCCAGCAACTTCAAGTTGCGGGTGTTAATGCCCATCGCTTTGGCAGCGATCTCGTCCTCGCGGATCGCCATCCAGGCCCGGCCGATGCGGCTGCGTTCGAGCCGGTAGCAGATCACCACGCTCACCACCACCAGCAGCAGGAACAGGTAGTAATACTTGGTGACCGAGGAGACTTCGAGGCCGAACCAATCGCCGGTCTTGCCAAAGTCGACGCCAAAAATTTTGATGCTGTCGATCTGTTGGAGACCTTTTGGACCATTCGTGATGTTGACCGGCCGGTCGAGGTTGTTCATGAAGACGCGAACGATCTCGCCAAAGCCCAGCGTGACGATCGCCAGGTAGTCGCCACGCAACTTGAGTGTGGGCGCGCCCAGCATTACCCCGGCCAGGCCGGCCAGCGCCGCACCGAGCGGAATCACGGCCCACACAGGCGTGTGCAGTCCCTGCGGAAAGAGGGCCTTGATCGCAGCGAAGTTATCGCCCAGGTGGGGCGAAGCCAGCAGCCCGAACATGTAGGCGCCCACCGCGTAGAAAGCGACATAACCCAGGTCGAGCAGACCGGCATAGCCGACCACGATGTTCAGCCCGAGTGCCAGCAGCACATAGAGCAGCGCGAAGTCCAGCATCCGGACCCAGAAGTTGCCCACATGCTGGGCCAGCAAGGGCAACACCAGCAGCGCGACCGCGGCGATCAGGAAGACGACGAATTTGTTTTTCATGGTTAAGCCAGCCTCAGTTCGGTAGTCCAGCGAGCAAATGCGCTCAGCGTGGCGTCGGCACCGGGTTCATCAAGCGGCAGCCGCAGAGCCGGCTTTGCCGGTCCGCTGGCGGCTCCTTGAGGGGGCTGAGGCCGGACAAAAACGGCCTGCCGTTTGTGCCTGCCGAAGGGCCGGGCCTCTGGTCCGGCGCGGCCTGCAAGGACGCCAAAGGCGCTTCGGGGGTGGGCCATCATGCGCGGTCGGCGACACGCTCGCCGAGCAGGCCTTGCGGTCGCACCGTCAGCACCAGGATCAGCACCAAGAAGGCGAAGATGTCGCTGTACTGGCTGCCCAGCACACCGCCGGTCAGCACGCCGATGTAGCCCGAGCCCAAGGCCTCGATCAAGCCCAACAGCACACCGCCCAGCACTGCGCCGCCCAGATTGCCGATGCCGCCAAACACCGCCGCGGTGAAGGCTTTCAAACCCGGCAAAAAGCCCATCGTGTGCTGCACCGTGCCGTAGTTGGCGGCGTACATCACGCCAGCCAGCGCGGCCAGCGCGGCGCCGATGATGAAGGTGGCCGAGATCACATGGTCGGGCCGCACACCCATCAGCGCCGCCACGCGCGGGTTCTCGGCGGTGGCCCGCATCGCGCGGCCCAGCTTGGTGCGGTGGACCAGGACCATCAAGGCGGCCAACGTGATCGCGGTGACGACCAGGATCAAGATCTGGGTGAGGTTGATGACCGCGCCACCGATGAAAAATGGCTCCGAGGGCAGCAGGATCGGGTAGGGCTTGGTGCTGGGCTGCCAGATGATCATCGCCAAGGTTTGCAACAGCAGGCTCATGCCCATCGCCGTGATCAACGGCGCCAGCCTCGGTGCGTTGCGCAGCGGCCGGTAGGCTATTTTTTCGATCGCGTAGTTCAAAGCGGCGCAAACCACGACCGCCGCCACCAGCGAGATCAGCAGCAACACCCAACCCGGCAGACCCGACCCGGCCAGCACCCGCAACACGGTCCAACTGGTCAGCGCGCCGACCATCAACACCTCGCCATGCGCAAAGTTGATCAGGTTGATGATGCCGTAAACCATCGTGTAGCCGAGCGCGACCAGCGCATACATGCTGCCCAGCACCAGACCGTTGATGAGCTGTTGCAACAAGGTGTCCATGCGGGGAATCTCCGGTTCTTGACCCGACGCCTGAAACAGCCGGGTGGGCCGCACCGGGCGGCTGCCGGGCTCGATGCTCGACATTCTCGGCCATGACCCACCTGCGAAGTTTGCGCGGATTGTAGGGTTGGAGATTCCACGCGAAGCGAACGATCGCCGCAGCGGCGCGGCGAGGACCTTCAAGCGAATTTCCGTCCCGGCCCGGGTTCGGAAAACCCTTGACCAAACCGCCCAAAAGCAGAGACTAGGGCTGGTCGACGTTGGCGCCGGCGCGACGCGCCTGCTCATTCAGTCGACGAAGTTCGGCCAGGCGCTCGCCGATGCGCAACTCCAACCCTCGTGGCACCGGTTGGTAGAAGGTCTGCACCGCCAAACCATCGGGCAAGTACCGCTCACCAGCGGCAAATCCACCGACCTCGTCATGCGCGTAGCGGTAAGCGTCGCCGTGCCCCAGGCCTCTCATCAACCGGGTGGGCGCATTGCGCAGATGCATCGGCACTGGACGCGTGACATCCTGCTTGACCAACGCACGCACCTGATTCCAGGCTTGGTAGACCGCATTGCTCTTGGCCGCGACCGCCAAGTAGGCCACGGCCTGGGCCAGCGCGAGTTCGCCTTCCGGAGAACCCAAGCGCTCGTAGACCGCAGCCGCTTCAAGCGCCAGCGTCTGACCGCGCGGGTCGGCCAGGCCGATGTCCTCTGCCGCCATGCGCAGCACCCGGCGCGCCACATAGCGCGGGTCCACGCCGCCGTCGAGCATGCGCGCCAACCAGTAAAGCGCGGCATCCGGGTCGGACCCACGCACGCTCTTGTGCAGCGCTGAAATCATGTCGTAGAACTGGTCGCCACCCTTGTCGTAGCGACGCAGCATCTCGCCCAGGGCCTGCTCGAGCTGCGTCTCGCCAATCTCGTCAGCAGATGCTGCTTTGCCGCCGTGCACCAGCTCGATCAGGTTTTGGTAAGCGTTGAGCAGCCGCCGGGCATCGCCATCGGCGTGGCCGATCAGCCGCAGCCGGGCGGCGTCGGTCAGCGGCGGCGCGGCGAGTGCAACACGGGCGCGGTCTATCAACAGCGTCAGCTCGGCATCGTCCAGGGATTTCAGCACATGCACAGTGGCACGTGACAGCAGGGCCGAATTGACCTCGAAACTCGGGTTCTCGGTCGTCGCGCCGATGAAGGTGAACAACCCCGATTCGACATGCGGCAGGAACGCGTCCTGCTGCGCCTTGTTGAAGCGGTGCACCTCGTCAACGAAGACCACCGTGCCCAATCGCTGCAAGCGCGCCGCGCGGGCTTGCTCGACGGCCTCTCGAATATCTTTGACGCCGGCCAGCACGGCTGAGAGCACGATGAAATGCGAGCTCACCGCACCGGCTAGCAGCCGCGCCAGCGTGGTCTTGCCCACGCCTGGCGGGCCCCAAAGAATCATCGAGTGCAGCCGGCCGGTTTCGAAAGCGACCCGCAGCGGCTTGCCCGGCCCCAGCAGATGGGTCTGGCCGATCACCTCATCCAGCGTACGCGGGCGCAGGCGCTCAGCCAAAGGCACGTCGAGGGCGCCAGCCGGCTCAGGCCCCTGCCCCGTCGGCAAGGCATCGTCGGAGAACAAGGACTCCTGCGGGTTCATTCGATGATTGTGGCAGCGCGAAGGTCGGACAATTCAATGAGCGAGGGCTGTCACAGGGCTTTGATAGGCTCGCAGCCCAACAAGTCCATGCAACTCAGCATCGCAAACAACATGCACCAGCCACCGAAGCAGCGCCGAACCCCAATGTTCCGTCATCTGGTGGCAGTTTTGCTGCTGACGATGATCCATGCGGTACAGGCAGCGCGACCCATGTACACCGACGACGCCCGCATCGTCGAACCGGGGTCGTGTCAACTGGAGAGCTGGGTCCGGAACAACCCGAACAGCACCGAACGTTGGGCGCTGCCTGGCTGCAACTTCACCGGCAATCTGGAACTCACGCTGGGGGGCTCAGCGGTGCATGAGGCAGCAGGTCCGCGCAATTCAGCGATCGTGGCACAGGCCAAAACCTTGTTCAAGCCTTTGACAAGCAACAGCTGGTCATGGGGTGCGGCCGTCGGTGTTGTCAGCGACCCCGCAACGGGTGCGCGCGAGGTCTATGGCTACCTGCCCATGACCCTGTCGCTGTTTGACGACGGCACTTTTCTGCATGCCAACCTCGGTGCGAAACGCGAAGCCGTCACCAGCCACAAGCAATGGACCTGGGGACTGGGTGTCGAGCACCAGATCAGCACCAGGCTGGGCCTGATCGGCGAAACGTTTTCGCAGGACCCAGGCCGCCCCTTCCTGCAACTGGGCACACGCTGGTGGGTCATCGCAGACCGGGTGCAGATCGACGCCACGGTCGGCAACCGCCTCGGGGCCAGCAATGGCGAGCGCTGGTTTTCGATCGGCTTGCGCTTGCTCTCGCCACCCTGGCTACGCTAAAACGCCTCTGCCTGGTCTTCAGAATCTTCGACCCAGCGAAAGCCGCCAGGCGTCCCGGTTCGAGAAGTTCTGCTTGGGATCCCGGGCCAGCCGCCCGAACCATTCACTGCCATCCAGTCCCAGGCTCCAGCCCCAGGTGTTGATCGTCCCGGCATCCCCTTGGCCTTGCTTGTGCAGCAAGTCGGCGGTCAGCCGCAGCGAATTTGGCAGCGGCCAGCGCAAGGTCAGGTGGTGGTGCTGCTGGCCGGTGCCGAGCCGATCGTCGGCGATGACCGACATTGACAATTGCCGGCCGCCTTCGCCTTGCCAGCCCAGGGCCAGCGTCAGCGCGTCATTGGGGTCAAAGTTGAGATTGGCGTAAGGCTTGAGGTTGGTTCGGCCGATGCCGAACTGGGCGTAAAACGGCGCGCCAGCCTGGATCGCCAGACTGCCGCCCAGAAAACCACCGCTGGCGACCTGCATCGAGGGCAGCAACTGCACCGGCCACAGCGGATCAGCGGACAAGGTCACGGGCTCGTCCCAGCCAGCGCGCCACTGGGCGCCGAAATCCCCATCGTGGTAGTTGCCGAGCCAAAGCGTTCGGCCGTCGCGCCGCCAACGCAGGTTGAGATCGGTGCCTTGGCCGCCAGCACCGAGTTGGTACTGGCCCAGCGTGAGCTTGAATTCGCCGGCGCCGGCCTCGGCACTGGCCGCGGGCGGGACCGAACACAGCGCCATCACAAAGCAGGCCATCTCGAGGCCGAACGTTCGGATATTGATTCGGATATTGATATTCCTCATCTGCATCATCCTGCCGGAAAATTCGCCGGCTGTCACCCCGGCGCATCCAGCACGCAAGCGGCTCAAGACACCGAGGCTTCGGCGTCAGGCGCAACCGGTCGCCCTGGGCTGGTCGGCGGGTCATGGCGCGCGGCCCAGGCATAGAGCGTGGGCAAGACCAGCAAGGTCAGCAGGGTGGCCGAGACCAACCCACCGATCACCACCATCGCCAACGGACGCTGGGTCTCGGCGCCGATGGCGTGGCTCAGCGCCATCGGCAGCAAGCCCAACATTGCCAGCATCGCCGTCATCAACACGGTTCGCAGCCTCGTCAAGCTGCCTTCCATCACCGCCTCGACCGTGCCCATGCCGCCCTCGCGCAGCTGGTTGTAGTAGGTCACCATCACAACGCCGTTGAGCACGGCCTGGCCGAACAAGGCGATGAATCCAATGGCTGCTGAGACCGACAGCGGAATGCCGGTCAGCGCCAGCGCGACGATGCCACCGATCATCGCGAACGGGATGTTGGCGATGATCAGCAAGGCGCTTCGAAAGCTCTTGAAGGCATCGAACAGCAGCAAGAAGATCAACAAGATCGACAGCGGCACGACCCAGGACAAGCGCTTCATGGCGCGCTGCTGGTTCTCGAATTCGCCCGACCAGATCAACTCGTAATTCGGCGGCAGCTTGAGTTCGCGCTCGGCGGCCGCTTGCAAATCCGCCACCACCGATCCCATGTCGCGGTCGCGAATGAAGATGCCCACTGCCGCGACACGCCGGCCGTTTTCTCGCGCGATGTTCATTGCACCGCTGGTCTGCGTGATGCGGGCTAACTGCCCCAAAGGCACCTGGGCGCCCGAGGGCGTGGGCACCAGCAGGCCGGCCAGCTTGTCCATGCTGCGCTGGTCTTGCGCCAGACGCACGACCACCGAAAAGTGGCGTTCACCCTCCCACAGCTCGGAGCTCTGCTTGCCGGCCACGGCCGTCTCGATCAAGTCCTGAATGTCGCCGATGTTCAGGCCGAAGCGCGCGGCGGCGTCACGGTCGATGTCGATCTTCAGCTGAGGCAGCTGGCCGTCGCGGTCAATGAAAGCGCGCATCACACCTGGCGTGGAGCGCGAGAAACCGATGACCTTGTTGGCCAGCTTATTGAGTTCGCCCAGGTCATCGCCCTTGATCTTGACCACGATCTGGCCATCGATCTGCGAGATGCTTTCGAGCACGTTGTCGCGTATCGGCTGTGAAAACGACACCTCGATGCCTGGCAACTTCGACACCGCCTCGTCCATCGCCGCCACCAGCTTGGGCTTGGTCATGCCCGGCCGCCACTCGGTGTCGGGCTTGAGCTCGACAAAAGCCTCGAAGCCGTTGAAGATCTTTGGGTCGGTACCATCGTCCGGGCGGCCCACCTTGCTGACCACGGTCACCACCTCGGGCACGGTACGCAGGCGGGCCCGAATTCGCGAGGCGGTCAATTTGGCCTCTTCGGGCGAGACCGATGGCGGCAAGGTGGCATTGACCCAGATCGTGCCCTCATCGAGCTCGGGCAGGAACTCCGAGCCCAAGGTGCTCGCCAACGCCACGGCCCCAGCCAGCGCCAGTGCGGCCACCGCCATCACGCTGCGCGGCCGTTGCACAGCCCAGGCGAGCGCTGGGGTGTAGATCTGTTTGCAGGCACGCACCAGCGCGTTGTCCTCGTGCGGCAACTTCTTGCGCAGCAGCATCAGGCACAGCAAAGGCACCAGCGACAGGGCCATCACCAGTGAGCCCACCAGCGCCGAGGTCACGCTCCAGGCCATCGGCGAGAAGATCCGGCCCTCATGGCGCTGCAGCGTGAAGATCGGCAAGTGGGCGGCGATGATGATGATCATCGAGAACAACGTCGGCCGACCGACCTCGACGGTGGCTTGCAGCACCGCCTTGAGCCGGCGATTCGCACTTTTGAGCTGGGTCTCGTTCAACTCGCCCAATCGCCTGAAGATGTTCTCGACCACGATCACCGCGCCGTCGACGATGATGCCGAAATCCATCGCCCCGAGCGACAACAGGTTGGCCGGGATACCGACGAAGGTCAGCCCCAGGAAGGTGGCGAGCAGCGACAGCGGAATCACCAGCGCGACGATCGCCGCCGCACGCAGGTTTTGCAGGAACAAGAACAGCACGAACATCACCAGCAGCGCACCCTCGGTGAGGTTGGCAAACACGGTGTGCAGCGTCTTCTTGATCAGCCAGCTGCGGTCGTAGTAGGGGATGATCTTCATGCCCGGTGGCAAGCCGCGGGTGTTGAGCATGTCGATCTTGGACTGCACGCCCGCCAGCACCTTGGACGGGTTCTCGCCCTTGCGCATCACGACGATGCCGTTGACGATGTCGTCGGCGTCGTCCTGGCCCACCAGCCCTTGCGGCGGGTACTGACCGACCTTGACCTGGGCCACGTCTCGCACCAGCACCGGCGTGCCGGCGACCTCGGCCACCACCACGCGCTCGATGTCGACCGAGCTGCGAAAACTGCCCAAAGACCGCACCAGAAACTGCTGCCGCCCCTGGGTCATCGCGCCGCCGCCAGCGTTGCCATTGGCGCGCTGCAATGCGACGAAGAGCTGGCCCAAAGTGACCTTGTGGTCGCGCAAGCGAGCCAGATCGGGGTTCACCTCGTACTGCTTGATCGCCCCGCCCATGGTCACCAGGTCGGCCACGCCACCGACTTGGCGCAGCGCTTTCTCGACCACCCAGTCCTGGGTTTCGCGCAGCTCGCGCGGCGTGTAGCCGTCGCCGCGCAGCCTGAAACGCATGATCTCGCCGATCGCGGTCGAGGGCGGCGGCACCTCGGTCTCGACGCCAGCAGGCAAGTCGACGCCGCGCAGCCGCTCGAGGATCTGCTGACGCGCCAGTTGGTCACCCGGTTTGTCGTCGAAGGTGACCATTGAAAACATCAGGCCGTACTGGGTGTGGCTGAACAACCGCACCGTGCCCGGGATGCCTGTCAGCGCGATCTCGATCGGCAACGTGACTTGTTTTTCGACTTCCTCGGCAGCGCGGCCAGGATAGAGCGCGATGACATTGACCTGGGTGTCCGACACATCGGGAAAAGCCTCTACCGCCAGGTTCTGGAAGGCCAGCACGCCGGCCCCGGTGAACAGCGCCAGCCCGAGCCAGATGAACAAAGGCTGGCGCAGCGAAAACTCGACGAAACGCTGCATCATTTGACGGCGTCCAACAACTGGTTCAGATAAAGCGCGCCGCCGACCACCACTTGCTCGCCTGCGGACAGGCCCGAGACCACTTGCCAAGACTGCGGTCCGGCAGCGCGGACCTTGACCTCGCGCCGCTCGAAGCGACCGCTGCCCTTGGCAACGAAAACGCCCAGACGCTCGCCCCGCAGGAACACCGCATCGACCGGTACCAAAGGCAGTCCGCCGCTGGCCGCGACCTGTGCGCTCACATACATTTCCGCTTTGAGCCGGCCGTCGGAATTGGCGACCCTGGCCCGGACCTTGACAGTTCGCGACGCTGGGTCGACCGCTGCGCCGATGTTGAGCACCTTCGCCTCGAAACGCTGGTCGGGCCAAGCGGCCGTGACGAGGGCGATCGATTGACCGGGGCGCAGCAGCGCCAACTGGGTCTCGTCCACATCGATCGTCGCCCACAGCGTGGCCGGATCACTGATGGTGAACAGCGCGGCCCCCGCCACATCGCTTCGGACCTCGGCGCCGGGGTTGCTGTTGCGCTCGACGACCAGACCGGCGAGCGGTGCGCTCAGCGTCAGCGTCTGATTGACCGCACCGGCCGCCACGCCGTACTGCGCCAGCCGAGCGCGGGCGCGCGCTGCTTCGGCGCCACTGCGTGTGAGGTCAGCCTCGGCCTGGTCGAGGTCCTTGCGGGCAATCACCCCACCCTCGACCAGGTCGCGCACCCTCGACAAGGTCGCCCGTGCCAGCAACTGGTCGGCCTCGGCCTTGTGCAGGTCGGCCTGGGCCTGGCCGATGTCGGCCGAACTCAGCATCGCCAGCGCCTGGCCCTGGCGAACGCGCTCACCGACACCCACCAGCAACCGTTCGACCCTGCCCGCATAGGGCGCGTAAACACGGCTGGTGTGGTCTTCGTCCCAGGCCAGTCGGCCCGGCAAGGTCACGGGGTGATCGCCAGGGCTGGCCACCGTGGCGATCCGCAAGGTGGTCGGATCCTGGTTGCCCGGAAAAGTGATCAGCTCGCCAGCAATCGTGGGCCGGGCTTCCGGCGCGCTCGGTTCGGGTTTGCTGCAGCCCAGCAGCAGCATGGCCAGACTGGCCATCGTCAATGAGATCGTGGCAGCGCGCAGCATCAAAGGTCGGAGAAGCATGTTCATGGGCCAGGCGGGTTCGGATCAGGGGTTGAGACGCAGGTCGGACGGGGTGGCAGCAACCCGCCAATCGACCAGTGCCTTGGCAAGCTCGGCATCGGCGTTGATGCGCTCGAGCCGTACCGCACGCAAGCTGCGGCGTGCGTCGAGCAATTCCAGCGCGGTGCTGGCGCCGCGCCGGTACGCCAGTTCAGCCCCGGCGGCAACCTTCTCCGCGGCTGGCTCCAACTGCTCGACCACCAGGCGACGGCGGTCATCAGCCGCTCGGGCTTGACCTTCAGCGCGCGCCCACTCGGTCGCTGCGTTGTCGCGCACCTTTCGCAGCGCCTCTTGAGCCGCCGCCAGATCTGCCTCGGCGCGCGCGACCTCACCCTCGTTGGCATGGCGCACGAACAGCGGCACACTCACGCTCACCGAGACGGTGTTGCCGGTGCCGCTGCTGTTGCCAGGCCCGGTCGGCCAATGGTCGACTTGCAAGCCAATGTTGAGGTCGCGAGTCCGAGCGGCGACCGCCAGGTCGCGCAGGCTGGCAGTGGCGCTGACCCTCGCCATCGCCGCCACCACGTCTGCCCGGCCCTCAAGTGCGACGTTGGTAGCACCGGTGTCGGCTGGCATCATCCAAGGCTGGTCAGACGCTTGGGCTTGCAACTGGACCGCCAAGCCCGGCGCCCCGATCAGCAGTGCGAGCTGCCGCTGCAGGTCCTGGCTGTCAGCGACGGACTGGCGCAGGTCGGCCTGCAAACGGGCATGATCGAGGCGAAATCGGGTGGCGTCGAGCGCAGGCGCATCGCCCGCACGCACCCGCTGGTCCAGCAGACGCAGCGACTCAGCGCTCAGGCCCACGGCCGCTTCGAGTTGAGCCCGGCGACCCTGCGCTGCCCACAAGTCCTGGTGGGCATGGGCCACGGCCGAGATCGCCCGGCGCCGGGCGTCCGCCAAGTCGGCACGTGCCGCGCTGCGCGAGGCCTCGGCTGCAGAGCGGCGCAGCAAGGGCTTGCCCGCGCGCTCGAACAACTGGTCCAGCCGGACCGAGTGATCGAAGGTCTTGCGCCAAAGTGAGCCACTGCCCAACGCATTGCCCACCGAACCTGCGCCCACGGTGAGCTGCGGATTTGGCGCCTGGCCGGCAACCAGCACATCAGCGGCGGCACCGGCCAGTGCGGCACGCGCCGCACGGACCTCGGGATGGCAATCGGCCACGCGGGCCAATGCCTGCGTCAAACTCAGCGATGCGGCGTCAGCAGGCGCCAGATCGACACAGGCCTGTGCAGGTCCAGCCACCGCGACAAGAAAAATGGTGAAGATCGGCGCAAATCGAATCATCTTGAACCCGGCAGACAATGGCTTGGAAGCCAGAAGGAGCCGCAGGATATCTGCGGCACCTTGCGGCAAGCTATCGATGACCCTGGGCTCAACCGATGCGGATGTTGCTGATAGAGGACGACCCGACCATTGCGCACGAACTGGCCTTGCGCTGGCAGCAACGCGGCTGGCAGTTGCAGGCAGTTGCCACGCTGGCCGCAGCACGCGGCGCAACGGCGGTGCCAGGGCTGTTCGATCTGGTACTGCTGGACCGCGGCCTGCCCGACGGCGATGGTCTGGACCTACTGGCCGAACTGCGTCGCGGCGACACCGACACGCCGGTCCTGGTACTGACGGCGCGCGATCAGGTTGCCGACCGTGTGCAGGGCCTGCGCCAAGGCGCCGACGATTACCTCGTCAAACCCTTCGACGCCGAGGAACTCGAAGCCCGGGTTGAAGGCCTGCTGCGCCGCACGATCAAAACACCTGATCGCAGACTCAGTTTCGGCGACCTGCACTGGTTGGGCGACGAGGGCCGGGCTTGCCTGGGTGAGCAGACCCTGGAGCTGTCGCCAAGGGAATTCGAGGTGCTGGGTCTGCTGGTGCGCCGCGCGCCGCGTCTGTTGCCCAAACGCGCGCTGATCGAGGCGCTGGCAGCGCGCAACCTGGAGATCAACGACAGCGCCGCCGAGGTCTACATCTCACGACTGCGGCGAAGACTCACCGGGTCGGATGTGCAAATTCGCACGCTGCGCGGTTTCGGCTACCTGCTGGCGCTGGACGGTCGAGTAACCGGCCAACCGGCAGGCGACGAGACATGAGCGGCCCGACACCGGCGCTGTGGCGCGACCTGCTGCGGCGCTTGTTGATGCCGCTGCTGCTGATCGTCGCCGCCACCGGCGCGCTAGGGGTCTACACCGCTCAAACCCTGACAGACCGAACCTTCGACCGCTGGCTGATTGATGCAGCTCGCTCACTCGGCCACCAGGTGCATTTCGTCAACGGCCAGGCGCGGGTCGATCTGGGCGGCGACGCCGAGGCCATCCTGGCTTACGACGTGGTCGACAGCACGTACTTCAGCGTCCGGCAAAACCAGCACCATATCGCCGGCCACCACCATGTCCCAAGCTCGGGCCAACGGACCGCCTTCTACAACGATGGCAAAGTCTTTGACGCCAGCTTTGCCGGGCATCCAGTGCGGGTCGCCGAGATCACCGTGGGCAGCGGTCAAGACCAGGCCCAGGTGGTGGTGGCCGAGACCTTGTTCAAACGGCGCAGTGTCCGCGCCGACCTGCAACTGATGCTGCTGCCGCTGGGCGGCTTGCTGCTGGCCGCAGCAGTGGCCATCGTGCTGGCCCTGCGCTGGACGCTGCGGCCGCTGGAACTGATCGCAGCGCGCTGGAACGAACGCTCGCACCACTCGCTGCAAGCCATCGATATGCAGGGCGTACCGCGCGAGTTGATACCTTTTGCCAGCGCGCTGAACGACTTGCTGATGCGGATCCATCAGCTGTTGCTGCGTGAGCGGCGCTTCGCTGCCAATGCCGCACACCAAATCCGCACGCCACTGGCTGGCCTGCAGCTGGGCTTGTCACGGGCAGCGGCGGCACCCGACCTCGCCAGCGCCCGTGGCGTGATCGCCGAGATGCAGCAAAGCACCCAGCGCGCCGCCAGGCTGCTCCAACAACTGCTGGCGCTGGGCAGGCTCGACCCGGAAACTGCATTTGACCTAGAGCTCACACCGGTCGACCTAGTTGCGCTGGCCCACGATGTGGGCGCGCTGTACTTGGACACAGCATTGGCGCGACAGATCGACCTCGAACTGGTGGCGCCCGAAACGCCCGTGATCGCCTCGGTACAGGCCGAGCTTCTCAGCGAAGCCTTGGGCAATCTGGTGGACAACGCATTGCGCTACTGCCCGCCCGGCAGCCGGGTCGAGATCAGCGTGCAGGCCGACCCGCCGGCGCTACTGGTGGCCGACAGCGGCCCCGGGCTGCCAGCCGACGAACGCGAAGCGGTGCTGGAACGCTTTGCACGGGGCAGAGATGCCCCCGGTGATGGCAGCGGCCTGGGGCTGGCGATCGTGCGCGAGATCGCTGAGTTGCAAGGCGCTCGGTTACAACTGGAGGACTGCGCGTTGGGCGGATTGGCCGTGCGTTTGACCTTCAGCGAATCCGCCACCAGCGCTGCCTCGACCAGCAGACCGCGCTGAATGCCCCGAGACGGCTGGCCGCCTCTCGAGGTCTAGCCATGTGGCAAGGCGCCGTGGCTTGACGCGGAACCGGCGCAGCGCCAGCGTCAGGGCGACTCGATCAAGTCCACGCCTTTGGGCGGTACGAAGCGGAAGCGGTCATCGGCCAGGCGAGGATTGGCCTCGACGGCGCTGAACTGCAGCAGTGACCGCTGCCCAAAGGCATCGACGATCTCGAGTGCGGCCAGCGACTTGGCGCGGAAACCGACGCGGATCGACTTGATGGAGGCGGCGTCCGGTACCCTGGGCAGCGCCTGCACCCAGTCGACCCCGTCGATGCTGGGCACGGCACTGAGTTCGAAATCCTTGTCCATCGCCACACCGGCCAGCAAAGCGGCAGGCGTCGCGCCCAAGGCCTGCGACATCAAGCGCACCGTCACCTGGTTCAGGTCGACGTCGTAGAGCCAGACCTTGCGGCCATCGGCAACGATCTGTTGCTCGAAAGGCTTGCGGTAGACAAAGCGGAATCGGTCGGGCCGGGCGAACTCGAAGTCGCCGCTGGAAATCTTCTTCCTGGCGCCGTCGGGCGCGCTGACCGTCTGGGTGAAACTGGCACGGCCGGTCTTGACCTCGCGAGCGAACTCTCGCAGCGTGTCAACCGCGTCGGCCTGCGCCGCCCCTGCCAGCGTCACCAAAAAAATGGCCCAGCCACTCAAATGCCAGCGACAAGCCTGGTTCATCGCGTCTCATTCATCCCGTTTGGGGACCAACAGGTCGCGGTTGCCGTTGGTAGCCATGCTCGAGACCAGGCCCGATTTCTCCATCTGCTCCAGCAGACGCGCGGCTCGGTTGTAGCCAATTCGAAGGTGTCGCTGCACCAGAGAGATCGAAGCCTTCTTGTTTTGCAGCACGATCGCCACCGCCTGGTCGTACATCGGGTCGGCCTCGGCGTCCCCGCCCACGCCACCGCTACCAGCGCCAGAGCCGGCGTCGCCATCATCGTCGAGCACGCCGCCTTCCAGAATGCCTTCGATGTAGTTGGGCTCCCCCTGACTCTTGAGGTACTCGACCACCCGGTGCACCTCGTCGTCGGACACGAAGGCCCCGTGCACCCGCACCGGCACGCCACCGCCGGGCGTGAGGTAGAGCATGTCGCCCTGCCCCAGCAGCGCCTCGGCGCCCATTTGGTCCAGGATGGTTCGCGAATCGATCTTGCTGCTGACTTGGAAGCTCAAACGTGTCGGGATGTTGGCCTTGATCAGGCCAGTGATCACATCCACGCTGGGTCGCTGCGTGGCCAGGATCAGATGGATGCCGGCAGCACGGGCCTTTTGCGCCAGGCGTGCGATCAACTCCTCGATCTTCTTGCCCACGACCATCATCAGGTCAGCGAGTTCGTCGATCACCACCACGACGAAAGGCAGACGGTCGAGCGGCTCAGGGGATTCAGGCGTCAGGCTGAACGGGTTGGGGAGCTTTTCCTCTCGATCGGCAGCGTCCGAGATCTTCTTGTTGTAACCGGCCAGGTTGCGAACGCCCAGCTTGCTCATCAACTTGTAGCGCCGCTCCATCTCGCCGACGCACCAGTTCAGCGCGTTGGCGGCCTGTTTCATGTCAGTGACCACGGGGCACAGCAGATGAGGAATGCCCTCGTAGACGCTCATCTCGAGCATCTTGGGATCGATCAGGATCAGTCGTACATCGCGCGCTTCTGCCTTGTAGAGCAGCGAGAGGATCATCGCGTTGATACCGACTGACTTGCCTGAACCCGTGGTGCCTGCAACCAGGCAATGTGGCATCTTGGCCAGATCGGCCACCATCGGGGCCCCGATGATGTCCTTGCCCAAACCCATCGTCAGCATGGAGGTCGCATCGTGGTAGACCTGCGAGCCCAAGATCTCAGCCAAACGGATCATTTGGCGCCGCGCATTGGGCAACTCCAGTGCCATTGTCGTTTTGCCGGGAATGATCTCAACGACCCGAATGCTGACCAACGACAGCGACCGCGCCAGGTCTTTGGCCAGGTTGACCACTTGCGAGCCTTTGACCCCGGTGGCCGGCTCAATCTCGTAGCGGGTGATCACTGGGCCCGGTGAAGCCGCGACCACGTGAACCTCAACGCCGAAATCGCGCAGCTTTTTCTCGATCATCCGCGAGGTCATCTCGACGGATTCGGGTGTGACCGAATCGACCCGAGTGGTCGGCGCAGCGTCGAGCAAGTCCACCTGCGGCAGCCGGGTGTCGCTCAACTCGGCAAACAAGGGCTTTTGGCGCTCCTTGGCCACACGACTGCTCTTGGGGACTTCGACCATCGGTGGTTCGAAGACGATCGGCGTGTGGACTTCGACCTCGACACGGTCTTCCTCGACCACTTGCTCGCGCTCCCGCGTCAACACCTCGGCGATGCGCAGGTCCTGCTTGACTTCCCGGGCCTTGGACTGCGCCTGCCACAAACTCTCGATGGCTTGCCCCAGCCGGTCTGCGACACGGGCCCAGGAAAATCGCAGCGCCAGCGACAGCCCCAGCACCAGCGCTGCGATCCAAAGCACGCCCGAGCCCGCGAATCCCAGCCACCGCATCGACAGCGGGCCGACGACCGCCCCCAGCATGCCCCCGGCCTGACCTCCAGGCAGCCCTGCATCGAGCCGATAGAGCCTCGTCCACTCAAGACCGCAACACGCCGTCAGCAGCAAAACCACCCCGAACCAGAACAAGCCTCGACTCATGGCCGATTCGCCGACTGCAGCCCGGCCGCGCAGCCAAAGTGCCCAATTCGCGAGCCAAACCCGCAGGCCCACCAACATCAACACCCACGCTGATCGCCCGAACGAGAACAGCGCCATGTCAGACACCCAAGCTCCGACCAGACCTGCTTTGTTGGCGATGGCCGCGCCGCTGCCCGAAGTCGAAAAACCAGGATCGCTGGTATGGTGAGTGATCAACGCCAGCAGCAGCAGCCACCAGATCAAACCGCCGCCCAGTAAAAATACCTGCAAACGCCAGCGTGGTGGCTCGACGGCTGGTGCAGCGCTCGGCACCGTGTCGGCTCGCGCTTGGGCGCCATCCACCCCCAGGAATCCGAGCGAAAAAGTCATGCCCAGGATTGTGGCCTATCGGCCCACCGCTCCAGCGGCTGCATCCCGCCATGCCCGAGCTCACATCATCTGCGGCGCGGGCTCCTTGATCTGCACCGAGCCATTCTCCAGCGTCTCGATGACACCGCGTCCCTCCAGGTCCTTCATCACTCGACTGACCATTTCGCGCGAAGCACCGACCACCTTGGCCATGTCCTGGCGCGAGACCTTGCCACGGACCGTCTTGACGCCGTCGATGTCCTCGGCCATCTCGAGCAGCGTTCGTGCGACCCGGCCATAGACGTCGAGCAAAGCCAGCGATTCGATCTGCCGATTGGCGTGCCGCAAACGGCGAACCAGTCCCCGCAAGATCGCGTAAGACAGCGACGAGTTGTCGGGCAGCACTCGCGCAAAGTCACTGCGCCCCAGCACCAGGACGTCC
>CANFPU010000067.1 GCA_947448955.1 Burkholderiales bacterium
CTACAGAAGCAGGGCGCAGCCTATATCAAAGGTTGAGCGTCTCATCGATGCTTGCGCGTCGACACGATCGGCACACTGCGCCGGCTGATCAGACCGCGAGCATGTCAGCCCAGATGTTGCTGGCCCAACCCAGCGCGTAACGGCCTTCGACCTGGCTGGCTTCGCCCGACAAGCCGCCTGAGCCGGGCACGGTCTTGAACGTCTTCTCGGCCTGGTCGTACTGGTGAACCGATGCGACATGCACCGCCTCTTGCGCGGTGACGAAGCTGTAGCAGGTGTTGGTCATCACAGGCGAGTTGTCGACGGCCTCGCCTTTGAGCAACTGGATCACCGCTGCGGCCGCCACCTTGGCGTGCTGGTTGGCCATGTGACCGGACTTTGGCATGGCCGGTGCTGCGAAGGTGGCATCACCCAGCACGTGGATGCCCGGCACGGCGGTCGACCCCATCGTCAGCCAGTCGACACCGGCCCAGCGCTGGTTGATATTGATCAGCCCTGCGCTGCGCGCCAAGTCGCCAGCACGTTGGGCAGGAATGACGTTGAGGACATCGGCCTTCAGGTCATCGAACTCAAACCTGGCCAGCCTGCCCGAGACGGCCTTCAGCTCGGCGTTGGGCTGGTACTCCAGGATGCCGGCGTAATGCTGTTTGAAGGCACGCTCGAACAGCGCCTTCTTCGACGTGATCTCTGGGTTGGCGTCAAACACCAGCACTTTCGCGCGCGGCTTGCTGGTCTTGAAATAGCTCGCCACCATGCAGGCCCGTTCATAGGGCCCAGGCGGACAGCGATAGGGTGCCTTGGGGATCGACATCACAAAGACGCCACCGTCTGGCATGGCCTCGAGTTGGCGGCGCAGTGCCAGCGTCTGCGGGCCGGCCTGCCAGCTGTGGGTGACGGCGCCGCTGTCGATTGCGGCCGCCAGTCCGGCCACCGGATCGAGCATGAGGCCGATGCCCGGTGAAACGATCAGGCGGTCATAGCGAAGTTCGGCAGCGCTGGCCAGGCGCAGCTTTTTGGCGTCGGCGTCAATGGCCAGCACCTCGTCGCGCAGCACTTTCACCCCCACGGCCTGCAGGCCGCCATAGCCCAGCGTGATGTCGGCCACCTGCCGCTGGCCACTGATCACCAGGTTGGACATGGGGCAGGACACGAACTGCGCATGGCGTTCGACCAGCGTGACGTCGACATTGCCGCCCCACAGCTTCAGGTAGCGCGCTGCGGTGGCGCCGCCGAAGCCGCCGCCGACCACCACCACCCGGCCGATGGATGGGCCGATCGAATTGCCGATCGAATTGCCGATCGATGGACTGGGGCTGGCGCAGCCCGCCAATCCCAGGCTCGTCATCCCCGCCAGGCCTCCCAGGCCTGACAGGCCTGACAGGCCGACCAGTCCGGTTTCCAGCCATTGGCGTCGGGCTGGGGATCTTGCATCACGGTTGTTCGAGGTGCTCATTTGGTTGCCACTTGCGCGGCCAGGTGGTCGGCGATCAGCCGGATTTGCGCGTCGGTGTAGCCCTTGGCGATCTGCTGCATCAGCGTGGCGGTTTTTTCCCCGCGCTTGTATTGGCCCAGCGTGTTGGCAATCCAGTCGGCATTGACACCGGCCAGCGGCATCATGCCGTCACGCGCTTGGCCATTGGTGCCATGGCAGTTGGCGCAGGTCGCGGCCAGGTTTCGCGCGCGCAGGCTGTCCTGGGCCAGAGCGCTGCTGGCGGCCGCGCACAGCCAGCCTGCGACGGCCAGAGGCGTGATCCAAGGCTTCTTTCGATGCGAGTTCATGGTGTTGGGCGAGGGTAGGTTGGGGCGCCGGTTCCATCAGCAAAGCCGATGTCGGTCGTGGATTCTGTCATTTTGGCCGCTGGCCTTGTGGTCTTCCCTGTGGGTAGCCGGGGCGACTTGGCCCTAGCATCAGTCCTCCCTGGCTTTGACGTAGGACTTGATCAACATGCTTGCCTCCAGGCGTCTGCCGCCAATCTGGCGTCGCGCGCTGACTTTGAGCCTGGCCTTGGCCTGCCTGCTATCCGTTGCGCGGGCTGCTGACCCGGGCTTGCGTGCCGTGCAGGTGAGCGATGGCGTGTGGTTCTTTCAGGGTGCGGCGGCGCTGGGGTCGGCGGCCAACCGAAACTTCATCTCGAATGCAGGCTTCTTCGTGACCGATGGCGGTGTCGTCGTGGTCGACGCGCTCGGCTCACCGGTGCTGGCCACTGAAATGCTGGCCGAGATACGCCGCGTCACGGGTCAGTCGCCTGGATTTGTCGTCGTCACCCACTACCACGCTGACCACATCTACGGGCTGCAGGTGCTGAAGAACGCTGGTGCCACGATCGTCGCGCATGGCGCGGCGGGTGAGTATCTGCACTCCGATACTGCCCGCAAGCGGTTGGCGGATAGCCGCCAGTTGATGGCGCCCTGGGTCAATCAAGACACCGTGCTCGTCGCGGCCGACCGCTGGCTGAGTGGTGATGAGACGCGCTTGCAGGTCGGCTCCTACGAGGTGCTGATCCACCATGCCGGGCCGGCGCACACGCCCGAGGATCTGGTCGTTTCAGTGCCCAAACTGGGCGTGCTGTTCACAGGGGATCTGGTCTTCAGCGGCCGTTTGCCGTTCGTCGGGCAGGCCGACAGCCGGCGCTGGGTCGCTGCGCTGGATCGCTTGATTGCCGACCCGCCGCGACTGGTCATCCCCGGCCACGGGCCCGTCTCGACCGATGCGCTGGCGGACCTGGTGCTGACGCGCGACTACCTGCTTTTCTTGCGCCGCACGATGGGCGATGCGGCGCGCAAGTTCGAACCCTTTGAGCAGGCTTATGCCGAGACCGATTGGTCGCGGTTTGCGGCACTACCGATGTTTGGCGCTGCCAACCGGATCAACGCGTACAACACCTACTTGTTGATGGAGCACCAGGGAGAAGATCAGGTGGATCCACCGCGTGAAAAACCGGCCAAGCCCTGAGTGGCTGGGCGAGTCCAGGTTCACAGAGTCGACGACGGCAGGCGCAACCCGAATGACGGTGGCTTGGACCCTGTTCACCCCTTGGGCGTCGTTGGCCGGGGCTCTGTTGATCGGCGATCAGGCCGTTGCGGCGCGCCGTTCGCTTATTTTTGGAGTGCCAGACGATGCTCGTCTTCCGACAACTGTTCGACCCGACCTCATCGACCTACACCTACTTGCTCGGCGATGCGGGCGAAGCGGTGCTGATCGACCCTGTGTTCGAGAACGTTCGTCGAGATTTGGCGCTGCTGCGCGAACTTGGCCTGCGTTTGACGGCCACGCTGGATACCCATGTTCATGCTGACCATGTCACCGCGGCTTGGTTGCTCAAAGTCCGCAGCGGCAGCCAGATCATGCTGTCCGAGGCGGCTGGCGCGGAGGATGTGGACCGGCCGCTGCGGCATGGCGACCGCGTCGGGTTCGGCGCACGCCATCTAGCGGTGCGGGCGACGCCCGGCCACACCCGTGGCTGCCTGACCTATGTGCTGGACGATCAGCGCATGGCGTTCACCGGCGACAGCCTGTTGATCCGCGGCTGCGGGCGGACTGATTTCCAGCAAGGCAGCGCGGCGCTGCTCTACCGATCGGTGCAGGAACAGATCCTGTCGCTACCCGCCGATTGCCTGCTGTATCCCGGGCATGATTACCGAGGCCTGACGGTCACCAGTGTGGCGGAGGAAATGCGCTACAACCCGCGGCTGGGTGGCGACACCGATGCGGCGGACTTTGCCGGCTACATGCACCACCTGGGCTTGCCGCACCCCAAGCTGATGGACATCGCCGTGCCCGCCAATCTGCGGTGTGGCCAGCCCGATGACCGCACGGTGCTGCCGCAGGAGCCGACCTGGGCACCGCTGACCTGTCGCTTCAGCGGAATCTGGGAAATCCAACCGACGGTGCTGCAAGAGCAGATCGCCGGTCAGAAGTCCAGCGAGATCCAGATCATCGATGTGCGTGAGCCGTCCGAGTTTTCCGATGCGCTCGGTCACATCCGAGGGGCCCGCTTGCTGCCCTTGTCTGAACTGACCGCGCGTATCGGCGAGATCGCCGCGGACCGTCCGGTGGTCACGGTGTGCCGGTCCGGTGCGCGATCGGCGCAGGCCATCGTGCTGATGCAAAAGGCCGGGCTCCAGCAGTTGGCGAATCTGGCCGGTGGCATGCTGCGCTGGCGCGCTGAGTCGCTGCCGGTCGAACAAGGCGCGGAATGATGGGCTTGGCAGCCAACCCCAGGGCCTGAGCATGGGGTTCAAGTGGCTGAAACGCCAGCCCTCTGTCGCTGTGCTGATGGTTTGTGCCGGCAACCTCTGTCGCTCGCCGATGGCTGAGGCGGTGCTGCGCGCCAAGCTCGTGGGTGCCGGGCTGGCGAACCGGGTGGCCGTGGATTCAGCGGGGACCCACAGTTTTTGCCGCACTGCGCCGGTCGATCCGAGGGCTGTCGCCAGGGCTGGACTGCGCGGCTATCGGCTCGCAGGTCAGAGATCCCGGCTGCTGGCGCTGGCCGATTTCAGCCGTTTTGACCTGCTGTTGGCGATGGACCGTCACAACCTTGCATCGTTGGTCTCGCGTTGTCCGTCGGGCGAGCAACACCGGCTGGGCATGCTGTTGCCGACAACGACCCGGGCCTCGGGCCTTGTCGCCGACGGCGCTGTTGCGCGCTTGGGTGAGGTGCCTGATCCCTACCATGGCAGCGCGGCTGATTTCGACTTCGCGCTGGACTTGATCGAGCCGGCCTGCGACAGCCTGCTGTGGATGCTGCGTCGCCGGTTGGCCGAAGGGCGCTGATCGCTGTGCAGCGCCGCGCCGAGAGGCATTGACCCATTTGGTGGCCCGGGTTAGCCGCTACCTGTTTTGGGGGCTATCGGTTATAGTTGACTACATCAGTCGGGTACAGCTTGGCGTCATGGTTTTGGACTCAGCGGCCATCGCGGCAAGGCTTTTCCAGCCCTTGACTGTTGACTGGCGCCGCTTGCAACCCGCCACAGGAGAAATTTATGCGTTTGACCACCAAAGGCCGTTTTGCCGTCACGGCAATGATCGATTTGGCGCTGCGATCGAACAACGGGCCGGTGGCATTGGCGGCGATCAGCCAGCGTCAGCAGATCTCGCTGTCCTACCTTGAGCAGTTGTTTGGCAAACTGCGTCGGCATGAGCTGGTCGAGAGCACCCGAGGGCCAGGCGGCGGCTACTCGCTGGGTCGCAAGAGCGAGCTGATCACGGTCGCCGACATCATTGTGGCGGTCGATGAGCCGATCGACGCCACCGGTTGCGCTGGCCGCGAAAACTGCATGGGCGACGATGCGGGTCGCTGCATGACGCACGATCTGTGGGCTAGCCTGAACCAGAAGATGATCGAGTTTTTGGATTCGATTTCGCTGAAGAAATTGGTCGATGACCAGTTGGCCAAAGGTGTGTCGATCGAAGAGTCGCCGATCAAGCGGGCGATCTCGTCGGTCCCGGTGGTCAAGCCGATCAAGATCACCGCGCCCAATTCTGTTTTCGCGCTCGGCACCGCGATGTCCAAGTGAGCCGGACGGCGAGCCTTCTTTCCAACTTTTTATCCAGCCTTTCATGACCCCGCACTTTCCGATCTATCTTGACTACGGCGCCACCACGCCGGTGGACCCCCGCGTTGTCGACGCGATGATTCCTTGGTTGCGTGAGCACTTTGGCAACCCGGCGTCGCGCAGCCATGCCTGGGGCTGGGAGGCCGAAGCCGTCGTCGAGAAATCGCGTGAGCAAGTGGCTGCATTGATCAATGCCGACCCGCGCGAAATTGTCTGGACCAGCGGCGCGACCGAGTCGATCAACCTCGCGATCAAAGGTGCGGCGCAGTTCTACAAGAGCCGAGGCAAGCACATCGTCACCGTCAAGACCGAACACAAAGCGGTGCTCGACACGGTGCGCGAACTCGAGCGCCAGGGCTTCGATGCGACCTATCTCGAGGTGCAGGAAAACGGCCTGCTCGACCTGGACCGATTCAAGGACGCGTTGCTTCCCGACACTGTGCTGGCCTCGGTGATGCTGGTCAACAACGAGATTGGCGTGATCCAGGACATCGTCGCGATCGGCAACCTGTGCCGCGAGCGGGGCATCCTGTTGCATGTCGACGCCGCACAAGCCACGGGCAAAGTCGGGATTGACGTGTCGAAATTGCCCGTCGACCTGATGAGCCTGGCCTCACACAAGACCTACGGCCCGAAGGGGATCGGTGCGCTCTACGTCCGGCGCAAGCCTCGGGTGCGACTCGAAGCGCAGATGCACGGCGGTGGTCACGAGCGCGGCATGCGCTCGGGCTCGCTGCCTACGCATCAGTGCGTGGGCATGGGCGTGGCTTACGACATCGCCCGCGTCGAGATGGGTGCCGAGCAGGAGCGAATCCGCATGTTGCACCACAAGTTGCTGAACGGGCTGACCGGCATCGAACAGGTGTTTGTCAACGGCGACCTCGAGCGCCGGGTGCCGCACAACCTGAACATTTCGTTCAACTATGTCGAGGGTGAGTCGCTGATCATGGGCGTTAAAGGCCTGGCCGTGTCTTCAGGTTCGGCCTGCACGTCGGCCAGCTTGGAGCCCAGCTACGTGCTGCGTGCGCTGGGCCGCAGCGACGAACTCGCGCACTCGAGCCTGCGCATGACGATCGGCCGCTTCACCACCGAGGCCGAGATCGACTACGCCGTCGAGACCCTGCACGATCAGGTGGCCAGGCTGCGCGAGCTCTCGCCGCTGTGGGACATGTACCGCGACGGCATCGACATCAGCAGCATTCAGTGGTCAGCCCACTGACAGAGCCCCATTCGCCGTGCTTTCGGCGCATGCGGACAGGGCGATGTGGCGGCTGAATTTTTTGTGAATTTTGGAGATTGACATGGCATACAGCGACAAGGTCATCGACCACTACGAAAACCCGCGCAACGTCGGCGCGTTCGACAAGGGTGACGATTCAGTCGGCACCGGCATGGTTGGCGCACCGGCTTGCGGCGACGTGATGAAGCTTCAGATCAAGGTCAACCCGGCTACCGGTTTGATTGAGGACGCACGATTCAAGACCTACGGCTGTGGCTCGGCCATCGCCAGCAGCTCGTTGGTCACCGAATGGATCAAGGGCAAGACCCTGGACCAAGCGCTCGAAATCAAGAACACCAACATCGCCGAAGAACTGGCGCTGCCACCGGTCAAGATCCATTGCTCTATCCTGGCCGAGGACGCGATCAAGGCGGCAGTGCAGGACTACAAGTCTCGCCACGTCGAAGCCTCTTCGGCGCAGTCCGCCACGGCGCACTGACCATGGCGGTGACTTTGTCCGAAGCCGCGGCACGCCATGTGACGCGCTACATCAGCAAGCGTGGCAAAGGTGTTGGTGTGCGGTTGGGCGTCCGTACCACCGGCTGTTCGGGCTTGGCCTACAAGCTCGAATACGCTGATGACATCGCACCAGAAGACCACGTCTTCGAGGCCCATGGCATCAAGGTGATGATCGACCCCAAGAGCCTGCCTTACCTGGATGGCACCGAACTCGATTTCGTCCGCGAGGGGCTGAACGAAGGCTTCAAGTTTCACAACCCGCGCGAGAAAGACCGCTGCGGCTGCGGAGAGTCGTTCCGCGTCTGATCCGCCCATCGGCTGGCCACAAGGCGCGGTGACAAGTCCACCGCGCCTTTGTTTTGAGTCCATGGCTGGGGCTTTCGAGCTGTTTCGACCTGCCGACCCACACCCTTTCACCCTTGCATGCAACTCGCAGACGACGACTTCACGCTGTTTGGCCTGCCGCAGCGCTTCGCGCTGGACCGCCAAGCACTCGACGCCTGCTGGCGTGCGCTGCAGTCGAAGGTCCACCCCGACCGCTTTGCCAGCGAGGGTGCCGCGGCGCAGCGTCTGGCGATGCAGTGGGCCGTGCGGGTCAACCAGGCTTACCAGCGCCTGAAAGACCCGCTGGCCCGCGGCGCTTATCTGTGTGAGCTTCGCGGCGCGCCGATCCAGGCCGAGAACAACACCGCGATGCCGGTGCCCTTTCTGATGCAGCAGATGGCTTGGCGCGAGGCGCTCGATGAGGCCCGTGACATCGCCGCGGTCGAGCAACTCGATGAGGCTGTCGCAGCGGACGAGGCCGGCTGGCTGGCGGAGCTGGGCCTCACGCTGGACCGAGAGGGCGCGCCCGACAATGTGGCCGCAGCCCAGCAGGTGCGAGCGCTGATGTTCGTTGCACGGTTTCGCGCCGATATCGGCCGCCGTCTCGAGGCGCTCGACGCCTGACACCGTCCCTTACCGATTCCGAACCGACCCCTTGCCATGGCCTTGCTGCAACTCTCAGAACCCGGGCAGACGCCTGATCCGCACAGCCGTCGCATCGCGGTTGGCATAGACCTGGGCACCACCCATTCGCTGGTGGCCGCGGTTCGCCATGGGGTTGCGGAATGCCTGCCCGACGCCCAGGGTCGCAGTTTGTTGCCGTCGATCGTGCGGTATCTCGAGGACAGTGGCCGGCAGATCGGCTTCGACGCCCAGGCCTTGCAAGCCGAGGACCCTGAGAACACCGTGGTCAGCGTCAAGCGCTTGATGGGTCGGGGGCTGGCGGACGTCCAAGGCCACCAATCGCTGCCTTACCGCTTTGTCGACCAGCCGGGCATGGTCGCGATCGCCACACGCCAGGGCGTGAAGACGCCGGTCGAGGTGTCGGCCGAGATTCTGGCGACGCTGCGTTACCGCGCCGAGGACAGTTTCAACGACGACTTGTTTGGTGCGGTAATCACCGTGCCGGCTTATTTCGACGATGCCCAACGCCAGGCCACGAAGGATGCTGCGCAACTGGCGGGCCTGAACGTGCTGCGGCTGATCAATGAGCCCACCGCCGCTGCGGTGGCCTATGGGCTGGACAACGCCAGTGAGGGCTTGTACGCGGTCTACGACCTGGGCGGCGGCACCTTCGACATCTCGCTGCTGCGCTTGTCCCGCGGCGTGTTCGAGGTGGTGGCCACCGGTGGCGATGCAGCGCTCGGCGGCGATGATTTCGACCAGGTATTGGCCGACTGGGCATTGGCGCAGGCCGGGCGCGCGGTGACATCGGCGCACGACAAGCGCGCGCTGCTGGTGGCGGCACGTGCCGCCAAGGAGGCGCTGACCGATGCGCCGCAGGCCACGCTGGGCTGCACGCTGGGCGAGCAAAGGCTCGAAGTGCTGGTCCAGCGCGCGCAGTTTGACGCGCTGACCCGACCGCTGGTCGATCGCACGCTGGCATCGGTGCGCAAGGTGCTGCGTGATGCCAAGCTCAAGCGCGATGAGGTGGCTGGCGTCGTGATGGTCGGTGGCTCGACCCGCATGCCCCAGGTGCAGGCGGCCGTGGGCGAGCTGTTCGGTCGCCCGCCGCTGACCAACCTGAACCCCGACGAGGTGGTCGCGGTGGGTGCGGCGATCCAGGCCAATGCGTTGGCTGGCAATGCGCGCGACGGCGAACTGCTGTTGCTCGATGTGATTCCGCTGTCCCTGGGGCTGGAGACCATGGGTGGGCTGGTCGAGCGGGTGATCGAGCGCAACACGACGATTCCGGTGGCCAAGGCGCAAGACTTCACCACCTTCAAGGACGGCCAAACCGCGATGGCCATCCACGTGCTGCAGGGCGAGCGTGAGCTGGTGGCCGACTGCCGATCGCTGGCGCGCTTTGAGCTGCGCGGTATTCCCCCCATGGTGGCCGGTGCGGCGCGAATCCGGGTCAGCTTCCAGGTTGATGCCGACGGGCTGCTCAGCGTGTCGGCGCGCGAGATGGGGTCTGGCGTCGAGGCCTCGGTGGTCGTCAAGCCAAGCTACGGGCTGGCCGACGAACAGATCACGACGATGCTGCAAGACGGCTTTGCCAGCGCCGAGACCGACATGGTGGCTCGGCGTTTGCGTGAGGCCCGGGTCGAGGCCGAGCGCATGACCTTGGCCACCCGAGCCGCATTGGCTGCCGACGGTGAGTTGCTCGCCGACGGCGAACGCGAAGCCATCGAATCCCTGCTGGTCGAGCTGTCGCGCATCGCGGCGGGCACCGACCACGCGGCCATCGACAGCGCGGTCGAACGCCTGGCCGAAGGCACCGAAGGATTTGCCGCGGCCCGCATGAACCGCGGCATCCAGGCTGCGCTGACCGGCCGCCAGATCAACGACCTCTGAGGGGATGCATCTTGCTGCTGCGCGCACCGATCTTGGGCCTGCGCTGCTCGCCGTACGGTGTACGGCTGTGCTGCTCGCCCCAAGCTCGGCGCGCTCGAGACGAATTCTTCACATCCTCAGTACCGACATTGCCAAGGTTAAGACTCCATGCCCGTCATCAAGATCCTGCCCCATGCTGAACTCTGCCCGCAAGGCCGCGCGATCACTGCGGCCCGCGGCACCTCGATTTGCGAGGCCTTGCTCGAGAACGGCGTGGCGATCGAGCATGCCTGCGACATGAGCTGCGCCTGCACCACCTGCCATGTGATCGTGCGTGAGGGCTCGCGCTCGCTCGGCGAGATGGACGAGACCGAAGAAGACCTGCTCGACCGTGCCTGGGGTTTGGAGCCGGATTCGCGATTGAGCTGTCAGGCCATCCTGGCCGATACCGACCTGACGATCGAGATTCCGAAGTACACGATCAACCACGCACGCGAGAACCATTGACGCTCGCCGTGGGTGGCCGAGGGGCAGCGCTAGGGCAGGGCGGCAACCGGGTGGTCGCGCAGGAATCCTAGCAGCAAGCGGTTGACCGCCTCGGGCTGCTCTTGCTGCACCCAATGGCCTGCACCGTCGATCAGGTGGCAGCCCTGCAGCCGAGCACACGCGCGGCTCTGCATAGCTTCGAAAGAGCCCGGATTCTGGTAGACGCCCCAGTCGCTACGGCCAGCGATGAACAGCGCCGGCACCTCGATCTTCAGGCCCGAGAACAGCTGCAGTTCGGGCGTGAAGGTCGGCACGGTTCGGCAGCGGTACCACAGCAGGCCGCCCTGGAAACCGGTTCTTTGGTACTCGGCGGCATACACGCCCAGCTCCTGCTCGGTCAACCAGCGGCAAGCCGCGATCTCGGCGGCGCTCGGCATCTGGTCTGCGACGGTCTCTGCCATGCCACGCGCCAGGTCCATGATGTAGTAGGTGGGCATCTTGGCCAACGCAGCCGCGCTCATCGACGCCAGGGGCTCAGGCTGGTTGCCCGGCCAGTCGGCGCTCTTGTGGTGGTAGTAGGCGCGCAGCATCGCGTGCACCCCTTGTGGGCAGCGCCACAGGTCGGCATTGGCCTCGGGCGTGGCGTAATACCACTGGTAGTGCTTGCGCGGACGCGGCAGCGCTGCCAAGTCGGTGAGCAGTTGGTCGATGGTCGTTGTGAGGCGTTGCGGCTGGCCCTGCGGCGTGGCCAGAGGCAGCGGCGGCGGCCCCGCGAAGGGCGCACTCATCAGCACCACCGACCTGAAGACATCGGGTCGAACCAGCGCGCACCAGGCTGCCACCGGCGAGCCGAAGTCGTGTCCGACCACCGCGGCCACCGAGCGCACGCCGAGGGCGGCCAGCAGGCCCATCGCATCGCGCATCAGGTTGAGCATTCTGAAGCTGCCGAGCGCGGCCGGGTCTTCGGCGTCCCAGCCCGTGGTGCGACCGTAGCCGCGCTGATCGGGCGCGATCACGTGGTAGCCCGCGGCAGCGATTGCGGGCATCAGCTTTCGCCAGCTGTAGGCCAGCTCCGGGAACCCATGCAGCAGCAGCACGCAGGGACGGCCCGGTGTCTCATGCCCCGCCTCTAGCAGGTGGACGTTCAGGCCGTTGACGTCGGGCACAAAACGGCTGCGGATGCCTGCGGGCAGCAAGCCGGGGTCCAGAACGGCGGGGTCGGTCATCGTGTTGGTTCTTTCATGAAGATGGCCGCGCCATGCTGGCTGGGCGCGGGTCTATGGGGATTTTGATTGTCTAGCCCTGTCGGTCTGGACCTGTCGCGCTTGCGATATCAAACCCAGCAAGTTCAGCCGAAATTTCGAATAAATATTGTAGAATTTTGCGATGGACAAGCTATTTTCAGGCCGCAGCATCGGCATCTCCGAACTGCGTGAGGCGCCTGGCCGGGCCTTCGCACAGGCTGGCGACGAGGCCGTCGTGGTGCTCAACCACAACCAGCCCGCGGGCTACATCCTGTCGAACAGTCTGATGGCCCGCCTGATGGATCAGCTCGCCGACCGGGTCGTCAACGACAAGGCACGTGAGCGCATGCCGTCGTTGGCATCAGCGCGCAAGATCTCGCTCGATGAGTTATGAGTTGGCGATCCATCCGCTGGCCGAACGCGAGTGGGGTCGGCTCGATGGCGCGGTTCGAAAGCGCTTCAAACAAAAGCTGCTGACCGAGCGGCTGCTGGCGCCGCGGGTGGCCAAGGACGCTTTGCACGGATTGGCCGACACTTACAAGATCAAGATCACGTCGCCGCAAGTTCGCCTCGCCTACCACGTCGATGACCAAGCGCGGGTGCTGACCATCTTGGCCATCAGCACGCGCGACGATGTCTACGAATTGCTCAAATCGCGCAAATAGGTTTTCAGCATCAACCGCGCAGTTGATCGTCATTCCTGGCGCGGAAACACCAGAAGCATCGTCGGCAGGATCTGCCCGTTGTCCAGCGGCAGCTTGGCCGTGCGGTCGATGGCTCTCAGCACCGTGTCGTCCCAGACCGGGTTGCCGCTGGTCTTGACGATGCGGCGACCGACGATGCTGCCGTCGGGTGCGCAGCGGACTTCGACCTCGGCGATCGGGTTGCCGAGGACCTCCTGGGTCAGCACGATGTTGGGCTTGATCCTGGCCTTGATGCGGCCCGCATAGGCCGCCGACGGCGCGGCATCGCGCGCAGCGTTGCCGGTGGCGTTGGCCGCGCCTGTGGCGCCCGCCTGACCCAGCATGCGCTTGAGGTTCTCCTCGCGTTGCTTGGCGGTGTTCGCCTCCTGCATTGCGGCCTCCTTGGCCTGTTTGCGCTGGTCTTCAAGCGCAGCCTGGCGTTGCACGATTTTCTCGTCGGCGAGGCGCTTGTCTTCGGCCGCTTTCTTCAACAGCAGGGCTTTTTCCTGGGCGCGCTTTTCGCGCTCGGCGGCCTCGCGCGCAGCCTGCTGTTCTTTCTTGCGCTTGGCGGCTTTCTCCAGCGCGATCTCGGCCTCGCGATCGGCCTCGACCGGCTTGGGTGGTAGCGGCTTGGGCAGCGCGGGCTCGGGGCGGGTTTCGGGCGGGACTGTGGGCGGCGTCGGGGCTGGCGTTGGCAATGGTGTTGGCGGTGGTGCCGCCACCTGGGGCACGGCGGCCCAGAGCTCGGCGCTGGCAACCACCTCGGGTTGCGGCAGCCGCCAGTTCAGCCCCAGCGCCAGTGCGCCGATCAGGCCGCCGTGCGCCAACAGCGCCAGCAAGGCACCGATGCCCAGCCTGGCATCTGCACGCGGCAGCAGCGCGTCACGCTCGAGCGCTGCCGCCACCGTCAGCCGCCTTGGCGCACCGACAGGCCGATGCGTGCGATGCCGGCGCGCTGCAGCACGTCCATGGCGCGCACCACCTGTTCGTACTTCACCGCTTTGTCGGCCGAGATCACCACCGGCACCTGCGGGTTGCCCGCTTGGAGCATTTGGACCGCCGCCGCCAGACCCGACACTGTGGTGGGTTGCGGGTCGGCACCGTCCAGACGCAGCCGCAACTTCTCGTCGCTGCCAACGATGACCTCGACCACGCTGGTCGGCCGGTTCGCGGCCTTGCCCACGCTGGGCAGTTCGACTAGGCCGGTGGTGATCAGCGGCGCGGTGACCATGAAGATGATCAGCAAGACCAGCATCACGTCGATGAACGGCACCATGTTCATCTCGGCGATTGAGCGGCGGCCTCTACGGCCTCTGGAGACAACGGCAGCCATCGCAGCCTACCTCGCGGCCGCAGGCGACTGGGCGGCGTTGCGCTGCAGGATGTTGGAGAACTCCTCGATGAAGCTCTCGAGCTGGGTGGCGATGCGGTCGATGTCGCGTGCGAAACGGTTGTAGGCGACCACCGCTGGGATGGCTGCGAACAAGCCGATCGCGGTGGCCACCAGTGCCTCGGCGATGCCGGGCGCGACGGTGGCCAGCGTGACCTGCTGCACATTGGACAGGCCGACGAACGCATGCATGATGCCCCACACCGTGCCGAACAATCCCACGTAAGGGCTGACCGAGGCGACGCTGGCCAGAAAGCCGACATTGCCTTCGATCGCGTCGAGCTCACGGTGCAGGCTGGCGCGCATCGCGCGGCGGGCGCCGTCGAGCTGGCCTTGGGCGTCAAGCCGACGCTCGCGCAGCTTGAGAAATTCACGCATGCCGCTGGCGAAAATCCGCTCCAAGGTCGCGCTGTGCTGGTTGGCGCTGGCGCTGGCGTACAGGTCGTTCAGGTTCTTGCCCGACCAGAAAGATTGTTCGAAATCGTCGTTGCCACGGCGCAGTCGGCGCAGGCCGAAGAGTTTGTTGAAGATCACGCTCCAGCTGGCCAGCGAGGTCAGCAGCAAGCCGGCGATCACCAACTGCACCACGAAGCTGGCGTGCAGCACCAGCGTGATGATCGAGAAATCCTGGTTCATGGTGTGGGCGCTCCTGGGTGGTCGGCGTCGAGGTCAGCGTCGAAGTCCGTCGCGGGGCGGGAACGGTGCTGGCTCGAAGCCCACGCTTTTGAGGCCTGCGCTTTTGAAGCCCGCGCATTTGAAGCCCACGCTTGCACCGGGTTCATGCCAACACCCGCCGCAAGCGGTGCAGCGCCTCCTCCAGCTTGTCCCGGCTGCTGGCAAACGACAGCCTCAGCCAGCGCGCCGGTTCGTCGCGACCAAAGTCGCGGCCTGGCGTCAGCGCCACATGCGCGCTGCGCATCAGCTCGAAGGCGAAATGCCAGCTGTCGGCGCTGTGCGCGCTGCAATCGGCGTAGGCGTAGAAAGCGCCGTCAGGCAGCACCGGCACGGTCAGCCCGAGCTGGTTCAACGCAGGCACCACGAAGTCGCGCCGGGCACGGAATTCGGCCCGCCGGCGTTCGTACTCGGCAATCGATGCCGGGTCGAAGCAGGCCAGCGCGGCATGCTGGGCGATGGTGGAGGCGCAGATGAACAGGTTCTGCGCCAGCCGCTCGACCGGCTCGACCAAGGCCTCCGGCAAGACCAGCCAGCCCAGGCGCCAGCCTGTCATGTTGAAGTATTTCGAGAAACTGTTGACCGAGACGATGTGCTCGCCCAGCTGCAATGCGCTTTGGCCAAAGGCCTCGTCGTAGCTCAGCCCCAGGTATATCTCGTCGACGATGGTCACGCCGCCATGGCCAGCGACGACCGCAGCGATGCGCCGCAACTCATCGGGATGGATCGAGGTGCCGGTGGGGTTGCTGGGCGACGCGAGCAGGACGCCGCGTGTGGCCGGGCACCAGGCTTGCGCCACCATCGCGGCGTCGAGCTGGAAGCGTTGCGCAGCGTTGGTCGGCAGCAGCTTGGCAACGGCCTGTGCCGCGGCGACGAAGTGCCGGTTGCAGGGGTAGCTCGGATCGGGCATCAGCACCTCGTCGCCAGCCTCGAACAAGGCCAGACAGACCAGCTGCAGCGCGGCCGATGCGCCGGCGGTGATGACGATGCGTCGCGCCGGGATGTCCAGCCCAAAGCGCTGCGCGTACCAGCCCGAGAGCGCCTCTCTCAGCGCGGGCAGGCCGGTTGCGTCGGTGTACTGGCTGCGACCGGCACGGATGGCGCGCTCGGCAGCCTCTTGGACCAGCGGCGGCGCGGTGAAATCGGGCTCGCCGATGTTGAGAAACAGCATGCGCTCACCGCCTTGCGACGGGTCGCAGGCCGGGCTGGCGGCGATCAGCGCCGCGGCCTTGGCGCATTCCATGACGTAGAAGGGCTCAATGTGGTTGAGCCGGTTCGCCAGCCTCATAAGGCCAGCCTCACGTTGCCCACCGCATGTTGCCCACCGCATGCTTCGGACCTGTTCAAACCCGGTTCATCCCGCCCGGCGCGCATCGTTGCGCGCCTTGACCTCGACCGGTCTCAGATCGGCTGCGGCCTTGTCGAGCACGCCGTTGACATATTTATGGCCGTCGGTGCCGCCAAAACTCTTGGCCAGTTCCACCGCTTCATTGATCACCACCCGGTAAGGGATGTCGATGCAGTGGCTGAGCTCGTAGGCGCCGATCATCAGCACCCCATGCTCGACCGGTGACAGCAGGCTGGTCTTGCGGTCGACATGCCGTGCCAGCACCGCGTCGAGCATCGCGGCCTCTCGGATGCTGCCGTACAGCAGCGCGTCGAAGTGCGGTCGGTCGCATTTGTCGAAGCCCTCTTGCTCCCGGATGTGGGCCTCGATCTCGGCGCCGTCGGCGCCGCTGAGCAGCCATTGGTACAGCCCTTGCAGCGCCAACTCGCGCGAGCGACGGCGCGTCGACTTGGCTTGCGGCTTGCGCGCCGGCCGGTTCGACGACGGGCTGCCAGCAGGGGCGTGCTGCGACTCAGGTTTTACTGGGGACTCGGTCACGTCAGTTCGTTCAGCAAGATGGCCATCTCGACCGCCACGCGGGCGGCGTCGCGGCCCTTGTCTTCGGCGCGGGCCCAGGCCTGTTCCATGTTCTCGACCGTCAAGATGGCATTGGCCACCGGCAGGCTGTGGTCGAGTGCGATCCGGCTGACGCCCGCGCCGCTCTCGTTGGCCACCAACTCGAAATGGTAGGTCTCACCCCGGACGATGCAGCCCAGCGCGATGAGTGCGTCGAAGTCGTTGCCCTCGGCCAGCGCTTGCAAGGCCAGCGGGACTTCCAGCGCACCGGGCACGGTGATCAGCCGGATGTTGTCGGGGTCAACACCCAATGCGGCCAGTTCTGCCAGGCAGGACTTGGCCAGCGCACCGGTGATGTCGGCGTTGAAGCGTGCTTGCACGATACCGATCGCCAGAGGCGAGCCGTTGAGCGGTTGGGCTGTGACGATGTCCTGGCCTTGGTTGGCGTTGCGCATGGAGGCTTCCGAAGAAAGTGGAGTGACCGGCCGGCTCAATGGCCGGCGGCAGCGAAGCTGGTGACCTCCAGCCCATAGCCCATCATGCTGGGCATGCGGCGCGGGCTGCCCAGCAGCTTCATGCGGGTGATGCCCATGTCGCGCAGGATCTGGGCGCCGACGCCGTAAGTGCGCAAGTCCATCTGCAGGCCGCGCTCGGCGCTGCTGGCCAACTGCGGCATCACCAGCGGCAGCAAGGTCTGTACGTCGTGGCCGCAGTTGAGCAGCACCGCCAAGCCGGCTGGCGCTGCCTGGATCGCGGCCAAGGCCTTGGGCAGGGGCCAGGAATGTCGGCTGCGGCCGACGTCCAGCAAGTCCATCGCGGTGAAGGGTTCGTGGACCCGCACGGTCACCTCGTCGCCGGGCAGCCATTCGCCGTGACGCAGCGCCAGGTGCAGGCCTCCCGAGCGGTCGCGGAAGGCGATGCAGCGGAAGTTGCCTTGAGCCGTGGCCAGCTCGCGCTCGCCGACGCGCTCGATCAAGGTCTCGTTGTGCGCGCGGTGGGCGATCAGATCGGCGATCGTGCCAATTTTCAGACCATGCTCGCGGGCGAAGATCTGCAGGTCGGGCAGCCGCGCCATCGTGCCATCGTCGTTCATGATCTCGCAGATCACTGACGCCGGCGTCAGGCCGGCCATGGCCGCCAGATCGCAACCGGCCTCGGTGTGGCCGGCGCGCATCAGCACGCCACCGTCCTGGGCTTGCAGCGGGAAGATGTGGCCGGGCTGGACCAGGTCGGTCACCTTGGCGTCTCGCGCCACCGCGGCCTGCACGGTACGGGCGCGGTCGGCAGCGGAGATGCCAGTGGTCACGCCTTCTGCAGCCTCGATCGACACCGTGAACGCGGTGGCGTGTGCGGCACCGTTTTTCGCCGTCATCGGCGTCAATTGCAGGCGTTCGCAGCGCTCGCGGGTCAGGGTCAGACAAATCAGACCCCGGCCGTACTTGGCCATGAAGTTAATGGTTTCGGCTGAAACATGGTCCGCGGCGAGGACGAGATCGCCCTCGTTTTCGCGGTCTTCTTCGTCAACCAGGATCACCATGCGGCCAGCGGCCAGCTCGGCGACGAGCTCGGGAACAGGGGAAAGTGCCATGCCTCGATTGTAGGCGGGCAGGGGGCTTGGCCTGCCCGAGCGGGTCGCCCTCCGAGCGTCAACCTGCCCTGGGCTGCACCTGGTCCGCGCTGACCCAAGTGCCGTTGCTGAGCAGTTGGTGAGGACCGAAGCCGGCCTTGTAGGCCATCTTCTGGCTGTCGGCGATCCAGTAGCCCAGATACAGATAGGGCAGGCCGAGCTCGCGGGTTTGTTCGATCTGCCACATCACGCCGTAGGTGCCCAGGCTGCCTCGGTAGTCGGGGTCGTAGAACGTGTAAACCGCCGAAATGCCGTCGCTCAACACGTCGACGATCGCGACCATCCGCAGGGCGCCACGGTCGTCGTCGCTGGGTTCGCGAAACTCCACCATCCTCGAATTGACCCTGCTTTGCAACAGGAACTGGGTGTACTGGTCGATGCTGTCCTGGTCCATGCCGCCGCCAGCGTGGCGGCCGGCCTGGTACCGCAGGTAGAGCTGGTAGTGCTCGGCGACAAAGCCCAGCCGCAGAACGCGCGCGCTCAGCCCTTGGTGCGCGCGCCAGGCGCGGCGTTGGCTGCGGGTGGGCACAAACCCGGCCACCGGCAAGCGCAGCGGCATGCAAGCCGTGCAGCTGTCGCAGTACGGTCGGTAGGTGAACAGGCCGCTGCGCCGAAATCCCTGTGTCACCAAGCTCGAATAGACATCGGCGTGGATCAGGTGGCTGGGTGTGGCGACCTGCGACCGGGCCTGCCGATCAGGCAGGTAGCTGCAGGGATAGGCGGCCGTGGCGTAGAACTGCAAAGACGCCAGCGGCAGTTCTTTGGGGTGGGTCATGTTCGTGCCCCTTCTAAAAGGGTTGGCATGCCGCTCGGGCTGCCCAGGTCCAGTCCAGCCCACAGCACAGGGTCAAAAGTCCAGGCAGTCGGCGCTTGCTCATCCACGTGGCTTGCCAAGTGCGACTCGAAAGCGCTGCGGGGGATTTCGCGTGCGCCCAGGCTCGCGAGATGACCGGTGCGCTGCTGGCAGTCGATCAACGAAATGCCATGGCCGCGGCAAAAAGCGACCAAGGCCGACAGCGCAATCTTGGAGGCATCGGTTTGCCGAGCGAACATCGACTCGCCGAAGAACATCGCGCCGATGCTCACGCCATACAGGCCGCCGACCAAGGTACCGTCGACCCAGGTCTCGAAGCTGTGCACTGCGCCGGCAGCGTGCCAGGCGCTGTAGGCCTGGATGATCTCGGGCGCGATCCAGGTGCCGTTCTGGCCGGGGCGAGGCGCCGCAGCGCAGGCGCTCATCACCTGCGCAAACGCCGAGTCGATGCGGATTTCTGATCTCGGGTCGCGGATGAAGCGACGCAGCGTCTTGCGCAGCGAGGGCGAAAGCTTGAACTCGGCCACCGGCAACACCATGCGGGGGTCTGGGCTCCACCACAGTGGCGGGTCGCCCGGGTTGTACCAGGGAAACACCCCTCGCCGATAAGCCTCGGCCAGCCGCTGTGGCGTGACCGTGCCGCCCGCAGCCAACAGCCCGGGCGCTTCGCTGTCGGCACCTTGAGCGTAGCGAGTGGGCGGCAGACTGTCGTCGTCATCAATCCAGATCAAGGGCAAGTCCGGCATGGTGCCGGCATTTTGCTTGACCGGGGGGGCGGCCGGCGTCGGCCGGCCTCGGGGCGCTCAAATCGTCACGCCGCCGTCGATCACCAGCGATTGGCCGGTCATGAAGCTGCTGGCGGGTGCGGCCAGGTAGACCGCTGCGCCAGCGATTTCGTCGGGATCGCCGATGCGGCGCAGCGGTGTCTCGGCATTGCGCAAGGCCAACATCTCGGGGTTGTCCCACAGGGCCTTGGCGAAATCGGTCTTGATCAGCCCTGGGGCGATGCAGTTGACGCGAACGTTGTGCGGCCCGAGCTCGACCGCGAGGTTGCGTGCGAGCTGCATGTCGGCGGCCTTGCTGATGCAGTAAGCGCCGATCACCGGCGAGCCACGCAGACCACCGATCGACGAGACGATGATGATCGAGCCGGCGCGCCGCGCCATCATCTGCGGCGAGACCATGGTCACC
>CANFPU010000068.1 GCA_947448955.1 Burkholderiales bacterium
CGGGCCATCAACGCGCGACTGATGGCCAGCATCTGTTGCTGGCCACCCGACAGCAGGCCGGCATCCTGCGCGGCCCGCTCGCGCAGGATAGGAAAATAGTTGAACACCTGCTCGATGTCACGGGCCACGCCATCCTTGTCATGGCGGGTGTAGGCGCCCATCAGCAGGTTGTCGCGCACGCTGAGCAGCGGGAACACCTCGCGGCCTTCGGGCACATGGGCCAGGCCGCGCCGCACGATCTCGGCCGGGTCTTTGGCAGTGATTTCAGCCCCCTTGAACATCACCGTGCCTCGGGTGGGATCGAGCACGCCGGAGATCGTCTTGAGGATGGTGCTCTTGCCAGCGCCGTTGCTGCCCAGCACGGTGGCGATCTCCCCTTGGCGCACCTGCAGGCTCACGCCTCGGATGGCCTTGATGGGGCCATAGGCGCTTTCGACATTGGCCAGCGAGAGCAGCACGGCGGGTTCTGCGCTCATGTCAGGCGGCCTTTCTGCGCAGCGACGACACGTCGTCCATCGAACCCAGATATGCCTCGATCACGCCGGGGTGGCTTTGCACCTCGGCCGGCGTGCCCAGGGCCAGCTTCTCGCCTTGGTTCATCGCCAGCACGCGGTCGCTGACGCGCGACACCAGGCTCATGTCATGTTCAACCATCAGCACGGTGATGCCCAGTTCTTTTGTGATGTCCTGGATCCACCAAGCCATGTCTTCGGTTTCTTCCACATTCAGACCCGAGGACGGTTCATCCAGCAACAGCAGCTTGGGGCCGGTGCACAACGCGCGGGCCAGCTCCACCACCTTGCGCTTGCCATACGGCAGGCCGGCCACGAAGCTGTCGCGCAGAGGCTGGAGCTCGAGCAGCTCGATCACTTCTTCGGCCCGCAGCCTGGCCTTGAGTTCGGCCTCACGCGACGACTTGGTGAAGAACAGGTTGCTCCAGAAGCCGGCACCGCGGTGGATGTGGTGGCCGATCAGCAGGTTCTGCAACACGGTGGCGTTCTCAAACAGCTCGATGTTCTGGAAAGTACGCGCAATGCCTAGCGCGGCAATGTCGTGTGGCGGCTTGTCCGACAGCAGCTGACCCTCGAAGTGCAGCGTGCCGGTGCTGGGCGTGTAGAGGCGGCTGATCAGGTTGAAGACTGTCGTCTTGCCTGCGCCATTGGGGCCGATGAGGGTGAAGACCTCGCCGCGCTGCACGTCGAAGCTGACCTTGTTGACGGCCAGCACGCCGCCAAAGCGCACGCTGAGGTCTTGCGCCTGCAGCAGCGGCAAGCTGGCTTGAGAAGGGGTGGCGTCGGTGCTCACTTCAGGCGCTCCGATTTGGCATAGGACTTCTGCCGCTTGAACATGCCCCGGCGGTAGAACGGAAACAGCTGCAGCCAGGTGCGTACCTTCAGCCAGCGCCCGTAGAGGCCCATGGGCTCGAACAGCACGAAGGCCATCAGCACCACGCCGTACACCACCGCCTGCAAGCCGGTGGCTTGGCCGATAGACGGCGGCAGCCAATCCTTGCCCAGGGCGATCAACTGCGGCATGGTGATCAGGAAAATGGCGCCCAGGAAAGCCCCGTGCACCGAGCCGATGCCGCCCACCACCAGCAGCAGCAGCAGGTCGACGGATTGCGCAATGCCGAACTGGTCGGGCGAGATGAAGCGCAGTTTGTGGGCATACAGCGCGCCAGCCAGGCCCACGATGGCCGCCGACAGCGAGAAGGCCAGCGTCTTGTAGCCGGCCAGATGGATGCCCATGCTCTGGGCTGAGATCTCGCTGTCGCGGATGGCAATGAAGGCGCGCCCGGTTGCCGAGCGCAGCAGGTTCAGCACGCCCAGCGTGACCAGTACGCAGGTGCCGAGGGCGATGAAGAAGAAAGCCTCGGACGAACCGAGATCGGCGCCGAAGAACTGAGGTGACACCACCGAGATACCGGCGCTGCCCTTGGTGACGCTTTCCCAACGTGCCAGCACCTCTTCGACGATGAAGCCGAAGCTCAGTGTGGCGATCGCCAGGTAGATGCCTTTGACGCGAAGCGCGGGCAGGCCCACCACCACGCCCACTGCAGCCGACAAGCCGGCAGCCACCACCATGCTGACCGGGAAGGGCCAGCCCATGGCCGACAGCACGGTCTGGGTGTAGGCCCCGACGCCCATGAAGGCCGCGTGTCCGATGGACGCCAGGCCGGTGAAACCCGACAGCACCATCAGGCCGAGGCCCGCTACGGCATAGATCAGCACGAAGCTCAGTTGCGACAGCCAGTAGTCGCCGGCCCACCAGGGCGCGCTCAGCATCACCAGGCCTAGCAGGCCGTACCAGAAACCCTGACCGCCATGCTTGACGAGCTGGATGTCCTGCGCGTAATCGGTCTTGAAGATGTAACGCATGGGGTCAGACCTTCTTGCGCATGGCGCCACCAAACAAGCCATTGGGCTTGACCACCAACATCACCAGCACCACCACATAGGCCGCAATGTCCTTGAAACCTTCAGGCAGGTAGAAGCCTGCAAAAGCTTCGACCAAGCCGATCACCAAGCCGCCCACGATGGCGCCAGGCAAGCTGCCGAAGCCACCGACCACCGCTGCCGGAAAGGCCTTGAGGCCAATGAAACCCATGTTGGCGTGCACGAAGGTGATCGGCGCCAGCAACAGGCCAGCGATGGCCGCCACCGCCGCCGACAGCCCCCACACCAAGCCGTTGATTCGGCGCACCGGGATCCCCATGTAGTAGGCCGCCAGCTGGTTCTGCGAGGCCGCCTGCATGGCGATGCCCAGCTTGCTGTAACGGAACATCAGGTACAGCAAGGCGCACAGCACCGCTGTCATCGCGATCACGACCAATTGCTCCAAGCTGATCACCGCACCACCCATCTCGATGATCTGGCCCTTGTAGGGCACGGCCAGCGTGTGGGTCTCGGTGCCGATCGCCGGGATCATCGAGACCAGGCCCCGTGCGGTGTAGCCCACGCCAATGGTGAGCATCACCACGGTGAACTGCGGTTGACCCAGGATGGGGCGGATCACCGCGCGCTCCAGGCCAATGCCGAGGGCGAACATGCAGGCCACGGCCACCGGTGCGGCCAGCAAGAACGACCAGCCCAGCACCGTCATCATCACCAGTCCACCGAAAGCGCCGAGCATCATCAACTCGCCCTGGGCAAAGTTGACGGTCTCAGTGGCCTTGTAGATGAGCACAAAGCCCAACGCGATCAACGCGTAGATGCAACCGAGCGAGATGCCCGATATCAGCAATTGCACAAAGGCCAAGCGGTGTCTCCTGCGGCGGCCGATGGCCTACGGGGAAAGGTGGATCGAATGTCAACCCGCAGACTAGGCAGCAAGGTGCCGGCCGTCTTGTGTCTAGATGCTGCCAGGGTCAGACGATGCTGACAGACAGCGAAAATCCCAGCGGCGCAGACGTTGGGTGAGCCTCAGACCGGATCGACCGTCACCGCCACCACGGGCGGCGCATTGCCACCACCACGGATCACACCGCGCAACGGCGCCACATCGGCATAGTCACGGCCCCAGGCCAGCGTGACGTGGTCCTGGCCGGTAACCACATCGTTGGTGGGGTCCAACGCCACCCAGCCGTGAAGAGGACACCACACAGCGACCCAGGCGTGGCTGGCATCGGCCCCGATCAACCTCGGTTGGCCGGGCGGCGGTTGGGTCAGCAAGTAGCCGCTGATGTAGCGTGCGGCCAAGCCCATCGACCGCATCACGCCGATCATCAGGTGCGCAAAGTCTTGGCAGACGCCCTGCCCTTTGGCAAGGACCTGCAACGCATCGGTGGCCACATCGGTGGTCTTGGGCGCGTAGTCCATCCGACCGTGGATCCGGCGCATCAACGCCAGGGCCGCAGGCAGCAGCGGTCTGCCGGGCTCGAACAAATCGCAAGCGAAGGCCGCGAGACGGGCATCGCGGGGTGCAAAGCGACTGGGCAATGCAAATTCCACCGCATCGGGCTGCTGAACGCCTGGGTGATAACGCAGGGTCCGAACGACCTCCTCCCAAGGTGGACTTTGTTCGGCATCGATGGCCGGTGGAGCCGCCAGCAACACCTGGAAACGACTGGTCACTGCCAGCCGGTCGTGGACCCTGGAATGGCTGAACCCATGACGCCAGTTGCCGAAAGCGTCTCGGCTTTCCTGTATCGCGCAGTCAGGCTGCGGATCGATCTGCAAGCCCCATCGCTGAACCTGTTGCAACTCGGTATCGCGCGGGCGCAGCCAAGCGCTGTGATGCGCCACCTCGACCGGCGTGTCGTAGTCGTAGCGGGTTTCGTGGCAAACCGCCAGCGCACGTGGTCCGGGCAATGGCCGGGACTGCGACTGCGACTGCGACTGCGACTGTGACTGCGAAGGCGACTGCCACTGCGAGGTTGACTGCCACGGCGACTGGGCGTGTGACGGCGACGGCGATACAGTCGCGTTCATTGCCAGACCCTGCGGTCGGTGGAAGTCACGTGGGTGAACAGGTGTCGTCCAATCTCATCGGAAATGGTGCGCGTGGCCGCGCTGCACTGCCGCAGCGCTGCAATCAATGCGCTATGGCAGCCCTCGGCATCGGTACTGGCCAATTCGACAAGCGGCCATTGTTCGGGCATGCGCAGCGCGGCGATGATCTCGCTCACCCAAGCACCGTCTAAGCGGGTCAGCTTGCGCAGCCGGTCGTACAACGTTCGCGCGACCCAAGCCAACGACCGGGTATTGTCGGTGTCGAGCACCAGCAGATGCAGCATCGGCATCACCTCGCGACGGGCCTGAAATTGAGCCCGGTAAGTGATCACACTGTCAAACAGGCCCAGCAGCAGTTCGAAACCATCGTCAGTCTCGTGCACCCTGGTTTCGAAGCCCCGTGCCAGCGAATGAGACAACATGTGCAGTCGCTCGACCTGACGGCCCACGCTGAGCAATCGCCAGCCATCGTCGCGCGTCATGCGGTCGGTCTGCGCACCGGTGATCGCTGCCAGATGTGTGGTGGCACGTGCCAGCAAGACCAGCACCTCGGGGACCAGCGAAGGGCCTGGGCTTTTGGCCAACACATTGTCCAGACGTTGGTCAAACTCATCGCCAAGTTCGTGAATCAATTGCCAATGTTCGGGCGACAAGCGTTCGCGCAACGATTGAGCGCAAGCGCGCAAGCTGCGCAGGCTGTGCGCCACGCTGGTGAGTTGATGGGGCCGGTCCTGATCGGTTCGCAAACCCTGCACCAGCGCGCGTTCGAACAGCCGCGGTGATTTCAATGGGCTGGGCGCTTCGGCAGACAGCAGTCCATTGAATCGCAGCAAATCGGCCAGCAAAAGCAACACCGGGGCGCGGGCCTCGTGCAGGGACTCCAATGCCAGCCGCACCAAGCGCAGCGCGTTTTCGGCCCTTTCGGTGTAGCGACCGAGCCAGAAAAGATTTTCGGCTGACCGGCTGCTGACACTGCGATGCCAACCCGTCAACTCGACCACAGTCAAGGGCTTGGGCAGCAGCGAGCTGGGGTCGACCGCGCCGCTGGCGATCACCCAGGTGTCGACGCTGGCACTGCCGTGCTGCATGCTCAGCCAGGGATCGTGCGTGTTGGCGGCAGGGTCGGGATCGCTGTCACTGCCCGCCACGCGGGTCAATGCACCAGGCAGTACGCGCCAGCCTCCGGCGCCGTCGGACAATGCGAAGACCCGGATCACAGCGCTTCTCGGCTGCAAACGCCCTCTGGACCAGACCGGTATTTCGCCCAGCCGCACCCTTGCCTGCAAGGTGTAGGCCGCTGGATCGGCATCAATGCGTTCGGCCAGCGCTGAGCGCTGCGAGTCGCTGAGGTAGGCCGCCACCAGTGGACCAAAACCGCTGTCGGGAAAGGTCGGCGCGACGACGAAATCGGCCAACTTGCTGCGCTGTGAAGCCCATACCGCTGCCTCGCCGCACCACCAACTGGTGCTCGCCGGCAGCCGCAGAGGCTCGCCCAATATTCGCTGCGCCACAGCGGGCCAAAAAGCGGCCATGCCTGGACTCTCAAGAAAACCCGCGCCGGGCGGGTTGGCCATCACCAGTTCGCCGGCCCGCAATGCTTGCAACAGCCCAGGCACGCCCAATGCCGAGTCAGGACGAAGTTCCAATGGGTCGAGAAACTCCTCGTCAACCCGGCGCAGTAACACATGAATTTGCTCCAATCCGCGCAAAGTCTTGAGAAACAGCTTGTTGGCGCGAACGGTCAGATCCGAGCCCTCGACCAGTGTCACGCCCAAATAGCGCGCGAGAAAGACCTGCTCGAAGTAGGTCTCATTGAGCGGTCCAGGGGTCAGCATCGCGATGCGGCTGCGCTCACCGGCCGGGCTGGCACGCATCAGGCCGGCCAGCAGCGAACGAAAACTGGCGGCCAACCGCTGCACCCGCAACGCGGTGAACTGCTCCTGAAACATCGGCCCGACGATCAACCGGTTCTGCAGCAAATACCCCAGACCGGACGGTGCTTGTACTCGCTGCGCCAGCACGCTGAAGCCGCCACCCGGTCGGCGCTTGAGGTCGAAGGCCGCGATGTGCAGCCTGGCCTGTCCGCCTTGCCACAGGCCATGCGCGGCACGCAGGTATTGCGGATGCGCGAACACCATCGACGCCGGCAACAGCCCGTCGTGCAGCAGCGTCTGTGGACCATAGATATCGGCCAGCACCCGGTCCATCAACCGGGCGCGCTGAACCACCCCGGTTTCGATGCGCGCCCAGTCATCGGCACTGATCAAGGTTGGCAGCAATTCGAGCGGCCATGGCCGGTCGCTCTGACCCCGGTCGGCGTAAACGTTGTAGGTGACGCCGTCCTCACGCACCCGCTGCTGGACCCGCCGGTGGCGCGAACGAAGGTCGGCCCAGCCTTCGTCGCCCAGGCTGCTGAAGAAGGTCTGCCAAAGCGGCGCCAAGGCGGCCGACGCACTCGGCGAGCCCGACAAACCGGCGCGCAACTCATCCCAATGCCCGGATGAGCCTGTGTCTGCCGAGGCCGCTACCCGCGCGACGCCTTTGGCATCATCATCGACCATGAAACTGCTTTGCATGACGCAATCATGCCTTGTGCGCGACAGACCGTTCACCAGCGCCGAGCCTGTGGATCGATGAGCGCTTTAGGCGGTGCGCAAGTCGAGCGTGAACGGGAACTCCAGGCTGCGTTTCGGCTGACCAACGTCCATCCTCCCAGGGGTGTGGCCGATGGTGAAGAAACGCGCCAGACGCCGACTTTCAGCCTCGAACGCATTGACCGGGAAGCTGGCATAACTCAAACCACCCGGATGGGCCACATGGTACTGGCATCCACCCAGCGAGCGCTGCATCCATCGGTCGACCAAGTCGAAAGTCAGCGGCGCGTCGATGCCGATGCTCGGGTGCAGCGCGGTCGGTGGCAGCCAAGCGCGATAGCGCACGCCGCAGACATACTCGCCAACGCGGCCGGTGGGCTGCAGTGGCACCGGCACGCCATTGCAGGTGACGACATGGCGTGTGTTGACCAGACCGGTCACCTTGAGCTCGATGCGCTCGACCGAGGAGTCGACATAGCGCACGGTGCCAGACGACGAGCCCTCCTCCCCCATCACATGCCAGGGTTCAAGCGCGCTGCGCAGCGTCAGGTGAACGCCTTCGGCATTGAGTTCACCGACCTTCGGGAAGCGAAACTCGAAGTGAGGTGCAAACCATTCGGATTCGAATTCAAAACCCTGGCCCACCATGTCCTCGACCACATGGGAAAAGTCTTGCCAGATGAAGGTTGGCAGCAAGAAGCGGTCATGCAATTCAGTACCCCAGCGCACCAGTTCGGCGCGGTAGGGTTGGGCCCAGAAGCGGGCAACGAGCGCACGCAGCAGCAACTGTTGGACGATGCTCATCCGCGCATGCGGAGGCATCTCGAACGCGCGCAGCTCGAGCAGGCCAAGCCGGCCGGTGGCCGAGTCGGGCGAGTAAAGCTTGTCGATGCAGAACTCGCTGCGATGGGTATTGCCGGTCAGATCGACCAATATGTTGCGCAGCGTGCGGTCGACCAACCAGGGTGGCATCTGATGGCCATAGACCTGCCGATTTTTCTCGATCTCTCCAAGCGCGATCTCCAACTCGTAGAGCTGGTCATTGCGCGCTTCGTCGATGCGCGGTGCCTGGCTGGTCGGGCCGATGAACAAGCCAGAAAACAGGTAACTCAGCGACGGGTGGTTGTGCCAATAGGCCAGCAGGCTGCCCAACACGTCGGGTCGGCGCAAAAACGGTGAGTCGGCCGGCCGTGCACCACCCATCACAAAGTGGTTGCCGCCGCCAGTGCCGGTGTGCCGACCATCAAGCATGAATTTCTCGCTCGAGAGTCGGGACAGCCAGGCTGCGTCGTAGAGGAATTCGGTGTGCTCGACCAGCTCGGCCCAGTTGGCCGCCGGGTGGATGTTCACCTCGATCACGCCCGGATCAGGCGTGACCTGCAGGACTTTCAGACGTGCATCGCGCGGCGGCGGATAGCCCTCCAAAATGATCTTCACACGCTGGGCCGCAGCGGTGGCCTCGACTGCGGCGAGTAGTTCGAGATAGTCCTCTAGCTTTTCGAGCGGCGGCATGAAGACATACAACAGGCCGCGCGAGCCCTCGTCCGCGCGGCCGGCCTCGGCCTTCGGTCCATTGGCGCGCGCCGGGTCGCGGACCTCGACCACCATCGCGCTGCGAGTGATCCAATGCGCCGACTCAAAACGCTGCGGTGCACGGTCGTTGTCGACCCCCGATTGAGGATTGGCAGGCCTTACCCCGCCTGCTGTGACAGGACCGGTGCGGGCAGACGCCGCCGCGCCACCCGACTCGGCGGGCTTGCCGCTGCCAGGCTCGACCCGCTTGACCTGCACGCCCACGGTACCGCCTTCGGCAAAACCACCGCCCATCACATGCGCGGCATATTGGCTGCGGATCTCGGACGCAGCCGGCAGCGACTCACGCGGCGAGAAAGGGTCGGTCTCAATGTGGTAAGGGAACTCGGTACTCTTGACCCAGGGCAGGCTGTCGAGCGGCAGACGGTAGCCCATGGGCGAGTCACCAGGGAACAAATACATCCGCTCATCGCGGAAGAACCAGGCCCCGGTCTGCCAGCGCCCGTCAGCAGACAGCGAATGACTGGGATTGACCGACTGGCCAGCCTCAGCACGGCGGATCGGCAAGGCGTAGCCGACCTGGTGGGCCAGCCCCTGCGTGAAAACACGGCGCAGCCGGCTGCGCTCCATTTCATCGTCGAGTCTGGAGTCAAAAGGGTCCACGTTGACAGGCAGTCGGCGCTCGCGCCACAGGTAGTACCAGCTGTCCTCGTAGCCGGCCTGGACATGCTCGTCGGTCAGCCCCAGGCGGCGGGTCAGCGCGACCAGGAAGGCCTTGGCGTCCTCCGAGCTGTAATGCAGATCTTCGCGTTCGTCGGCGAACAGCGCCGGGTCGTGCCAGCAAGGCTGGCCATCGGCGCGCCAGCAAATGCTCAAAGCCCAGCGCGGCAGCTGCTCACCTGGGTACCACTTGCCTTGGCCGAAGTGCAGGAAACCGCCCTGGCCGTAATGCTCGCGCAAGCGCCCTACCAGGTCTTGCGCCCGCATTCGCTTGGTGGGGCCCAACGCATCGGTGTTCCATTCGGCACCGTCGCGGTCCTCGACGCTGACGAAGGTCGGCTCGCCGCCCATGGTCAATCGAACGTCCTCTGCCAACAGCTTGTCGTCGACGGATTGCCCCAGCGCCAGCACCGCTGACCATTGGTCTTCGGTGTATGGCTTGGTCACTCTGGGCGATTCGAAGACGCGGGTAACCGTCATCTGGTGGTCAAACTCGACCTCGCACTCGTCCATCGCGCCGCTGATGGGCGCCGCGCTGCCGGGCGTCGGCGTGCAGGCCACGGGAATATGGCCTTCACCAGCCATCAATCCCGAGGTCGGGTCGAGGCCGACCCAACCGGCGCCGGGCAGGAAGACCTCGCACCAAGCGTGCAGGTCGGTGAAATCGACCTCCGTGCCGCTAGGACCGTCGAGCGCCTTGACATCGGATTTGAGCTGGATCAGATAGCCCGACACGAAGCGGGCGGCCAGCCCCAGGTGGCGCAGCACCTGCACCAGCAGCCAACCGGTGTCGCGACAACTCCCAGAACCCAGTGTCAGCGTTTCCTCGGGCGTCTGCACGCCCGGTTCCATCCGGATCACATAGCGGATGTCGCTTTGAAGACGCCGGTTGATGCTCACCAGAAAATCGATGCTGCGGCGCGCTGTCAGGTCAATGCTGGCCACGAACTTGGCCAGCTCAGGTGTCGCGGCTTCGGTGACCAGGTAAGGCTGGAGTTCCAGTTTGAGTGCTTCGTCGTAGCTGAACGGATAGTTCTCAGCCTCCGGCTCCAGGAAGAAATCGAAGGGGTTGTAGACCGACATCTCGGCCACCAAGTCGACGGTGACCTTGAACTCGCGGGTCGTTTCGGGGAACACCAGGCGAGCCAGGTAGTTGGCGAAAGCATCCTGTTGCCAGTTGATGAAGTGGCCTTCGGGCTCGATCTTGAGCGAGTAGCTCAAGATCTTGCTGCGGCAATGTGGCGCTGGACGCAGACGGACGATGTGTGGCCCCAGGGTCACCGGCCGGTCGTAATGGTAATGGGTGACGTGGTTCAGCGCGACGTGAATGGACACGGATTTCCTTCAAAGGCAAAGTGATGCTGCAGCGCCGCATTTTCTCGCAACAGCGTGGCGCGGTGAAGACGCATCAGACGGGCACCAGGAAGTCGCGGCTGATCCCTGCCCCGATATCGTTGACTCGGTCGAGAAACTGGGTCAAGAAGGCGTGCAGACCGGTGGCCAAGATCTCGTCAATGCGTCCAAACTGGAGGTCACTGCGCAGTCGGCCAGCACGGCGCCGGGTCTCTCCGCTGGGATCGTTAGCCACCAGTTCTAGGTTGGCCACCAACTCGTTCATGCAGGCCGCCAGAGACCTCGGCATGTCGGGTCGCAGCATCAGCAATTCGGCCACTTTGTCAGGTCGAATCACATTGCGGTAGACCTTGCGGTAGATCTCGAACGCGCTGACCGAACGCAATATCGCGCTCCAATGGTAAAAATCGACCTCGGGCGCGCCATCGCCGACCCAGGCGCCGAAATAGTCGCCGGCCAGCGCATGGAATTTGACGTCCAACAGCCTGGCTGTGTTGTCCGCGCGCTCGAGAAAAGTGCCGATCCGGATGAAGTGCAAAGACTCATCCTGCAGCATCGTGCCAACCGAGACGCCACGGCTCAGGTGCGACCTGAACTTCACCCACTCGAACAGCGCGGCTGGGTCGCGCTCAAAGCTGTCGTCTCCAAGCATGCGGTTGAACTCCAGCCAGGTCTGGTTGGTGGTCTCCCAAAGCTCCGTGGTGAGCTTGCCTCGTACGGCACGGGCGTTCTCGCGCGCCGCGCTCAGACAGGACAGGATCGACGACGGGTTACTCGCATCGCGCACCATGAATCGCATCACATTGCTGGCATTCACCGCATCATGGGTTTTGCCGAAAGCCTGGGTGAGCTCGGAGATGCCCAGCACGCCAGCCCAACCCTGCACAGCGCGGTCAGCCGACTGCGGTAGCAGCGAGGTCTGGTAGTTGACGTCAAGCATCCTTGCAGTATTTTCGGCCCGTTCCATGTAACGGGACATCCAGAAAAGGTGGTCGGCGGTTCGCGACAGCATCAGTGTGGCTCCATCAGGCTGAGAACGCCGCGCGTGCTGGCGCTCTCAGTTTTAGCTTTGGTCTCAACCCAAGCGCGCCGCGCTGGGTCAACCCGCCCCGGACAGCTGGGGGTCCGAACGAGATGATCGGCCGTTCTTGCCATCATGTTTTTCTCAAGCCTCTAAAACCCAGGTGTCCTTGGTCCCCCCGCCCTGGGACGAATTGACCACCAGCGAGCCCTCCTTGAGCGCCACCCGGGTCAGGCCGCCGGGCACCGTCTGGACCGACTTGCCCGACAACACGAATGGCCGCAGGTCGATGTGGCGCGGCGCGATGCCGGCTTCGACGAAGGTCGGCGTGGTGGACAATGCCAAGGTCGGTTGCGCGATGTAGTTGCTGGGGCGGGCCAGCAACGCAAGGCGAAAGTCCTCAATCTCGGCCCGGGTTGAGGCCGGCCCGACCAGCATGCCGTAGCCACCGGCACCGTGCACTTCCTTGACCACCAACTCCCCCAGGTGTGCCAGCACGTAACTCAGATCGTCGGCATCGCGGCACAGGTAGGTTGGCACGTTCTCCAGGATGGGCTTCTCACCCAGATAGAACTCGATCATCTTTGGCACATAAGGGTAGATCGACTTGTCGTCGGCAACGCCGGTGCCAATCGCATTGCACAGGCTGATATTGCCCTTGCGGTAAACATCCAGCAGTCCGTCGCATCCCAGTGTGCTGTCAGGTCGGAACGCCTTGGGGTCCAAAAAGTCATCATCGACCCTGCGGTAAACCACATCGACCCGACGCGGACCTTGGGTGGTCCGCATGTAGACGAAGCCGTCTTTGACGAACAGGTCTTGACCCTCAACCAGTTCGACCCCCATCTGCTGCGCCAAAAAGGCGTGCTCAAAATAAGCGCTGTTGTACATGCCTGGCGTCAGTACCACGACAGTGGGTTCGTTGACCGAAGGTGGCGCCATCGCGCGCAGGGTCTCGAGCAGCAGGTCAGGATAATGCGCGACCGGCGCCACCCGGTGCTGGGCGAAGAGCTCAGGAAACAGCCGCATCATCATCTTGCGGTTCTCGAGCATGTAGCTGACGCCGCTGGGCACACGCAGGTTGTCCTCAAGGACGTAGTAAGTGCCGCTGCCATCGGCCTGCGCGGCACGCACGATGTCAATGCCCGAGATATGGGAATAAATGTGTCCAGGCAGATCCACCCCCATCATTTCAGGTCGAAACTGAGCGTTGTTCAGCACTTGCTCGGCCGGCACGATGCCGGCTTTGAGGATGTCCTGGCCGTGGTAGACGTCGTGCAAAAAACGATTCAGCGCCGTGACACGTTGTGCCAAGCCTTGCTGCATCGTCAACCACTCGTCACTGGGAATGATGCGCGGAATCAGGTCGAAGGGGATCAGACGTTCCGTGCCGGCACCCTCCTCGTCCTTGGCGCCGTAGACCGCAAACGTGATGCCGACGCGGCGAAAAATCATCTCCGCTTCTTCGCGGCGCGCTGCCATCAAGGCCGGTGCTTGACTCTGCAGCCAGCGGTCAAAGCCGCTGTAGTGCGGCCGCACGCTACTGGCACTGATCTGCATTTCGTCAAACCTGTGTTTCATAGAGAACAAACTCCTCGCGCCAGCAATACCGAATGGTGGGGTCTATTTAGCAAATTCCGCACCCGCTGCGGCTGGCTTGGATCCAGACTCGGTCCAGTGCCAATAGCGACGCCGCAGATCTCGGGTGCAATGTCCGACGCCATCCTGCCACAGCCATGCACCGCAGCGGTCACTGCGCACCACTTCGATGCCTCGCGCCGAATAACGCGCCATAACATCCGACGCCGGGTGGCCGTAACGGTTTCGGTACCCCGATTGCACCACGGCGGTGCCTGGATGGACGGCGTCGAGGAATTCGCTGCTCGACGAGGTGCGGCTGCCATGGTGCGGCACCAGCAGCACCGTACTCGTCAGCGCTGCGCCTTGGCGCCATACCAGCGCAGCCTCTTGCGGCGCCTCGATGTCGCCGACCAACAGCGCACTGCGCTCATGTGCGTCGATCACCCGCAGCACGCAACTCCTGGCGTTGGACTTGGTCGCTGTGCGATGTTCTTCTGGCGTCGGATGCAACACCTCGAAGCGGACACCGTCCCAATTCCAACGCTGGCCGGCATCGCAACGCTGCTGTGTAACGCCCAACTGGGCCGCCTGGTTCAGCAGTGAATGGCCAGTCTCGAGTGAGCTGCTGAGCGCCGAAATTGGGATGCCGGCGAGCAGACTGGCGGCACCGCCGACATGGTCGATGTCGCGGTGGCTGAGCACCAGCAGGTCGATCCGCCGCTCGCCTCGAGCCTGCAGCAGAGGCAACAACACCCGCTGGCCGGCGTCGACATCGACCGTGTACTTGGGCCCGGCGTCGTAAACCAACAAGTGGCTGCGAGTTCGCACCAGCAGCGCGTTGCCCTGACCGATATCGGCTGCCAGCAGTTCGAACTGTCCTGGCGGTGGTCTGGGCACCAATGGCCAAAGCATGGGCAAAGCCAGCGGCAACGCGAGCCATCGCATGGCCCACGGCACCTGGAGCACCGCCAGCACCGCGCCGACCAAGCCGCAGGCCAAAGCCCAGGCCGGTGCTGCGGCCACGCTGTAGACCGCCCAGGGGAAGGTGGACAACCAGCTCAGGCCCCAAACCAAGGCCTGCACCAAGGCGGCGGCCAGCAGCCAGGCACCCGGCAGCAACACGCCGAACAGCGCCAACGGCGTGATCAACAGCGTGACCAACGGTATTGCCACCAGATTGGCCGCAAAACCGACCACACTCAACTGCTGGAAGAACACCAACGACAGCGGTGCCAGCCCCAGCGTGGCCACCCCTTGGCTGCGCAGGTGATCACGCAGATGGCCAGCGGTGCCGGTGAGCAAGCATTGATGCCAAGCGCGCTGCGCCGGCAACTGATTCGACCGTACTCGCCCGCTGACAGGCTCAGACAGCAGCAACAAGCCGACCGCAGCAAACGACAGCCAGAATCCCGCTTGCAACAGCGCCCAGGGATCCAGCAACGTGACCACCACCGCAGCGGCCAGCAGCACCAGCAACCAGGGCCAACGTTGCCCCTGGCTGCGCAGCAGTCCAGTGACGCCCAACATGATCAGCGTTCGTTGGGCCGGCACGCCCCAGCCGGCCAGCATCGCATAGCTGGTGGCCAGCGCCAGACCGACCCAACGCCCGGCCGTGGGCGCCGGCAGCCACAGCATCAGACGGGTGCTTCGACGCCAAAGTCGGCCGGCCAATGCGGCGGCAGCCCAGGCGAACATCGTGATGTGGACGCCGCTGATTGACACCAAGTGCGCGACGCCGGTTCGGCGAAAAAGATCCCAGTCTTCGCGCTCGATCGCAGCCTGATCTCCTACCGCCAGCGCTGCCAGCACCCCGGCGCTGCGGGAGTCCGCAACCTGTCGCCAGATGGCGCTGCGAACCGCCTCGCGCAGACGCTCCACGGGGTGGGCGACTGCCTCGGCCAGCATCTCTGCGCCCTCTTCCCCAGCGCCAGTTCGGACACCGCGCAACACCCGCACAGTGCCGGTGGCGCCCAGGCCTTGCTCGAACCACAACAGCTCGACGTCGAAGACCCCGGGGTTGAGCGTGCCATGCGGCCGCTTGAGCCGCAGCGGCAATCGCCAGCGCTGGCCGGCACGCAACTCGGCACCAGGATCGGCCAGTGCGACCTCGTCGGCATCGTCTGGGTACCAGCCCAGCGCCAGCAGCGGCGGCAGTCTGGGTGTCGGGCGTCCGCCATTGCCAAACTTCGGCCAACGCGCACCTTCGACCTCGAACTGAAAACGCAGCCCCGATGCACTGCGTTGCGGCAGGCTGGCGACCACGCCGGTGACGATCAGGTCAAGTCCTTCAAGTTCAGGTGCCAGCCGCTCGGCCAAGCGGGACTGTGCCCGCATGCCAGCCATCGCGGCCGCCAACGCCGCAGCTGCGAACAGGGTCAAACCGAGCTGCCACCCAGCGTTCCAGCGTGAACTGCCGCCAGAGGCCCGCCCGGTCAAGCACCAGGCCGCCAACCCCGCAAGCCCGCCCAGCACGGCCAACGCGAGATGAATGGCCGGTGACCACAACCAGGGCAGCTGCAACTGCCACGCCAGTCCCAGCAACCAGGCCAAGGCGCAGAGAACCGCACGCCAGCCAGGATCTGGTCCGGAATCCCGGCCATTCCTTCCGGCGTTTTCTGGCATCACTGCAGTGTAGGATTCACAGCTTCATCGCTCTGCTGGACCCCCCATCATGACCGTTTACGCCAAGCTCTCGCAACTCGGCATCAGCCTGCCTCCGGTGGCAACGCCCGCAGCAGCCTATGTGCCCTTTGTCCGCACCGGCAACCTGGTTTTCGTCTCCGGCCACATCGCCAAACAAGGCGGCAAGCCTTGGGTCGGCCAGCTCGGCCAGACGATGGACACAGCGCAAGGCAAGGCGGCGGCACGGGCCATCGCGATCGACCTGATGGGCACGCTGCATGCCGCTGTCGGCGACTTGAACAAGGTCATCCGCATCGTCAAGCTGATGAGCCTGGTCAACAGCACGTCCACCTTCACCGAGCAGCACCTGGTGACCAATGGCGCATCCGAGCTGTTTTCGGAGGTTTTTGGCGCGGCAGGCTCGCATGCGCGCAGCGCGTTCGGCGTCGCACAGATTCCAATGGGCGCTTGTGTCGAGATTGAGTTGATCGCCGAAATCCAGTGATGCCGCGGACGCCAATCCTGCTGGCCGGAATGGCGACCGCTTCGATGCTGGCCGTGGGCGGTGCACTGCTGACCCAACATGTCGGGGGCATGATGCCCTGCGCATGGTGCGTGCTGCAGCGCTTGATCTTCGTGGCGATCGCAGCGAGTTCATTGCTGGGCTCGCTGCTCGGATGGCGACATGCTAGTAGCGCCGGCCAGCAGGTCGGGGCCTCCCTGGCCGGCTTGCTGTCCGCATGCGGCATGGGCGCAGCACTGTGGCAGCACTTCGTCGCCTCGGCTTCAACCTCCTGCAACATGAGTTTTGCCGACCGTGTGATGGGATTCACGGGGTTGGACAGTCTCTGGCCCGAGGTCTTTGCTGCCTATGCTTCTTGCGCCGAAGCCAGGGCCACCCTGGCCGGTGTGCCCTATGAATTCTGGAGCCTGACGCTGTTCGCGCTACTGGCTGTGGCTGCGCTTCGGGTGACGATGCGCCCGCGCTGAAGCGGTCAGCCACGCTTCACCGTTCACGCGGCCAGGCGCTCGCCCACGGTGATGCGGTGCAGCAACCGCTGGTGGCCTGCATAGCCACCGGTGGCCGCATGCACCAGGCAGCGGTTGTCCCACATCACCAGCATGCCTTGCTGCCAGCGATGCTGGTAGACAAACTCCGGCTTGCCCTGGTGGGCGAACAACTCGGCCAACAATGCAGTTGACTCGTCGTCTGGCATGCCGTCGATCGCGATCGTGTAGCCTGGGCTGACAAACAATGCGGTGCGACCGGTCTCGGGATGGCGTCGGGCCACCGGTTGTAGCTGGGTGCTCATGGCCGAGTCGTCATAGCGGATTGCCATTGAGCGGCCGGCATCGCGCTCACCGTAGCGGCCCTTGCGCGAGTAGCCCAGGCGTGCCGAATGCACGCCCTGCTTGTCGTGTAACAGCGTCCTCATGGCCTCGGGCAGCGCGTCCCAGGCCGCATACTGGTTGGCGAACAGCGTGTCGCCGCCGACCGGCGGGATCACGTTGCCGTAAAGCAGGGTGGCGGCCGGCGGGCTGGCCAAAAAGCTCCAATCAGAGTGCCAATTGTCAGCAAACAGCGCGCTGGTCTCGTTTGCCTCACGCCGAACCTGGGCCACATGCGGATGGCCGGGGATCGAATGGAAATACGGGTCAGGGCTGAACGGCCCCACTGTTGTTGCGAAGCGTTCGAGATCGGTCACGGTCATGGCCTGGTCCGGGAACGCCAGCACCTGGTGCGCCAGCCAGGCGGCACGCAGCTCAGCGATCTGTTCCTGGGACAAGGGCTGGGACAAGTCCAGTCCCCGCACCAGCGCACCACAAGGGGCAGGTTGGACAGTGACGCTCAAAGCCATTCGGTCTCTCCGGCAATCGCGCCCGGGCTTGGACGCTCAACCAGTCTAGGGGCAGATGGGCTGCGCGCGCATGAGCGATATCCCGACCTCTCGGCGGGATTCAAGCCTTGCACCAGTGCGCCGGGTGGCGGCCCCGACCACAATGTGCAGCAACACCACTTTAGGCAAAGACCTCCCCCATGATCGTCGTCCACCACCTCAACGATTCGCGCTCACAGCGCGTGCTCTGGCTGCTCGAGGAGCTGGACTTGCCCTACGAGATCGCACACCACGCACGCAACACGACGACGCGTCTGGCGCCGCCCGAGTTGACAGCAGTGCATCCGCTGGGCAAGTCACCGGTCATCCAGGACGATGGCCTGACGGTCATCGAATCAGGCGCGATCATTGACTACATCATCCGTCGCCACGGCGGCGGTCGCTTGCAGCCTGCCTTGCACAGCCGTGACTACGACGTTTACCAGCAGTGGATGCACTATGCAGAGGGCTCGGCGATGCTGCCGCTGATGCTCAAGCTCTATGTCTCGCGCCTGGGCGACGCGGGTGCGCCGTTGGCGCCACGGATCGACAGCGAACTCGCCAACCACCTCGGCTATGTGGACCAATCGCTGCAAGGCCGGGACTGGCTGGTCGGCCCTGCGCTGAGCGGCGCCGACATCCAGATGAGTTTTGTCGGTGAGGCCGCGCGGGGACTGCGCGCGAGCTTTCCGGCCATGGACGCCTGGGTTAAACGTTTGCAGGCTCGCCCGGCTTACCAACGAGCGCTCCAGCGCGGCGGCCCTTACGCGCTAGCAGGTTGAGGTCCTCGCGGCAATTTGGGCCTGCCGCCAAGCGGATTGAAGCTCAGGCCGCGTCACGCGCTGAATCTACCGCTGAATCTCAACAGCTCAGCGGTAACGCCGCCCCGTCAACAACGTGGCACCGCTGGGCCCGTAATGCTCTGCGTGCCGCTGACCCAGTGGCACCTCGAAGCTGTCGCCCTGTTGGAACAGCATCGATGCGTCGTCCCGGTTCAAGCGCACTTCGCCACTGAGCACCAGCAGTCGGGCATCCCAATCGTGATGATGCTCTGCCAAAGTGGTATTGGCCGGCAGTTCGCGCACCAGCACCTCGTCGTAACCTTGTTGCGCCAACAGCGCTCGGAAAGTGGTCTTATCCATTGGCGCGAGTTTAGACAAGGTGGCAAGACCAAGTTGCAGCCACGCCCATCGACAGGGACCCGCTGAATCTGCGAACTGCGCGAGATTCGCGCGAGATTCTGCGGTCAAAATCCGCCAGGCATCATTGCCCACACAGTAGCTAATTCCGGATCCAGCCCGCCCACAAAGTTCAACGGGTTAGCCCCTCTATAGAGCTAACCCGTTGATTTTTAACTTTAATTTTGGTCGGGGCGAAAGGATTCGAACCTTCGACCCTCTGGTCCCAAACCAGATGCGCTACCAGGCTGCGCTACGCCCCGACTATCCAGCATTCTAACCCGATCTAGACAGCAGCCGAGGGTACCGGCAAAAGCAGTTGCCTGGCCACCTGCTCGCACTGTCGAATATGCTGCTCGCAGACGTACTTCAGCGCCGAAAAAGTCAGCGTGGCCGACAACAGTTGACCGGCAATAGGCAGGTACTTGGCCGCCTGCTGGGTGCTCAGGCGAAGTCCGACGGTCTTGAGCAAGACCAGCACCAGGTCGCGCGTGACCAAGCGGCTCAGCAACAGGCTGCTGCCGGCCGAGATCGCCTTGAAGACCACCACTTGGCGTTCGGGTGCCAGCAGTTCAATCTGCGCCGGGCTCAGGCCGAAGGCAGCGGTGATCTCGGGCAGCAGTTTGACCAACAAGCCGACATCGGTCACCCAGTCCACGCCGGGCAAGGGCAGCATCGCCACACCAGCGGCCAACAAGGCCCGCTGTGTCACCCGCTTGCGGCAGAGCGCGGCGGTCTGGGTCAGCGCGTCGGGCATCGCCGCTGCCATCGTTGTGGCCACGTCGCTGCGGGTCTTGCCAACGGTCTCACGCTGAAGGTGCCGACTTCATCACCACAATGCCGTCGGCATCGGCGACCACCCAGTCGCCCGGCCGCACGCGGACCCCTTGCACCTGCACCGGCAGGTCGACCTGGCCGACATGGCGGCGCTCAGTGGGCAGCGGCATCAGCGCCAAAGCACGGATGCCAATCGCGGTGGCAGACAGTTCAGCGACATCGCGCACACAGCCATCGACCAACAGGCCCGCCCATCCATTGCGCGCTGCCGCAGCGGCGAGATTGCCGCCAACCAGCGCGTGTCGCAGTGACCCGCCACCATCCACCACCAGCACCCTGCCCTGGCCCGGTGATTCAACCGCCGCCTTGACGGAACTGTTGTCTTCGTGACACTTGA
>CANFPU010000069.1 GCA_947448955.1 Burkholderiales bacterium
ACACCGTGCTCAGCGAAGGCGACGACCCGCAGGACCCGATCGCCGACGCTGCGCGCGGTATCCTGGACGGCCACATCGTGCTGTCACGTGAACTGGCCGAGGCCGGTCACTACCCGGCGATCGATGTCGAACGCTCGATCTCGCGGGTGATGAACGCAGTGGCCCCACGTGAGCAGGTCGAGGCCGCGCGCCGCGCCCGCGCAATGCTGGCCAAAGTGAACAAGGCGCGCGACCTGATCCAGCTCGGCGCCTACCAAAGCGGCCATGACGCCGATCTCGACCAGGCGCTCGCTCTGCACCCGAAGCTCGTCGCGCTACTGCAGCAAGACATGCACGAGCGTGCGCCCCTCGCACAAAGCAGGACCCAGTTGTGCCGGATGCTGGACCACTGATTTTTTCCATCAAAAAGGCCATCAAAATGAGCGCACAAAGTCTATTGGAAACGCTGCTGCAGCGCGCCCAAACCGACCGCGACCGGGCCATCGCCGCACTGCGCCACGCCGAAGGCTTGGTGGCGCAAGCCCAGGCCTTGGCGCAGCAACTCTGGGATTACAGGACAGCGTTCGACGAGCGTTGGATGACACGCTTTCGCAGCGCCGGGGCACCCGAACTGCTGCATTGCCAGCGCGGGTTCGGCCAGCGCCTGGACCAGGCGATCGCGGCCCAACAAAGCAATACCGGCCAACTCGGGCACCGGGTACAGCAAGCCCGAGCACTGCTGATCGCGCGCGAGCAGCGCGTCGCCACGGTGCAAAAGCTGATGGCAAAGCGCCAGACCAGCGCACAGATGATCGCTGCGAGACGCGACCAGCGCCACACCGATGAGGCCGCACAGCGCCATGGCCATCTGGCCACTAGCTGGCCTTTCAACCACCCGGACACGGCATGCTGACCGTTCTGGGAGTGTCACCGAAACAGGCCTCGAGTCTGCCTGCCAAGTCTCATGCCGATGCTCGCGAGGACAGCGATAACCGACGGGACTTTGCCACCGTGCTGCAGCGTCAGGCCAAACTGCATCGCCCAGACCGCACCGAACCGACACGGTCCGCCGAGCCGGGCAAACAGCAGACCACATCCGACGCGGCACCCGCCCCGCCAAGCGGCCATCGCCCACCACCCAAGGCGGGGGCAGGCCCAGCGAACAGTCTTGCGGCTGCGACCTCAGCGCTGGCCCAACCCACACCGGCCACCCTGAACCGCAGCACGCCGGCACCGCTCGACCCGTCAGCAGCGGTTCACGCGCTGGTCGCCAGCCAGATGGCTGGCGCACCGGCACCTGTCTCGGCGCAAGCGCTAACGCCACACCCGCCGGTCCGGAGCGATGCTGCAGATACGGCCTCGCAGGAGCCCGCAGCGCATAGCAACAGGCGAGCAACGGCCAGGGGCTCGAACCAGCACCGGACCATCGCCGTCCGCGGTCAACCTGACGAGGATGGACGTCCAGGCAAGCTGGACAACCCCGCCAAAGTCAAACCAGCGACTGCCAAAGATGCCGCACCCGGATCGCTGGCCGACATCCGGGAAGAGGTCCAGCCGCAAGTTCAGCCGCAACTTCAGCCCCAAATTCACCCCCAATTGCAGCCCGAATTGCAGACTCAATTGCAGACCCAATTCCAGACCAACCTGCCGTCCAGCCTGCCGCCGGAACAACGTGCAGCGCCGACATCGGATCAACTGACCCAGGCCTTGATGGCGGGTTGGCAGCCCGCAGCGGGCTCTCCATCCGACTCAAGCTCGGCGGCCGACCCTGCCGCTCACGGCACCGGACAGCCGGCGCAAGCGCCCACCTCGCCATCCGGCTTGCGAGTCGCCGGAACATCGACGTTGGCGCTCGAGCGCGCGGGTCATTTCCAGGCACCGGTTCCACCAGTCAAGACCTTGGGGTCCAGCGAGCCAGTCGCAGCGCAGCCGACCGGCCCCGACGCCGACGCCTACGCCGCCCCGTTGGATCAGCGGCGTCACCTAGAAAATCCAGCCGTTTCGGCACAGCACAACGCATCCAACTCGGCGATGCCCATACCGACCCCGGGACCGATAGAGCGGGAAGTCATGGCCTTCGGCCTCGAAGCGATCAGGCCCGCCGAACGCCAGCCCGCCGCACTGAACGCCACCTCAGAAGGCGCCACGGCCGCTGCCGCCACCCACAGCGCCAAAGCCAACACCAACCCCCACACCAGCGTCACCGCCAGCCCTGCGTCCGCCATCGATCGCCTCGATGAACCGGTCGACAGCCCGGCGTTTGCGCCCGCATTGGGGGCACAAGTCAGCCGGCTGGTGCGTGACGGCCTGCACAGCGCCAGCTTGCAACTCAACCCAGCCGGCATGGGACCTGTCTCCGTGCGGATAGCACTTGAAGGCAGCACCGCAAAGGTGGAGTTCCAGGCCGACCTCGCCAGCACGCGGCAAGCCATCGAGGCCTCATGGCCAGCGCTGGCCGCCGCGCTAAACGACGCTGGCCTGCACTTGACCGGTGGCGGTGTGTTCGAACAGCATCCCGACCGCCAGCCACCGCGCGAAGACACCGCACCCAACAGGCGGGAGGCCTCCCCGGGACGGGACCTCGCGTCAGGCCCCTTGAACCGACCGGACCGGCGCAACCAGCGGCGCGGTCTGATCGATCTGGTGGCCTGACGAAGGGAGCGGCCAACTCGGCGTGATTTGCCCGGCTTATTGGTGCATCGCTGGCGCTACCCGACGCGAACAATGACTCGTCTTCTTGGCCGTGCATCAGCGGCGACATCCAGGAGCCTTGCTTGTCCGCCCCCGCCATCACCGTACCAGTCAGTCCCCGCCGCAAGAAAAAGTTCATCGTCGTGATGTTGGCCCTGCTGCTGATGGTCGGCGGTGCAAGTGCTTGGTGGCTGCTCAAGAAAAGGGCCGCTTCGGGTGACGATGACAACGCCGACCTGAGCCAGGTCGAAGTCCGCGAAGCCAAGCCTCCCACCGCCCCAGACCTCAAGCATCCGCCAAGCTTTGTCGCCCTCGACCCGTTCACCGTGAACCTGGCCGACCAGGACGCTGAGCGCTATGCCCAGATTGGCATCACACTGGAGATTCGAGACCCCAAAGTCGCCGAGGACATCAAGGCCTACATGCCCATCATCCGCGGCAATATCTTGATGGTCTTGGCGCACAAGACGGCCGCCGAGTTGCTGACCCGAGAAGGCAAGGAAAGGCTGGCAAGCGCGATCCTCAGCGCGTCAATGCGTCCACTGGGTCATGAAGTCAAGGACGAAGCGCAACGCGCCAGCGCGCCAGGCAGCAAGAAGGCAGCACCCGCTGATTTGCCGATCACGGCAGTGCATTTTTCAAATTTCATCGTGCAATGAACTCGATCCACGACGGCAGGCCCACCTGATGAGCCAACAGATTCTGTCGCAGGACGAGGTCGATGCACTGCTACAGGGCATCACTGGCGAAAGCCATCAGCCCGAGACCGCCCAGGTCAACACCCCGGGGGTCGTGCGCAACTACAACATCGCGAGCCAAGAGCGGATCGTGCGCGGGCGAATGCCCACGATGGAGATCATCGGCGAGCGCTTTGCCCGCAACATCCGCATCGGGCTGTTCAACCTGATCAGGAAGAGCCCGGAAGTGGCGATTGGCGGCGCGAAGGTGATCAAGTTCAGCGCCTTTCTGCGCGAAATTGTAGTGCCCACCAACTTCAACATCGTCTCGGTCAAACCATTGCGCGGCAGCGGATTGATCGTCTGCGAGCCCGCGCTGGTATTCGCCGTGATCGACGCGCTGTACGGCGGCAGCGGCAAGTACCACACCCGGATCGAAGGCCGCGACTTCTCGGCCACCGAGCAGCGCGTGATCCAGCGCTTGGTCGAATGCATCATCGTCGAGTACCGCAAGGCCTGGGCCGGCATCTACCCGGTCGAGCTTGAATACCAGCGCTCGGAGATGCAACCCCAGTTCTGCAACATTGCCACACCCAGCGAGGTGGTCGTGGCGACCAGCTACACCCTAGAGATTGGTGACATCGCCGGTACGGTGCACATCTGCATCCCGTATGCGACGCTGGAACCGATTCGCGACGTGTTGTACAGCACGATGCAAGGCGACGCCGAGCCCGACCGTCGTTGGATCCGATTGCTGCGCACGCAGATCCAGTCGGCCGAAGTCCCGCTGGTGGCTGAACTCGCCACGGCAAGCGCCACCGTCGAACAATTGCTAAGTTTTAAACCGGGCGACTTCATTGAACTCGATCTCGAAAAAATTATCCAGGCCAAAGTCGATGGCGTGCCGGTGTTCGACTGCCACTACGGCACCTCCAACGGCAAGAACGCCATCAAGATTGACCGTTTGTTGACCGGCTCGGACGCCGGCTGGTTGGGAGACCTGCATGAGTGAAGAAGTCGCGCTGCTGTCGGAAGAAGACCAAATGGCCGCCGAATGGGCTGCCGCGCTGGACGGTTCGGGTCCTGAGGCGATCCGCAGCGATGCGGCGCCCAACACGGCCTCAGGATTTTCAGCCGGCGTGAAAGGCGCTGACACTGTGGCCGCCGCGTCGTTCACCAAAGTCACGGCCTCAACGCCGGACGGCGGTTTCGCGGGACACGACCTGAACATGATTCTCGACATCCCGGTGCAGTTGACGGTCGAGCTCGGCCGCACCCGGATTCCCATCAAGCACATCTTGCAACTCGCCCAAGGCTCGGTGGTCGAACTCGACGCGCTGGCGGGTGAGCCGATGGACGTTCTGGTCAACGGTTATCTCATCGCTCAAGGCGAGGTGGTGGTGGTCAACGACAAGTTTGGTATTCGCCTGACAGACATCGTCACGCCGGGCGAACGCATGCGCCGGCTGAGCCGAACATGAGCCCCTACCGGTGGGTGGGCGCGTGCCGACTCAGCAGCTGGGGACTGCCAGCCTCAGGGCGGCTGGCAATCCTGAGTCAAAGCTGAGGCGCCACCATGAACCCTCTGAACACAGGCGCCACACTCGGCCCGATCGCGGCCTTCGTGCTGGTCCTGCTGATGATTCCCACCGCGCTGTGGTTGCTCAAGCGCCTCCGAAGATTGCCCGGCGGCTTGACCCCCGGTTGGGCCAGTCGCGGCGCCGCTGACGGTCCCGTGCGCCTGGTCTCAACGCTCGCGCTGTCAGCGCAACAGCGACTGGTCACTGTCGAGGTCGGATCGGGCGACGAGCGCTGTTGGCTGGTGCTGGGTGTCACGCCCGCAGGCATCCAGACCCTGCACCGCCTGCCACCACAGCCCGATCCACCTGCGGCCGAGACGGCACCCTTGTTCGCACAGTTGCTAAGGCGCCAATGGCACGGCGGCCATGCCTCGCCCGGGCCCGTCGATGCGCGTTGAACGCCACATGCTGCGGATGGCCGCCCGATGGGCCGGCCCACTCTTGTTGACGACAGGATCAGCGCTGGCCACGGCGCAGCCGTCAGGGCCTGGTTTGCCGCTGCTGATCGGTCAGGCGGCAGGCGGTACCGCTTATTCGGTGCCGGTGCAGACACTGTTGTTCTTTACCGCACTGTCCTTCCTGCCGGCGCTGCTGCTGATGATGACCGGCTTCACCCGTATCGTGATCGTGCTGTCGTTGCTGCGTCAGGCACTCGGCACCGCCGCCGCACCACCCAACCAGGTGATCGTGGGCTTGAGCTTGTTTCTGACCTTCTTCGTGATGTCGCCCACACTCGACAAGGTGTACACGGAAGCCTGGCTACCGTACGCGAACCAGCAGATCGACTTTCCCCAAGCGGTCGAGCGCGGTGCCAAGCCGATGCGCGAATTCATGCTCAAACAGACCCGCCGAGGCGATCTGCAACTCTTCGCGCGCCTGGCCAAGTTGGCGCCAGACCTCAAGCCCGAGTCCGTGCCTTTCACCGTTCTGGTGCCTGCATTTGTCACCAGTGAGTTGAAGAGCGCTTTCCAGATCGGCTTTTTGATCTTCATCCCATTCCTGATCATCGACATGATTGTCGCCAGCGTGCTGATGAGCTTGGGCATGATGATGCTGTCGCCGGTGTTGGTCTCACTGCCTTTCAAGCTGATGCTGTTCGTGTTGGCAGACGGCTGGAACCTGTTGTTGGGGTCATTGGCCGCCAGCTTCACGACTTAGCAAACGTTGATCAGAAAAATGGACAGCCAACAGGCGTTCCACCTGGGCCAACAAGGCCTCTACATGCTGCTGATGGTCTCAGCGCCGATCCTGTTGTCGGTGCTGGTGGTGGGCTTGGTGGTCAGCATCTTCCAGGCGGCGACCCAGATCAACGAAGCGACGCTGAGCTTCGTGCCCAAGGTGGTCACCGCAGTGGCGGTGCTGGCTGTGGCAGGACCCTGGATGCTGACCATGCTGGTCGATTACCTGCAGCGCACCTTGCTGGCCATTCCCGCAGCCGTCGGCTGATCGATGAATACACCGATGATTGGGCTGAGCGAACCACAGATCCAGGCCTGGCTGACGCCGCTGATCTGGCCATTTCTGCGGGCACTGGCCTTGCTAACGAGCCTGCCGGTTTTCAGCCAGCGCGCGGTGCCGATGCGTGTGAAAGTCAGTCTGGCGCTGCTGATCTCGATGGCAGCACAGCCCTCGTTGCCACCGATGCCGGTGATCGCGCTCGACACGCCGGCGGCGGTGCTGACACTGCTCCAGCAACTGCTGGTCGGTGTGACGATGGGCTTTGCAGTGCGACTGGTGTTCGCCGCCGTCGAGCTGGGTGGCGAGTTGATCGGCCTGCAGATGGGTCTGAACTTCGCCGGCTTCTTCGACCCCTCCACCGCCAGCCAGGGAACGGCCAGTGGCCGCTTTTTTGGCACCTTGGTCGCAGGCCTGTTTGTGTTGTCGAATAGCCATCTGGCGGTGATCGGGGCATTGGCGCGCAGCTTCGAAGTCTTCGCAGTCGGCGCCGAACCTTTCGGGTTCCTGCGTCGCACGCTGCCTCAGCAATGGGGCGCCGAGATGTTCACGCTGGGCCTGTGGATCGCGCTCCCGCTGGTGGGCATGCTGATGTTCGTCAACCTGGTGCTCGGCGTGATCTCACGCGTGGCGCCGCAGATCAGCGTCTTCTCGATTGGCTTTCCCATCACGGTCTCGGTGGGATTGATCGGCATGCTGTTGACGCTGCCAATGCTCGAGCAACCCATTGCCACGGCCCTGGCGCAGTGGTTACTGAAATTTCAATGAATAAACCCGGATCAACGGGTTGGCGCACGCCTCAGTCGCCCACCAAGCCTTGCCGGATCGCATAGACCGTGAGCTCGGAATTGTTCTGTAGCCCAAGCTTTTCCAGCACGCGCGCGCGGTAGACGCTGACAGTCTTGGGACTCAAGCTCAGTTGTTCAGCGATATCGCCCAAGCGCTTGCCAGAGGCGATCAACACCAGCGTCTGCATTTCCCGATCCGACAGCTTGTCGTGCGCATGCTCGGACACCGGCATCGTCAGGCTCTCGACCAGCATCTGAGCGATCTCGGGCGTGATGTACTTGCGGCCCTGTGCCACCGTTCGCACCGCGTTGACAATTTGCTGCGGATCGGCGCCTTTGTTGACATAGCCATAGGCGCCCGCCCGCAGCGCCCGGATGGCGTATTGGTCTTCGGGATACATGCTGACGACCAACGCCTTGACCGATGAGCCTTCGTCTTTCAGCGCGCGAATCACATCCAAGCCGCTGCGTCCTGGCAGGTTGATATCGAGCACCAACACGTCGCAGCCGGTGGGCTGGCCAGCGCGGGGGTCGACCTCAGCATCGTCGACGGACGGCACGGCCAAGCGGCGCATCAACGCGCGAAGATCGGCATAGTCCGCCGCCTCGCCCACCACCTCGATGTCGTTGGCATCGGCCAGCGTGTCGCGGATACCGCGCCGGATCAGCGCATGGTCGTCACAGATGATCACCTTGATCATGCTGCGTCCTTCTTCGGCGTGTTCGGATCGGTCCCAGCCGGGGTCTCTCGACCTGGCGCGGCCACCAAGGTCGCCGCACACAAACTCACCTCAATCGGCACTGACAACAACAAAATCGTACCGGCATTCGAACTGCTGACCTCTACCCAGCCACCGACTTGGCGCGCTCGCTCGTGCAGGCCGCACAACCCGAAACCACCGGGCTTGACCGCGGCGTCGTCGCGCAGACCGCAGCCGTTGTCGCTGACTTCAATCGACAAGACGCCGCCGCTGAACGACAGGTCAATCGACACTTGGGTCGCCTGGGCATGTTTGCTGACGTTGGTCAGTGCTTCCTGGGCGAAGCGATAAGCCACCAAGGGCACGCCTGCCGGCAACTGGAGGCTCTCATGGCTGCTGCGAAAGTTGCAGGACAAGCCCTCACGTTTGCCAAAACTGCTCGCCATCCACTGCAGCGCCGCTACCAGACCCTGCTCCAAAATTGCCGGGCGCAGGTTGTGCATGATGCGCTGGCTGGCCTCGACCGCGTGGGCCACCACCTCTAGCGCACCGCCCAGCCGCTGCTGCACCTCGGGAGATTCGACATGACGACCTATCCAGGCCAGGTCGAACTTGAGCGCAGTCAAGCTGGCGCCGACATCGTCATGGATCTCGCGAGCGATCGCCGCGCGCTCGGCTTCGATGCTGGTTTGCAGATGCTGGGCCCACTCAGCCAAGCGCTCGCGGCTGCTGGCCAGATCGCGATCGGCGCGCTGCCGGCCGAGCCGCTCACGGTTGGCAGCGATCGCGTGTTCGACCGCTGGCGCCAAACGCGCCAAGTTGTTCTTCAGCAGGTAATCGGACGCGCCATTGCGCATCGCCGCCACCGCCATGTCCTCGCCGATTTCACCCGAGACCAAAACAAAAGGCAGTTGCCGGCCGCTGTCCTTGAGGATTTGCAGCGCTTGCAGCCCCGTGAACCCCGGCAACTTGAAATCCGACAACACCAAGTCCCAATCGTCCTGGGCCAGCGCCTGTCGGAAATCGGCCTCGGTGTCAACCCGCCGCAGCGAAGGTGTCAAACCGGCGTGTCGGAGATAGGCGACGACCAATTCATGATCAAGTGCAGAGTCCTCCAAGTGCAGAACCCGCAAGCGCCGGTCTGGTGAGACTGGAATTGCCGCTCGATACGCAAGGGTCATGGCCTGAGTATGGCAAAGCCTGGTGCCGACCGAATTGCGCGAGGGCCTGTGCAGCGATCGGTTTGCGCTCGGCTGCCGGCGAGTTCCTGTCCCATCAGCGACGCGGCCGAATCCGGTCTCCACCGACCAAGGCTCAACCCCATCCCTGATCAGCCGAAGACAAGCCATGCCTGCAGGTACCCCCTCGACCGCCGGACCATGCTTTCACGCACATCTGTGCCGTGATGCGGAGTGACGATGCCCGATGAAGTCTCGAACCCAGACCAGACGCCGTTGCACTGGTTGCTAGCGGCCGACCTGCAGGACAACCTGATGGTCGTCAGCCATGATTTAGCCCGGCTGCAACGGCTGCTGTGCGATGCCAGCGAAACCTTGATGGGCCATTTTCACGCCGTGGCCCAACAGATCCAACCATTGGCGCGACTGGCGACGCCACACCCCGCGCTGCCGGACGTCCGGCTGCACGAGGCCATGGTCCAGATCAGCGGCGCGATCACCGCATTGCAGTTCCAGGACCTGGCGTCGCAGTTACTGGAGCACACCCAACGGCGCCTGCGCCACTGCACGGACCAACTGGCGCAGGCGGTGATGGACGACCACGAGGACGGCATGGTGCAGGACGCACCGACACGGCCGAACCCGGTGACCCAGGACGAGATGGATGCGGGCTCGGTCGAGCTGTTTTAGTTTCCCCGCCAGCCACCGAAAACAAAACGCACTTCCGGAGAAAGAGATGCACTCAATCCTCGCTGTTGATGACTCGGCCTCGATGCGTCAGATGGTTTCATTCACCTTGAAAAACGCTGGTTTCAAAGTCGTTGAGGCGGTGGACGGCCAAGACGCCTGGGAGAAAGCCAGCCAACGCGACTTTCAGCTGGTGCTGACCGATCAGAACATGCCGCGGATGGACGGGATCTCGCTGACCAAAAAGCTGCGCGAAAGCCCCAAGTTCAAGTCCACACCGATCCTGATCCTGACCACCGAGTCGAGCGACCAGATGAAGCAGGCAGGTCGTGCTGCTGGGGCCACCGGTTGGCTGGTCAAACCCTTTGATCCCGCCAAACTGATCGAGGTGATCGGCAAAGTGATTCGATGACCCAAACATGCCTTGCTTAACTCGCAGACCACGCGAGCAACGTACCGGAGACAGAACGCCATGACTGAGACCAGCCGCAACGCGCAGTCCGCCGATTTCGACCTGAGTCAGTTCTTCCAGGTTTTCTTCGAGGAAGCCAGCGAGAACCTGCAGATGATGGAACAGATGCTGCTCGCGCTCGACGTCGAGGCAGCTGACGACGAGACGCTGCATGCCATCTTCCGCTGCGCGCATTCGGTCAAGGGGGGGGCGGCCACTTTTGGATTTTCCGACGTGGCCGAGTTGACGCACCAGATGGAGACCTTGCTGGACAAACTGCGCCGCCACGAACTCGCCCCTCAGCCACAGATGGTCGATCTGCTGCTGGCCGCCGGCGATTCGCTGCGATCGCTGTTGGCCCGCCATCAAGGCAGCGACGAAGCAGCGCCCGAGACCAGCGGGTTGCTGCGCGACATTCGGGCGCTGTGTACTGGCGACGCAGGCGCTGCGACACGGGTCCATCCCATCGACGACGAGCCGATATCGGCAACGGCAACGCCCAGGCTGCTCGAACTCACGGTCGGCGCGTTGGTCGACGACAGCCTGGCTGACAGCCTCGTCGACTTGTTCAACGAGATCGTCGACCTTGGCCAGATCGAAGCGCTGGACGCCGGTTGCGCCGCCGACGGCATGCGACGGTTCAAGCTCACGACCACCAGCAGCGACAGCGACCTGCTGGACCTGTTCACCTTCCATGTGCCACGCGAGGCGCTGCGCCTGGCCCCGTTCGGGCCTGGCTACGGCTTCCACGAAGGTGCGCCGGGCGCTCCGCCTGCGGCGCCGACAGGCTACGGATTCTTCGACGATGCCCCGGGCGCGCCCGTCGCCCAAGCCGCTTCCCCGTCGACAAGCGCCGAGACCTCACCCGGCGTTGCCGCGCCAAGGGCAGAGCCCAAAGCGGCGCTGGATGCGGCCACGCTGCGCGTGTCAATCGAAAAAGTTGACCAGCTGATCAATCTGGTCGGCGAACTGGTGATCACCCAGGCCATGCTCGCGCAAAACCGCAGTGAGGGGTCGATGCACCAGCAACTCAGCGCGGGACTGGCAGACCTGGAGCGCAACACCCGAGATCTGCAGGAGGCGGTGATGTCGATCCGCATGATCCCGATGGCGATGGTCTTCAACCGCTTTCCGCGGATGTTGCGCGACCTGGCCGGCAAGCTGGGCAAGCAGGTCGAACTGGTGACGGTGGGAGAGTCGACTGAGCTCGACAAGGGCATGGTCGAGAAGATCACCGACCCGCTGACGCACCTGGTTCGCAACAGCTGTGACCACGGCATCGAACTGCCGGCCGAGCGCACCGCTCGAGGCAAGCCGGAGCAGGGAACGATCACCCTGGTCGCCAGCCACCAGGGTGGCAGTATCGTGATTGAGGTTCGCGATGACGGCCGTGGGCTGAACCGCGCCAAGCTGCTGCAAACGGCGCGCGAAAAAGGGCTGCCAGCCTCCGACACGATGACCGACAGCGAAGTCTGGGGCTTGATCTTCGCGCCCGGGTTTTCCACCGCCGAGGTGGTGACCGATGTTTCGGGCCGCGGCGTGGGCATGGACGTCGTGAAGAAGAACATCACCGCCCTCGGCGGCACGGTCGAGATCGACAGCGCTGAAGGCCATGGCATGAGCGTGAAGGTGCGGCTGCCACTGACCCTGGCGATCATGGACGGCATGAGCGTGGGGGTGGTCCAGGAGTGCTACATCCTGCCGCTGGGTTCGGTCGTGGAATCGTTCCAGTGCCCACCAGGCTTGGTGCGCACCATCGGCGGCAGCACCAGGGTGGTCGAGGTGCGCGGCGATTACATGCCGGTGATCGACCTGGAACAGCTGTTCCAAGTGCCGCGGACCGATGAAGACGATGCCGGCAGCAACATCATGGTGGTGGTCGAGGCCGAGGGCGGGCGGGTCGCGCTGCTGGTGGATGAACTGCTGGGCCAGCAGCAGGTAGTCGTCAAGAACCTTGAAGCCAACTACCGGAAAGTGCCCGATGTCTCAGGCGCCACCATCCTGGGCGACGGGCGGGTCGCATTGATCCTGGACATCGGCGCGCTGGTACGGCGCAGCAGGCACTGAGCCAGGCGCCCTGCCCAAACAACACGCAGAACCAATGGGTCAGCATCCGTCACGCCGCCACTCAACCGGAGACCTCCCGATGTCAAACAGCACGATGTGGATTCGGCGCTTCTCGATCCGCCTGCGAATGCAGGGGGCCATCGTCATGGTGCTGAGCCTGTTCAGTCTGGTCGGCTTGACCGGCTTGATGGGCGGGCGCCATCTGGCCGAACTCAACGACGCGTTCATGCGGCACTCGATCCAGGAGGTGCACCACGTCGGCGCGATCCGCACGGCGCTGGGCGAGATCCGTCAACATGAAAAAGACATGGTGATCCACTACGAGGACACCGCAGCCGTTGTCATGCACCGCCAGGCCTGGCGTCTGGCGGTCGACAAGACACAGACCGGCTTGCGTCAATTGCTCGAAGGCGAAGAGGATGCCGACAACCCGTTGGCGCGGGCGTCGATCCTGGAGATCGACGCCTACGCCTCGGCAACCGCACACGTGCTGGACCAGATCCAGAGCGGCGCCTACGACAACGCCCGCGCTGCCGATCGGATGCTGACCCGGGCCAAGCAGCATATCCAGGCGGTGGAAACAAGCGTCGATGCGATCGAACAGATCGTCACCAAAGAGGCCAACAACACCCAGCGCGAATTTGAAGTCTCGATGCGCCAGACACTGTGGTGCTTCGTCGGCGTGCTGGGCCTGGTGATGGCGATGGTGGTACCGCTGACGCTGTTGAACTCACGCTCGATCATCGGCCCGATGCGGCAGGCCCGGGACTTGGCGCTGGCCATTGCCGATGGCGACCTGCAACGCTTGGTGCCGGTCGATGGTCATGACGAAGCCTCGGCGTTGCTGCGCGCGCTGGCGCACATGCAGGCCGCACTGGCGGGGCTGGTGGGCGAGGTTCGGCAAGCCAGCGGCAGCATCCACCACGCAGCCGACGAGGTGGCTGCAGGCAACACCGACCTGAGCGGCCGCACCGAGCAGGCCGCCGGCAACCTGCAACAGACCGCCGGCGCCGTGCAGCAGATCACCCGCAGCGTCCAGCAAAGTGTCAGCGCCGCAAGCCACGCCAGTGACCTGGCGGCATCGGCCTGCAGCGTGGCCGAGCGCGGCGGCGCCGTGGTGGCGCAGGTGGTGAGCACGATGGACGAGATCAACATTTCTTCAGGGCGCATCGCCGACATCATCGGCACGATCGATGGCATCGCCTTCCAGACCAACATCCTGGCACTGAACGCTGCCGTCGAAGCCGCCCGCGCCGGCGAGCAGGGTCGCGGCTTCGCCGTGGTGGCCTCAGAGGTTCGCAACCTGGCCCAACGCTCAGCAGGCGCGGCGCGCGAAATCAAGGGATTGATCAGCGCCTCGGTGGCCAGCGTAGATGCAGGCGCCCGTCTGGTGAAGGACGCCGGCAGCACCATGAGCGACATCGTGAACAGCGTACGGCGCGTGACCAGCACCATCCGAGACGTCACCCATGCGGCCAGCGAGCAAAGCCAGGGCATTGGCTCTGTCAACGACGCCATCAACAGCCTGGACCAGATGACGCAGCAAAACGCCGCGTTGGTCGAGCAGAGCGCCGCAGCGGCTGAAAGCCTGCGCGACCAGGCCAGCAAGCTGACGGCAGTGGTGGCGCGCTTCCGGCTGGCACCGGCCTGATTTGCCGACAAGACGGCCCCTGAACTCTGCAGACCAGCACGGGCTACACCGCCGCCCATCGCAGCCGATAAACCCTGAACGGCAGGCACTCTGCCCAACGGAGACCCAAACCATGGACATGATCCACGACGCCGCCCAGATCGCGCGCCACGAGACCCAACGCGCCATCGCCCACGCTGGGAGTCGTGAGGCGAAAGGCAAGTCACCCAAGGGCGAGTACCTCACCTTCCGTCTCGGTGCCGAGGAATACGGCATCGACATCTTGCGGGTGCAGGAGATTCGCTCGTACGAGCCACCGACCCGTATCGCCAATGCGCCGGCCTTCCTCAAGGGTGTGGTCAACCTGCGAGGCGTGATCGTGCCGATCGTCGACCTGCGGCTCAAGCTGGGCTGCGACAGCGCCGAGTACAACCATTTCACGGTCGTGATCGTGCTGAACGTGCGCTCACGGGTGGTTGGCGCCGTCGTCGATTCGGTCTCCGATGTGCTGGAACTGGCCGGTGACGAGATCCGCCCAGCCCCGGCGCTGAATGCCAGCATCGACACCAGCTTCATCACCGGCATCGGCAGCATCAACGATCGGATGCTGATCCTGATGGACATCGAGGCCTTGATGGGCAGCGCCGACATGGGATTGGTGGACGACGTGGTCGCCTGAAGTCCGCCGATTCACAAGCTCACCGACCGCTAGAAGACCACAATGACCCTGAAGATCGCCACCCGCCTTTGGTTACCCACGCTGACCGTGACCAGCGTCTTGGCCCTGATGGCCATCTGCCTGGCGCTGCGCAGCAGCCAGCAAGAGACCGAAGCCGATGCGCAGTTGCTCGCGCAGCAAGCCAAGCTGCTCGATGCAGCGACCTGGCAAGGCTTGACCAGCGCCAACGCAGCGCGCGTGATCGCCAGCGTGATGAGCGGCGAACCCGCGGTCGAAGCCGCGCTAAAACCCGAGATCGAGGCCAGCACGGCCCGTATCAGCGAGATCGCCAAGCGCATCGACGCGACCGCGACGGGCCAAGAAGAAAAGGCCGCGCTGGCCCGGATTGCGCAGGCCCGCCAGGTCTATATCGACGCCCGCAACAGCGCCAGAAAGGCCAGAACCGAGGGCAATGCTGCGGCTGCGCAGGCCTTGCTGAGCGACCAGGTCCGGCCTGCCCTCAGCGCCTACATGGCGACGCAACAAGCCTATGTGGCGCTGCAGCAGGCCCAAGCCGAGTTCGTGCGCGTCCAGGTCAGCGCGCACCGCAGAGTGACCCTGTGGACCGCTGTCGGGACGATGGCGCTGCTGATGCTGGGCCTGGCCATCGCCACCTGGCTGCAGGTGCGGTCGATCTGCCAGCCGATGCACAGCCTGACGGCCATCGCCAAGCGCATCGGAGAAGGCGACCTGGAGGTCGAAGTCGACACCCAGCGCAACGATGAGATCGGCGCCGTGAGTCAGTCGCTGGCAGCGATGCGAGATGCGCTAAGAGGCATCGTCGGCCCGGTGCGCCAAGCGGCAGAGTCGATCCAACTGGCCAGTGCCGAGGTGGCCTCGGGCAATACCGACTTGAGCCAGCGTACCGAGCAGGCCGCTTCCAGCTTGCAACAGACCGCCAGCTCAACCGAGCAATTGGCCTGCAACGTGCGCCAAAGCGCCGACGCCGCCGACCAAGCCCAGCAGCTGGCTGCCTCGGCCTCGGTGGTGGCGCGGCGTGGCGGCGAGGTCGTCTCGCAAGTGGTCAGCACCATGGACGAGATCAACGGTTCATCTAAAAGGATTGCCGATATCGTCGGCACGATCGACGGCATCGCATTCCAGACCAACATCCTCGCGCTCAATGCTGCAGTGGAAGCCGCACGCGCCGGAGAACAAGGGCGCGGCTTCGCGGTGGTGGCCGCCGAAGTGCGCAGTCTGGCACAGCGCAGTGCCAGCGCCGCGCGCGAGATCAAGACCCTGATCAGTGCCAGCGTCGACAAGGTCGAGACCGGCGCCCGCCTGGTACGCGACGCCGGTGCGACGATGGGTGAGATCGTCACGAGCGTGCAGCGCGTGACCGACGTGATCGGCGAGATCAGCGCTGCCGCGCGCGAGCAGGATCAGCGTGTCCGCGAAGTCAATAACGCCGTCAACAGCCTGGACCAGATGACCCAGCAGAATGCCGCACTGGTGGAGCAAAGCGCGGCAGCAGCCGAGAGCTTGCGCGAACAGGCGCAGCGTTTGGCGACGACGATGCAGCACTTCCGTTTCGCGGGTGGCCAGGGGTCGTCGATCGGTGCCCGCCAGCTCCCCGTCCGGGCGCGGCCATCGCCACCGACCCAGACCCAGACCCAGGCTGCGTTCACGGCGCGGAAACCGACCGCCAGGACGGCCATCGCGGCCCCACGCACCGGCGAGGCCGCACAGGCAGCGATCGCTCGGGCAATCCAGACCTCGCGCCACACCTCATCGGTCGCGTCAGTCGCGTCAGTCGCGTCAGTCGCGTCAGCCGCGTCGTTGACCTCAGTCGCGTCCTTGGCGTCGATGGATTCAGTGGCTTCGGTGGCTTCGGTGGCTTCTATCGCATCGGACGACTGGGAGTCGTTCTAGACCCCAAGGAAGACCTTACAGGACACGACGGGCATGCTGCTAGACACCCATGCCAGCCGCGGCGCAACGTCACGACGACGCTCGTCGCAGGGTGTCCATCACCGGCCTGCCCAGCACTTCGCGCAAGCCCCACCAACCAGCCGCCCAGGCCAGCAACGCACCGGCGACCGTGCCAGCCAGCGGCACCCAAGGCGAAGGGGCCCAAGCGAATTCGAACACCAGACGCGCCAGCAGACCCCCCAGCACGATCGCGGCCAATGCCGCCAACAGCCCGGCCAGTGCCCCCACGCCCAGCAATTCGGCACGCTGAACCTGGCGCAGCAGCGCGCCGCCTGCACCCACCGCGCGCATCACCGCGTACTCTCGGGCCCGGCTTTCGCGGGTCGAACTCACCGCCGCGAACAGCACCACCAAGCCAGCGGCCAGCGTGAAGCCGAACAGGAACTCCACGGCCCTCACCACCTGGTCGAGCACCGCCTGAACCTGGCCCAAAGAGGCGGACAGGTCAACCAAGGTCAGGTTGGGAAACTGTTGCAACAGCGAGCGGTCTAGCCCAGGCGCCTGGGTTCGAAACGCGCTGATGTAACTCAGCGGCAGGTCGTCCATACGCGCCTGAGGAAACATCACGAAGAAGTTGACACGCATCGAACCCCAATCGACCTTGCGTAGGCTGCTGATGCGGCCCTCGCGGAGATTGCCGGCGATGTCGAAGCGCAGACGGTCACCGAGTTGGAGGCCCAGCGTCTGGGCCAGTCCAGCCTCGACGCTCAGCGCGTCGGCTTCGTCGGGCGTCCAACGCCCGCCGGTCAACAGGTTGTGGCTGGGCAACCGGGCCGAATGGCTCAGGTTGAACTCGCGCTCGACCAAGCGCTGGGCGCGGTCGTCAGCGTACTGGCCTGGCGCCACATCCTTGCCGTTGATCGCCACCAGCCGGCCGCGGATCATCGGATACCAGTCGTAGCGCGTGACACCAGCAGCCTTGAGGGTGGCCTGGAAGGCCTCGCCTTGCTCAGCCTGCAGGTTGATGACGAAGCGGTTGAGGGCATCCGCCGGCGTGGCCGAGCGCCAGGCTGAGATCAGGTCGGTGCGCAGCAGGACCAGCAGCATCAACGCCAGCAGACCGACTGCCAGCGTCGAGACCTGCAGCACCAGCAGCCCCGGCCGCGCTGACAGCTGGCGCGTGGCCAGCACCAGCCAACGCGGAGCGGCCGCGCCGAGCGTCCACCAACGGGGCTCGCCGACGGCAGGCACGGCGCGGCGCAGCAGCACCACCGCGCCCCAAGCCAGCAACGCGAAGACCGCGATCGCACCGGCGAAACCGCCCACGGCCAGCAGGCCCATCTTGAGATCGGAGGACGCCGTCACCAGCAGCGCTGAGAAACCGCCGCTGCCGGCGATCAACACCCCCGCAGAGGCCGCGTGCGGACTGCCGACGTCGCGACGGATCACGCGCAGCGGTGGCACGCGCGCGAGCTGTAATACCGGTGGCAGGCCAAAGGCTGTCAGCAGCGTCATGCCAACGCCCAGACCGAAAAGAGCTGGCATCCAGCTGGCGGGTGGCAAATTCGCATCCACCAAGCCGGCCAACAGGCTGACGAAGACAAAGTGCATCGCAAAGCCCAGCGCCGCCCCGATCGCACTCGCGACCAGTCCGACGACGCCGAACTCCAGCGCGTAGGCGCCGGCGATCGCGCGCTGCGGCGCACCCAGCACCCGCAGCATCGCGCAGTCGTCAAGGTGGCGCTGGGAGAATTCACGCGCGGCGATCGCCACCGCTACGGCCGCCAGCAGCGCTGCCAGCAACGCCACCAAATTCAGAAAGCGCTGCGCTCGGTCCAATGTCTGGCGCATCTCGGGACGGCCGGACTCCAAGGACTCGATGCGCAGACCCCGCAACTTGGTGGCGGCAATCTGGCCCTTGGCCCAGCCCGCGAACTCGCGCACCTCCGCCTGGCGGTCAAGCGGCGCAGCGAGCATCAAACGATGGGTGACACGGCTCGTCGGCTGCACCAAGCCGGTGGCGTCCAGATCGGCAGCGGCCAACATCACACGCGGCGCGAAGCTCATGAAACCAGCGCCACGGTCGGGCTCCTGCACGATGACACGGGCGATCTCAAAGCCCTGCTCGCCCAGCAACAGCGTGTCGCCAGGCACGAGCGCCAAGGCCTCGAGCAAGCCGGCATCGACCCAGACCGTGCCGCGTGCCGGGCCGCCGACCTGCGCCTGCTCAGAGCCGCCAACGCGCGCGGCCAGACGCATCTGGCCACGCAGCGGGTAGGTATCGGTCACGGCCTTGACAGCCACCAAACGGGTCGCACCACCCTTGGCATCGGGCGCACGCGCCATGCTCGGAAAACTGGCACTGCCGGCCAGTTCCAGGCCGAGCAGGCGGGCACGCTCAGCAAAAGCGGGCGGCGCGACCTGGTCGCTGGCCAGTACCAGGTCACCGCCCAACAATTGGCCGGCGTCGCGCGTCAGCGCAGCCTCGAGCCGGGTCGCAAAGAAGCCTACCGCGCTGAGCGCTGCCACCGCCAACACCACCGCGATCATCAACAGTCGCAGTTCGCCAGCACGAAAGTCGCGCCAGCCCTGGCGCCAGGCCAACGCGATGATGGAGACAGGCAATGCGTGGGAGTTCATACATGGGACGGTACACCAAGCGCACGACGGTGAGCCACGCCATGCCCTTGCGCTTTGAATGCAGCATGCAGCGACTTCGAACCCGAGGCAGCGCAGCGGCTGCTTTAATCACCGCATGACGATCGCTCCATTGTTTCTGTCCCACGGCTCGCCGATGACCGCGCTCGAACCCAGCGCCACCGGCCCTTTCTGGCAACAGCTGGGCATGGCCATCGAGGCCAAGGCGCAAAAACCGCAGGCCATTCTCGCGATCTCGGCCCATTCGCTGGCCCAAGAGCCGATGTTGCTAGCCGCAGCGCAACACCCCAGCGTGCATGATTTCTCAGGCTTTCCCGATGCGCTGTACCAACTGCGCTACGACGCACCTGGCGCGCCCGAACTCGCGGCGCGGGTGGCCGAGTTGCTGCGCGGCGCCGGTCTGCCGGTGCACCGCCAAGCCGAGGGCGGACTGGACCACGGCATCTGGACGCCGCTGCGTTTCATGTGGCCGGCGGCCGAGATACCGGTGCTGCCGCTGGCGTTCCCACCCGACTGGTCACCGGCCCGGTTGTTTGCGCTGGGCCAGGCACTCGCACCACTGACCCATGAAGGCGTGCTGGTGATGGGCAGCGGCAGCATCACGCACAACCTGCGGCTGGTGTTTGCCAACGGCCGACCGCCGCTGGATGCGCCCGAGATCTCCGAATGTGCGGCCTTTCGCCGCTGGTTCGCCGACCGCTCGGCCGCGGCCGACTGGCCGGCAT